>DATFEG010000144.1:0-6564 GCA_035251445.1 Gemmatimonadales bacterium | reverse complement strand
GCTCAAGTTGTACCGTCTCGACGGCAAGGCGGTGGGCGATGTCGCGCTCCCCACCATCGGCTCGATCGCGCAAGTCACCGGCGAGCGGCGCGACGACGAGATGTTCTACGCCTTCACGTCGTTTCTCTACCCGACCACGATCTTCCGCCACGATTTCAAGTCCGGAAAGTCGACCGTGTTCAAAGCGCCGGAGATCGCCTTCGATCCGTCCGGCTACGAAACGATTCAGATTTTCTATCGCAGCAAAGACGGCACTCGCGCGCCGCTGTTCCTGACGCACAAGAAGGGGCTCAAGAAAGACGGGTCGAATGCGACCTATCTCTACGGCTACGGCGGATTCAACGTCAACATGACGCCGGCATTCTCGATCGGCGTGCTGGCGTGGCTCGAGATGGGGGGCGTGTTCGCGCAGGCGGTGTTGCGGGGTGGTGCGGAATACGGGGAGGATTGGCATCAGGCGGGGATGCTCGAGCGCAAACAAAACGTGTTCGACGACTTCATTGCGGCTGCGGAATACCTGATTGCCGAGCGATACACGTCTCCTCCCAAGCTGGCGATTGGCGGGGGATCTAACGGTGGACTGCTGGTCGGCGCGGTGCTGAATCAGCGCCCCGAGCTCGTTGGCGCGGCGATCCCCGCGGTAGGTGTCATGGACATGCTGCGCTTTCACAAGTTCACGATCGGGTGGGCGTGGGTCACGGAGTACGGCTCGGCCGACAGCGTTGCACACTTTCCGTTTCTCTATCGCTACTCGCCGCTGCACAACATGAAGCCCGGGACGCAGTATCCGCCGACGCTGATCACCACTGCCGATCATGACGATCGCGTCGTACCGGGCCATTCATTCAAATACGCGGCGGCGCTGCAGGCGACGCAGGCGGGGCCCGCGCCCGTGCTGATTCGAATCGAGACCAAAGCAGGCCATGGGGCCGGCAAACCTACCGCGAAGATCATTGAAGAGCAGACCGACCGGTGGGCGTTTCTGGTTCACAATCTGAGGATGCAACTTCCGGTCGCGGTGCAGCCATAATGAATCGACGGTAGATGAGGCGTCGCCTTATCTACCGTCGTCTCATCTACCGTCGCCCTTCCCCCGCACCAGCACGAGTATGGCAGCTTGGGGCACGACGAGATAGGTCTTGCCTTCGAATGTGATTTCGACGGCGGCTTTGCGGAAGAACAACGCGTAGTCTCCCATTTCAGCCTGCATCGGGACGTACTTCACGTCGGGGCCATGAATCTTCCACGGCTCCTCGTCCATGCTGGCGGGCTCGGCCATTGGTGTGCCGGGACCGGTCGCGACGATGCGGCCGCCTTGTACCTGGCGACCTTCGATCGCTGAGGGCGGTAGATACAGGCCGACGTTGGTGCGCTCCTCTCCTTCTTCAGGAGAGATGAGCACGCGATCGCCGACGACAATCAACCGTTTGTGTTCATCCGACACACGAGATGATTGTGCCGTTTCGGCACTTCGCGCAAGTCGTGCCGTGGGAGTGACGCCCATCACGCCTTGTAGTCGTCACATCTGTAAAGATGTCCCGGCTGAAAGAATGTCCGGTCGATTCCCCTCTCCGGAGCGCCTGATGCCAGACGTCGCCACCGCCGCGCAGACCCAGCAGTGGGCCTTCATCCTCTCGCAGCTGTTCGATTGGGTGATGGCCGGGCTCGCGTGGATTGTTCCTTTTCAGTCCAGAGTTTTCAGTGGGCTCCTTCAGAGCAACTCCTTTTGGACCCTCGCCGGTGTGTCCATCCTGCTCGTGCTGCCGGCGGGTGCGTTCATCGCCGGCGTCTGGGGCACGATGGTCTCGCTCTACACGATTCCCTTCCGCCTGGGCCGCTCCGTCTTGTTGCTGCAATCGGTCGCCCTCGCCTGGTGGGATGCCCTGCGCATGGTGTGGTTCTACTGGGCGGGGCTCGTGAAGTTTGTCATCGTGCTGATCGGTTGGGTGTGGGGACTCATGAAGCTCAGTGTGCAGCTCATCTGGGGCACACTCAAGGGCGCGATTACGTCGCCGCTGGCAATGCTCGACGCGTCATCGCGGCGTCCGGGCGTTCCCTGGGCGGCGTTCATCCTGCTGCTCGTCTGGTCCGCGGTCGAAGCGACGATCTTCACGTTCACGCTGCGCCCCACGATGGCCGAGCTGCTCGCCGACCTGACTGGCTACGAGGTCAATGCCTTCGCGCTCGTCACGCTGCTGTGGATCTTCCTCGGCATCATCATCGCGGGCAGCTTCGCGTGCATTCAGGTGCTGAACGATGCCATCCTGGCGAGACAGACCGGCAATATCGTGTTCATGATCCTGGTCGAAATCGCCGTCGCGATGTTTGAAGTGCTCTTCCTCTATCGCGAAATGGTGGACGCGATGACGCCGTGGCTTGCGCAACAAGGTGTCACACTGGGCGTGATCGGGACGCTCGGGCTCGCGTTCTTCGCGTGGGTCGGCGTGCGCGGTATGACGTGGTTCCTGTTCGGCCGCTTCGGCGCGCCCGCGATGATCGCGGTGATCAGCCGGCAACCACTCGGCATCGACCCGGGAGCCGGTCAGGGAGCGGGCGGCATGGCGGACTACTGGAAAGGCCCGATTGCCGCGCTCAAGGCCGAGCGCGATTGGTTCCGCAAGGAAGCGCGCGAGCTCTTCGAGCTGGTCTCGCTGCCCGTGCTGCAGGTCGTCGCGGCGGCGCTCAACTTCCTGTTCGTGGTATTCACGGGCCGCGGCCACTTTACCCTGCCCTTCAAGTCGATCGACGAGGTGATGGCGGCGACGCACTTCCCCGCCCGCGCCAGCGGACAGGTGACCCAATGAGGCGCGCGGTCGCAGGGCTGCTGGCGCTCGGGCTGATCGGCTGCAAGCCTCCGGAAAACGCGGGACCGCCGCGTTCGACGCTCGTGGTCGGGCTGGACGTGAGCGGCTCGTTTCGCCAGAGCGGGCATTTCGATCGGAGCGTCGAATTCGCGGCGCTCTACATCTATGGCCATCTCAACGGCTTGGGTGGGCTACGCCAGCCGACAGACGTATTTATCGGGTCCATGGGAGGGCAACAGGTCAACCAACCGAAGGCGTTTCATCCCATCCAGGATCTCAACGGCAAATCGGTAGCGGAAATTGAGCGCGACCTCCGGTTGTGGTTCCCCGAGGTCGATCCGCTCACCGACTTCAACACGTTCTTTAAGCGCGTGTCGGTCCACGTCAGACGGCAGAACCTGGTACTCTCGCCGCTCAGCATCGTTATGTTCTCCGACGGCGAGCCCGATTTCCCCGGCGCCGGTCGCATTTCTACCGAGGATCGATATCAGCGAATCGATCTCACACCGCTGGAGTACCTCTCCCGCAGTGTGACGGTGCGGTTGCTCTACGCGACCCCGCGCGTCGCTCAGCTCTGGGAGCAGCAGGTTCCGCGCAAGCGGGTGCGCCTGTGGACCCAGGACTGGCAGGTCATGCAAGGCTGGCACCGCCACGTCGTGTCAGGCAGGCCGCCCGAGCGTCAGGACTCGCTGTGGAGCTGGATGTCGGAAATTGTCGACTTCCGGGTGAGACGCGGGAAGATTCTCTAAAGCGACGGTAGATAGAGCGACGGTAGATGAAGCGACGGTCCGCTTCACCTACCGTCGTCTCACCCACCGTCGCTTCCCTACCGTCGTCTTAACAGTATTGGTCAAACGCGGCCGTCAGATCAGCGGCGATATCACGGGCGTGGCGACCCTCGATGTTGCGGCGCTCCAGCATGAACACGAGCCGCCCATCCTTGAACAGGGCGATCTGGGGCGAGGATGGTTGGTACCCTGTGAAGTAGCTCCGCGCGCGCGCCGTCGCATCGGCATCCTGTCCCGCAAATACCGTGACGAGGCGGGCCGGCCGGCGTGCATGTTGAATCGCGAGCGCGGCGGCGGGCCGGGCGTTGCGCGCGGCGCAGCCGCAGACCGAGTTGACGACGACGAGCGTCGGCGCGCGCTCGCTCGCGAGCACGGCGTCCACGGCAGCGGGAGTGCGGAGCTCTTCAAAGCCCAGGCGCGTCAGCTCCTCGCGCATCGGGCGAACCAGCTCGGGGTCGTACATCGGAACGTTCAAATCGCGCATGCTCTCCTCATTTCCTCAGAAAGGCGCTCAGTGCCGCCCGGAAATCGGGCGTGCTGCGGCTTACCGCGTTGACATCGGCTCCCAGCCGCAGACCCTCCTCGAAACCTAGTCCGTCGAGCTGGTAGAACTGCTGCTTGGTGAACGCGAGCGCGGAGGCGCTCGCTTCGGCTAACACGCGCAGCACCTCACCAGCCTGCTCCTCGAAATCCGCGTCTTCATATACCCGCGATACGAGCCCGGCGGCGGCGGCCTCGGTCCCACCGAGCAGACGTCCCGTGGTCGCCAGGTCGAACGCTACCTTTTCGCTCACGGCGCGGCGCAGCATCGTCATGACGATCGCCGGCACGAAGCCGCGCTGCACCTCGGGATATCCAAACTGGGCCGATTCCGATGCGAGAATCAGATCGCACGCCGTCGCGAGTCCGCAGCCGCCGGCGAGCGCCCGTCCCCGCACCAACGCGACGACCGGCTTGGGGAGGCGGCGCATGCGTACGAAGATCTGGGCGAAGTGCAGCGCCGCCTTGCGGTTTTGCTCGAGGGTTTGATCCGCGGACGCCAGCAGCTCGTTGAGATCCATCCCGGCGCAGAACTCCCGGCCGGCACCGCGAATCGCGACGACCCGCACGCCGGCATCGAGATCGGCGCGCTCGAGCATGGCCAGCAGCGCATCGATCATTGCCGTGTCGATGGCGTTGCGCTTGTCCTCGCGGTTGAGCGTCGCGGTGAGAATGCCGCCGGCCACCTCGACGAGGACGCGCTCGCTCACCGGCCGACCTCGATTTCCATGCGCAGCAGCGCAGTGGAGAACACTTTTCCCTGCGCATCTGTCTTCAATGACGTCGTTCCGCCGCCATCGAGCGCGCCGTGCAACAAGAAGTTCAGCGCGTTGAGATTGGGCAGCTCGAACCGCTCGACAGAACCCGTGATGATCCCCTTAAAATGTCGAGCAACGCGTGCGGCCGTCACGTGCTTGACGAGCAGCGGGTAGTCCTCCGGTCTCAGTGCGATCAATCCGATGTTGGCGGTATCGCCTTTGTCACCAGATCGGGCATGGGCGATGTCGACCAGGCGCACGGTTCGCAACCGCCGCTTCGTTGCCCCTCCGACCGCCGCCTTTGTTGTTCGTTCGCCTGACCGCCGTTGCCTCTTCATGCGTCCACCATCTCGATCGTTGGAGACACCACCGTTCTGTCAATCAACGCCGGCCAGTACGCGACGATCTCCTCGGGCTTCGGACGCCCACCGGCGAACCCGGTGACACTGGGTGGACCATTGAGAATCAACGGTGCGATCTCCCTGGTGAACCGGTCCACCGGTTTCTTGTCAGCGGCACGGACGCCGATACGCAATTGTACCTCGGGAATCTCACTCCCGTTGATGTCCGCGAGCGCGAGAGCGCCGTGCGTCGCCGACGCGCCGACGAACTCCGTATGGATGGCTTCGAACTTGAGCCCGAGATCATCGAGCCGCTGGCGGAGCACACGATCCGCGGCCTGAGCTTTTTTCAGCGCGTCAGGCCAGGCGTACACGAGCGTCCCCACGGCTTTGTAGCCATAGAAGTAGGCGATCGAGACTTTGAGTTTGTCTGTCGCGGGCCTTCCCCTGATACCTGACACCCGAACCCTATCCTTTGCCACCTGAGCCAGTTGGATAGTCGTAAAGTCCGCGATGCCATCGGGGGTGATATACTCGTGCGGGTCTCCCATCTCGTAGACGAGCTGCTCGGTTACGGCCGGCACGTCGATACGGCCCCCCGTTTGGGGATGTTTGATCACCTCGAATGTGCCGTCGGCCTGTGCCTCGACGATCGGATAACCCACGTTGGCGAGGTCAGGCACACGCTCCCAGTCGCGCAGGCAGTTTCCGCCGCTCGCCTGAGCGCCGCATTCGATGATATGCCCCGCCACCGTTCCAGCGGCGATCAGATCCCAGGCATCACGCGCCCACCCAAAGGCGTGCATTAATGGACCGAGCGTCAAGCCGGTGTCCGTGACGCGCCCCGTGATGACGAGCTGGGCGCCGCGTTCCAGCGCGTCCACAACCGGCGCCGCGCCCAGATAGGCGTTTGCCGAGAGAACCCGGTCGCGGATGTCGCGCAGCGGCCGGTTGGTGTCCAGGTTCGCGAGCTGGTGGCCCCGAGCGACCAGCCCGTCGAGGCGGTCGAGCAGATCGTCGCCCGTGACGACGCCGATCTTGAGCTTGCCGCGCAGGCCCAGCTTGCGCGCCACGTCGGCCACGGCGGCGGCGCAGGCACGGGGGTTCACCCCGCCCGCGTTCGCCGTCACCTTGATCCCCCGCTCGACTACGATCGGCAGGATGCGCTCCATTTGCGTGACGAAGTCAGTGGCGTAGCCCAGCGATGGGTCACGTGACTTCTGTTTCTGGAGGATGGACATCGTCACTTCGGCGAGGTAGTCGAGCATCAGGTAGTCGATCGGTCCACCCGTTACCTGACGATAGGGTGCCTCCATCCAGTCACCCCAGAACC
>DATFEG010000143.1:0-16664 GCA_035251445.1 Gemmatimonadales bacterium | reverse complement strand
CGTGATGCGTTCGGCAACACGGACACGGATTTCACGGGCAACGTGACCGTCGACCTCACGGTGGGGACCGGGACTCCTGGGGCCAACCTGCGGGGTACCCGCACCGTGGCTGCGGTGGCCGGCGTTGCCACGTTCCCGACCATCAATGTGAATCGCAGCGGTACCGGCTATACGCTGTTTGCCGGCGCCAGCGGGCTCAGCGGAGTGACGAGCCAGCCGTTCGACGTCGCTCCCAGCGCGGTCACCCAGCTCGTATTCACCGCGCAGCCGGTGACCACGCCGGCCGGGGTGTCACTCCCGCCGGTCCAGGTCGCCGCGCGGGATTCGCTGGGCAACACCGTTTCCAACTTCACCGGCGCCGTGACGCTGACGATTGGCGTAAACCCCGGCGGCGGGACGCTCTCGGGCACGACTACAGCGACCGCCGTCGCGGGCGTGGCTACGTTCTCGACGCTGAGCATCGACAAGAGCGGCACGGGCTACCGGCTCCTGGCCACGGCGGGCAGCCTGACCCGGACCAGCGGCGCGTTCAGCATCACGCCCGGCGCGGCGACGCAGCTCAGCTTCACCGTGCAGCCCGGTACCACCACCACGGGCGTAGTCATCACCCCGGCGGTGCGTGTCGCGGCCCAGGATAACTTCGGCAACACGGTTACCAGTTTCACCGGCCCGGTCACGGTCGCGATCGGCACCAACCCGGCGGGCGGGACGCTCTCGGGCACCACCGCGGTCGCAGCCGTGAGTGGGGTCGCGGTGTTCTCCACCTTGAGTATCAACAACGCGGGCAATGCCTACACGCTGGCGGCCACATCCACCGGTCTCACGGGGACCACGAGCGCCGCCTTCGATATCGTCTCCACCCCAACCCCAGCCACGATGCTCCCGAACAACTAGCCCGTTTTTGCCTTCACGCCGCGAGCCTCTCACGGCTGACCTGCCGCGCGTCGACAATCGTTCGCCCCGCTGTCGCGCCGAGGATCAGCGCGCCGCCGATCAGCGTCGCCGCCCCGGGTGTCTCCCCATGAACTATCCACGTCCAGATGGGGTTCAGGACCGGCTCTATAAGAAGGAAGAGGCCTACCTCGAGCGCCCGCAGCTGGGGCACGGCACGCGCCAGAAAGAGATACGGTACGCCGAGCTGGAATACGCCCAACAGCGTGACGACAACCCAGTCGACCGGCCGGCCCGCGATGAGCGAGCCAGCCATCAGTAGCGCGGTGATGCTCGCGATCAGATTCCCCGCGACAGCGGCCGACGCGACTGACGCTCCGCGCGCGGAGAGCCAGCGATACCCGATCACGGTGAACGCCCATGTCACCGCGCATACGGACGCGAGCACGTTGCCCACCGCGGGATTCGGTGCCGTCGCAGACGGCCGATCGGTGCCGAGAAAGAACAACCCCAGCCCCACCGCCATTACGGCGATTTGCGCGAAATCCCGCCGATTCGCGTGCTCACCGAGCAGCAGTGGTGCGAGCAACAGGATGAAGAGGGGACTGGTGGACTGCAGGAAAATCGCGCTGGCAGCCGTCGTGTGTTTGTTGGCCTGCACATAGAGCAGCGTCGTGGCCGCGTAAGCGAACCCGACGGCGATCGTTCGCCACGTCCATCCCCGTCGCGTCTCGGGCAACAGCACAAGGATCGTGCACAGCGCGAGGGCGGCGCGGAACGCCGCGAGCTGCCACGCCGGGAAGGTGGTGAACTTGATGGCCGCGCCGCCACTCGAGAACAGGATGGCAGCGCAGATAACTTTGGATCGGGGACTCATTTGCCCTCGCGAAGGAGCGAGGAATATAGACGAGAGCGGGAAACGTGGTACTTTCTTGATGATGAGGTTCCTCACGTTTGTCGCCGCGATACTGCTGGGTGCCTGTTCGAGCTCCAATGCGGAAAGAGGCACGTCGCCCACGCCCAGTACCGATTCCGACGTCATTACCGCGGACGAGCTCGCGAAAACGCGTGGGTCCACGGTGTTCGACGCGGTGCGCCAGCTACGGCCCGCTTGGGAAATGCGCGCCCGACCGACGGCCGTCGTGCGGCAGAACCAGGCGCAGCTCATCGTGTACGTCGATGGCACTCGCTACGGTGGGTTCGCGAGCTTGCGCTCGCTGAGGTGGAGCTCTGCCGCCTACGTGCGCTACTACTCGCCCAGCAGTGCTGAAGCCCAGTTTGGTCCCGGCCACCTGCTCGGTGCGATCGAAGTCAAGACGGTCCCCCACTAACTCACTGTGGACGTGCAAGTCTTCGGCGTCCGCAAGAGCGCCGATACGCGTGCGGCGCTGCGGTTCTTCGCCGAGCGCCGGATCAAGGTCCACTTTGTCGATTTGAACGAGCGCGCCGCTGCTCTCGGTGAGCTGCGCCGCTTCGCACAGAAATTCGGCGTGGGTGCGCTCATCGATCGCGATTCCCGACGCTTCAGGGAGCTCGGGCTCGCGGCGGCCCGGCTCAGCGATGAGCGGTGGCTCGAGAAACTTGGTCTCGAACCCTTGTTGCTCCGCATGCCCCTCGTTCGCTACCAGCAACAACTCACCATCGGATCCGCTCTGGAGACGTGGGACGCCTGGTACGCCGCTTCCAAACCCTGACCGCCGCGATGGCGCTGACCGCGGCATGCGCGACGAGCCAGAGAGGACCTGGAGACGTGGCTGACGATCTGCGCGCGATCGATTCGCTGTTCGCGGCGTACAGCGGACCACCGAAGCCCGGCGCGAGCGTCATTGTTATTCGCGCTGGAACGATGGTGGCGCGGCGCGCCTACGGCATGGCTGATCTCGAGCGCAAGGTGACAGCCACCCCGGAGACGAATTACCGGCTCGCCTCGATCTCGAAGCAATTCACGGCGATGTGCATCATGCTGCTGGTCAAGGACGGCAAGCTCCAGCTCGACCAGCCGGTGCGCAGCATCCTGCAGGAGCTGCCATCCGTCGCCGCACCGGTCACGATTCGGCATCTACTCAACCACACGTCGGGGCTGGTGGATTACGAAGACCTGATTCCCGAAAGCCGTACGACGCAGCTCGATGACCAGGATGTGCTGACCATGCTCGCGTCCAAGGACTCGGTCTACTTTTCCGCCGGCACGGCCTATAGCTACAGCAACTCGGGGTACGTGTTGCTCGGCATGATCGTGGCGCGAGTGTCGGGGATGACGTTCCCCCAATTCCTCCAGACGAGGGTCTTCGGCCCACTGGGCATGACCGCCACCGTCGCGCACGTCGAAGGAGCGGATACCGTCCGGCATCGCGCGTATGGCTACTCCCCACGTGGAGGGGTTTTTGAGCAGACCGATCAGAGTGTGACCAGCGCGACGCTGGGCGACGGCGGGATCTATAGCAATGTCGATGATATGGCGCGCTGGGATCGCGCGCTGAGCGAGGGTACGTTGGTCGGCGCCGATCTGATGGCACGCGCGACAACGCCGCCGCAATTACCCCGCGGCGCCGCGACGGAATATGGGTTCGGCTGGTTCATCGATACGTATCGCGGCGAAAAGCGCTGGCGACACACCGGGGAGACGAGCGGCTTCCGCAACGCGATTTTGCGCTTCCCCGATCGCCGGCTCACGATCGTCATTCTGACGAATCGTTCGAGCGGGGAGCCTCAGGCGATTGCAGAGCGCATTGCGGATCGGATGTTCTAACAGGGAGCTCCTTCTTACCGTTCGATTCTGTAGCCGAAGGTTCGTACCGTAATGATGTGGCGCGGATGCGCCGGGTCGCGCTCCAATTTGCGGCGCAGCATCGCGACGTGCGTGTCCACCGTCCGGCTCATCACATCCTCAGCGTATCCCCAGACTTCACGCAGCAGCTCGAGACGGCTTGCCACGCGCCCGCCGCGCTTGAGCAGCGCGACGAGGAGCGCGTACTCCTTCGGGCGCAGCTCCGCCGCCCGGCCTGACCGGCGGACCTGATGGGTGGCGAAGTCCACCGTGACTTCGCCGAAGCCGGTCAAGGTCGCGTCTCCCTCTCCCTCACGCCGTATCCAATCGAGGAATTCTTCCGCCCGTTTGACCGTGCCGATCACGCGCTCGTCGTCGAACGGCTTCAGCAGATAGTCGAATGCCTGAATCTCAAACGCACGGACGGCGTGTTCGTCGTAGGCGGTGACGAATACGATCGCGGGAGGTCGTTCGGGCGACGCCGCGGCTGCGACCGCAAAGCCGTCGAGGTCCGGCATCTGGATGTCGAGAAAGACGAGATCGGGGGCGCCGCGCTTCAGCAGCTCGACGGCGTCGCGGCCGCTCGCGCACTCGTCGATGCGCGTGACGGCTGGGATCTGCTGCAGCACGCCCCGCAGCCTGCGCCGCGCCGGCGCTTCGTCGTCAACGATGATCGCGCGCATGATCGCTGAATGGAATGTCGATCGTCGCAACTGCCCCGCTTGCGGGCGGCGCAGCGTTGACCAGATCGAAGCGGTGACTCGCACCGTACAGTTCCGCGAGACGTGCTCGCGTGTTCGACAGCCCGAGGCCGGCCCCGGCGCCACCGTTCCCCGCGAGACCCGGTCCGTTGTCGCGCACCTCGAGATGGAGCCGATCTCCAGAGCGCGTCGCGGCGATCTCCACCTCCGCGACCCCGCCGTGGGGCGCGGCGCCGTGCCGGATCGCGTTCTCGACCAGCGGTTGCAACAGGAGCGTCGGAACGACGGCGGAAGCCGCGCGCGGGTCCACGCGAAACGTGACCCGCAGGCGCTCACCGAAGCGGGCCTCCTGTATCGCCACGTAATGGTCCAGCAACTCGAGCTCTTCCTCCAGTGTCACGAGCGGGCCGCGATCGCGGTTGAACGACTGGCGCAGCAGCTCCGACAGTCGCGTGATCATGCGATTGGCCTGCTTGGGATCCTCGAGCACGAAAGCCGAGATCGTGTGCAGCGTATTAAAGAGGAAGTGCGGCTGGAGCTGCCCGACCAGGGCGTCGAGCCGCGCCTGCATCAGCTGCATCTCGAGCCGCGACGCCCGCCACGCATGGTACAGTCCTGCCACCATCGCGTAGACGAGCAGGTTGAAGGTCCAGTACAGCTGCACGGAGTGGGTCATACCGGTGACGAAGGTCTGCGGTGTGCGATACAGTCCGAGCGCCCACTTCACCGCCCCTTCGAACGCGGCGCACGCGACGCCGATCAGAAGGGCCATGGGCAAGTGTGCGGCGATGATGGCCACGGGGCGGCGGATGCGCACCGCCCACGCGGCGAATGCGCAGACCGGCGCCGTGAATAGCGCCCAACTCCACCAGCCACTCAGCTGCCACGCGATGATCCATCCCCAGGGTCGCGGAGGAGTGGGCGTGGTGCTTCCCTGCACGACCTGGTAGCGCATTTGAATCGCGAACAGCAGCGCGACCGCCGTCCAGGCGCCGAACACCAGCAGAGCCCGCTTCATGAGCCTCATTGTAGCATGCTACGAAAGGCACATTGGCGGGAGCGGTCAGAACTGTGTGAAATTCACATGCCGATAACGCATCCCCTCTACGCGGCGTGAAGGATTGCAGGCAGATTGGCGCCGGGAGGATACCCATGCGAACCGTGCTTCTTGGACTTGTGCTGTTCGTAATCAGCGCACCCGATCGGGCGGCCGATCGTCGCGCGCTGCTCGCCGCCGATAGCACACTTGTTCTGGATGGGGCGGCCTTTACCGACAGTGCCGTCTACCTGCATCCCGGCTCGCCACTGGTCCGGGGCGCAAGCCAGATCACCACGTTTCTCGCCGATGCCAAGGTCGCGCGCAGTCTCCGGCGCGAGCCTGTTTTTGCGGATGTTTCGCTCGATGGCTCGCTCGGCTACACAGTGGGATGGACGCGGTCCGAAGGTACACGCGGCAAATATCTGGCGTGTTGGCGCAAAGAGCCGGACGGCTGGCGGCTCGCTGCGTTCGCCGGCACGCTGCCGATGCGGGATTCGGTGCCGGCGCGACTGGTGGGCAAGCGAGACGAGACAGCTCCGGTGCGCGGGCGGCCGAATCCGCGCGAGCTGCTTCAGGCCGATTCCGCGTTCGCCGCACTGTCGGTCGCGCGCGGCGCGAAGCAGGCGTTCGTCACTTACGCTGCGGAGCACGCGATTACGTTCGGCTCCGGACCTCAAATGAATGAAGGGCGCGAGGCGATCGGTACGGCTTTCGATCGCTTCCCCGCGGGAGCGGTGCTCGAATGGCGGCCCGTGGCCGCCGACATCGCCCAATCCGGCGACCTCGGCTGCACGGTGGGGGAAGCGGTCATCCGCTCGCTCAATCAGTACAGCAAGTACTTGACTATATGGAAGCGCCAGCCGAATGGCGGATGGCAATTCGTCGCGGATGGGGGCAACCTCAGACCTGCACCGGCGCTGGAGCGCTAAAAACGCACGTTGAAGCCGCCATACAGTTGAGTGGTGCGCTCGGCGCCATGCTCGACGGTGCCGGACAACATGAGATACCAAACGCGCGCGAGGCTCACATCGAGATCGCCGGCAATCCAGGTAGTCGTCGAATTGGCGAGCGCGAAACGCTCGCGCTCGTTCCGCACTCCTCCTGACAACTCGATGTGCATGATGCCGGGGTAGGCGGCCAGCGACGCTGACTGGAGCCAGCCGTCGAGCGCGGGACTGTGGTAGTACGTGGTTCGTGCCCGCAGCCCAACGATGGTGCCGGCCACTCGATCAGCACCGAAGGTGGCCGTCACCGCGTCCGCCGTGCCCGTCACGCCACCACTACTGCGCCGTGCATCCAGCCCGACCAGGTAGCGCCGGGCAAACCGGAGGTACATGCCGGCCCACACGCCTTGGCGGAACGCATCGTCGAACGTGGTGACAGGATTGACGACGTCGCGGTACAGCAGGACGTTGCGACGGTTGTCGAAGCCTGCCTGGAGGTCGATGCGATCACTCGCGCGATACCGCACCGTCGCAAACGTGCTCGTGAAGGAAACGGCTGGCGTGCCCGTCGTGCGCTTCCAGGCGCGGTAGTAATCGATTTCCTGCGACGCGAAAACCGCCAGGCGGCGATTGGAATACGAGCCCTGCAATAACGCGAACTCGCGGTTCGCATGCCCGTTCTGGTACGACCCGCTCACGCCAACGGTGGCCGACCACAGCCGCCCATTCTGACTACTGCCATGGCGCTGGATATACCCGCCGGCCTCGACAACATCGGTTGCGAAGTCGAGGCTGACGGGATTGGGTTGAGTGCCCGTGAACAACCCGCCACTCCAGCGCCGGGTATGCAGCTCCGCCGACACGCCGTCGTAGAGCCCGACGCTCGCAAGACCCAGGGCGATTTGACGTCCGACCGTGACGCGCGCCGGCGACGTGGGCGGGCTCCACGCCAGCGCGAGCTGATACGCACGGGTCTGATCGTCGATGACGGTTCCGGCAGGGAGGCTGCTGGCGGTGCGGCGAGCGCGGATATCGATGGCGAGCACTAACGGCCCCCCGGCATTTGGCCGGCCGTCCACCCACAAATCGAAAGAAGGTTGCGTGAACCCACCTCCCCCGTCCTGGCCGACAACGAGATAGTGCGCACCGATCCTGCCACGCAGCGTCGACCGAGACCCGGCCGGGCGTGGCGAGGACGGGCGCGACACCGCGATCGTCGAATCGGCGTCCGGCGGCGCTGGGGTGAAGCGTGCCGAATCGCCTACGACAACCGGCGTCGTCTGGCTCATGATCTCACAGGATCCCTGATGCGAGGAGAGAAAGGAGACTTTGAGCGTGGCGATCACCGCTCCTGCGCGGACGACCTGGACCCGCGCGCCTTCGCGCAACCCTTCTTCACGGCCAGCGTCGATGTAAACCGATGCGCTCGTTACGTATGTGACAAGGGCCGCGCGTACGCGTGTGGAGTCCTGTCCGTAGGCCGCCCTCGCCACGATTCCCAGAAAAGCGAGCGTAAGGAGCCGGCCGGACCGACTCACGGTGTGCGACCCCTGGAGTGGCAGCTGTAGCACACCTGACTGTTATACGAGTAGCCGCTCACTTCGCGGTGGTGCTCGTCGGTTCGGCGCTGGTCATGGCAAGTCAGACAGGTGAACTGAGAGTAGTCTGTCACGACTGTATGACAGGTCGAGCAGCTCGACCATTTGCCGCGATGCGCTCCAGAGTAAATCGGGAAGTACGACGCGTCGTGGGCGGCGAACTGCGCGGGATGCCACGCAGATGTCGAGTGACACGTGACGCAGTCGGTGGGGAACTGCAAAGCGGTATGGCTGGGATTGGTCGTGCCGTCATAGACGGCCTGGTGACAAGAGACGCACGCGCTGCTCTTACCCGCGAACACACCACCGCCGTGGCACTCGTTGCAGGTCAGCCCCACATGAGCGCCGGTCAACGGGAATTGTGTGCCTGCGTGATTGAAGCGGGCACGGAGCCAGGCGCCCGTAGAATGACATTGCGTGCAATTGGTGGAGAAGCCGCCGGGCTGATGGTTGGGGTTGCTGGTCGCCGTGTACGCGGCAAGATGACAGGTCGCGCAATCGCTGGACCGGTTGACGAAGGTGAACTGCCCCTGTGGAGCCGGCCGGTGACATTGATCGCAGTTCAGCGCGATATGCGCGCCGGTGAGCGGGAAGCGCGTCTCCTGATGCGCGCGCATCATTGTTGAACGATCGAGGAAATTGCGCGGCGTATGGCACCGCGCACAGTCCGCCCCGAGCTCCCCGTGATGCACGTCGCGATGGCAGGACGCGCAGTCGCGCGGCGCACTCTTGAAGTCGAGGCTCGAATGGCACGAGCGACAGGCCACCGCGGCATGCGATCCCGCCAGCTTGAAATCCGTTTTCGAGTGATCGAACGCGGTGGTGATACGGGCGGGGACCCACCCTTCGGACCCATGGCACGCGCCGCAGGGCGCGGTGAGTGGCCCATGCGGGCTCTTGACAGCTTGCTGTGCAGAGGAAACGCGGGCGCCCCACGAGGTGCCCCCGACCAGCATGATCGCGAACGCAATGGTCTTGATACTCATCGGTGACATGCCTCGCAGGCGCTGGGAACCCCTCGGTAGACAATCATTGGCTTGCCTGCGGCTCCGCGACTCGGCTTATGACAACGGGCGCAGGGCACGTTGGCGTGGGCGCCTTTCAGCGAGAACGCGGCGTCACGATCGTGGTTGAACCCGCGCGCGGGCCGAAAGACTTCTGCGTCGTGGCAGTTGTCGCACCCCGCCCCCTTGGACCGATTGGCGAACTGCGTACCGTGGGGGTTTTGGTGGCAGCCCGCACAGCCTCCTTTCGGCGCGGCAAACAGGAGCGCCGGTCCTGTCCATCTGGCCAGCGCCAGAGTGGATGCGGCCATCGGTCGCCGCATTTCGTCGTGACAGCTCGAACACGGCACCGCTCGGTGCGCGCCTTCCAGCTTGAAGCCAAAACGCTGGTGGTCCGCGACGTCGATCGTTGCGGGACGGAAGCCGCCTGTATCGTGGCAGTTCACGCAAGTCGCATAGCGCGCAGCATGCGGATCGATATGACACGACGTGCAGGTGGCCGTCGCGGGTCTCATCCAAACACCCGCCGAGCCGAGCGATGCCGCCGGCACGCCGCTCGGGCTCTTCACGTGACAGCTGGCGCAGGGGGCCTGCGCATGACGCCCTTCGAGCGGGTACCGTGTCTGCTGGTGTTGAGCCACGGTGAACGTCGTGGGCCGCCACCCTTCCACCGCATGGCAGGACGCGCAGTCTACCACGCGTCCGGCTAGAGTGGCGTCGCCCGCATGGGGGTCGGGGGTATGGCAGGCGTTGCAGGTCGCGAACGCAGGGTTGCGGGCGACCTTACCAGCCGCGAAGTCATGACACTTCTCGCAAGCGACCTGTGCGTGGCGTCCACGCAACGGGTAGCGCGTGCGATCGTGATCAAATGATCCGCGATTGATGGCCGTGAATGACGTCGTCTGATGGCAACGGCTGCAGGCGGCGCCGAGCTGGCCGCGATGGACGTCGCTGTGACACGCTGAGCATTCCCGATGCTCGAGGGGCCGGTATCGCGGCTGGGGAGTTCCGCTCGCCGTGCTCGCCAGTTGCAGCCGCGGCGACTCGTGACATGCGGCGCATTTCACCGTTTCGTGAGCGCCGGTAACAGGGTAGTTCGTCTTCGCATGGTCGAAACGAGGGGCCGGCTTCCAATGCTCGACGTCGTGGCACTTGAGGCAATTCTCATCGAGAGCACCGCGATGCGCATCGACGTGGCACGAGCTGCAGCTCCGCTCGAGGCCGAGCCAGCCGGGGTCCGATCGCGGCCGCTGCGAATAGCGAACGACAGGAGAGACGCGCAACCCTGTCTTGTGACAGGCCGAGCAGCGCTGCCGCCCGTGACTGCCTTCGAGCGGCCATCCCGCACGCGCATGTTCGAAGTGCTCGACAGATCCCCCCTGGCCTTCCCAGCTCACGAGTGCGAAATCGACGCCGGCGTGCTCCGGATGGCAGCTCGCGCAGCGCTGCGGCTTCACAGCCGGGGATCCGTGTAGGCCGCGTCCGCGCTCGGAGAGCCAGGCGATCTCCTTGTGACAGTTGATACAGAGGCCGGTCATCTGTTCCTTGCCGCCACCTCGACCACCGGCATGACACTTGACGCATTGCAGCGTGCCTTCGAAGCGCTGGTGCGGACGGGCCAAAGGGCCCGGCGAGAGTTGCGCCTTCGCCAGCCGCGGTGTGCCCAAACAGAGAAGGCTCAACACGAGCGCCGCTGCTCCGTCCGCCCCGAGTCTCACCAAAGCCACGTGGCGCCGAGCGCTACAACGACGGCGACGTGAATGACGACGGCGAGCAATGCGGCGATGGCCAGGGGGCGGTGGAACACGTGCCAATAGCGGAAGACGGCATGCGTGGCATCGAGCATGCGCACCTGCTGCGCGAGCTTCACTTCCTGTCGTACAAAGCGCAGCACCAAGCGGACTGCCGTCTTATCCATGCTGCCGCGCCGGCCGCGGGCATGCCACGCATTGCGCAGCCGGCGTTCCGCAGCCCACCGCGCGAAGTCGTCTGCGATCATCCGCGTCAGCGTGCCCCAGATACCGGTGCGCCGGGCGGACGCGACGGCCGGCTGCAGCGCGGTATCGATCGTCGCGTGATCCAGTCCACTGTGCTGGGAGATTTGGACGAGCAACGCCGCGCGGCGCGCGGCGATCTCCTCGCGAGTCAACTCGACGCCTGCGCGACTGCGCGGAATGCGCGCGTAGAGATAGCGGCCCACGAGGCCGCTGAGCCAAACGACCATCATGAACCAGAAGCCGAGACCGATGACGCCGCCGAAGCGCCACGCGGCATGCACCGCGACGAGGAGCGGCAGGCCTAGCGCCGCGAGCACGTGCGCATCGAGCCAACGCACAATTGCACCGGTGAACGCAAGCCAGCGAAACTTCTTGCGCAGCGGATAGAGCCAGAGAAAGAGGAATAGCAGTAGTGCCAGCAACCCAGCGCTTTGCCCGATGTAGCCCGAGGGTTTGAGCCAGGGATGGAAAGGGTTGCGCACGCGCGCAGCCATCGGAAGCAGGTAATACGGAGCTCCGACCACACACACGGCCGCGAGCGTGATGAGCAGCAGCGTGAGCAGAGCACGACCTCGGCGCCGCGCGGGAATTGTCCCGATCGCGCCGGAGAATTGAATGGGCTTGGCGGTCTTGGGATCGAGGCGCTGGACAGGTTGGCTCACGTGAGGTGTTTTACTCCGTCTGACGTTCACCATCCGTGACGCAGCTTACCGCACCACGGGCAGGAGAAGGCACACCGTGTGACCACGGTACGCAAGCTGCAAGAGCAAGAACGAGACCCGCCGATCACGCCTGCGCGCGTGCCCCACGGCTGGCGCGATTTGCGGCACCCTGACTCGCTTCAAGCCAGGTGCCGTGACCTTCATAAATGATTCATAAATGACTCAAGGAATCGATGACCATCGCCTACGTGGTGTTCGGCCTGATTCTCCTGATCTCGATCGTGCGGCATATCCGCCGCATGAATCGCACGGAAGCGGCCGCGCGCGCCGCGGCCGAGCGTGGCAAGCTGCGATCCGACGGCCCGCAGGCTCAACATCCGCACATCGACGCCACTCACTGCATCGGTTGTGGAGCCTGCGTCGATGCCTGCCCGGAAGGCGACGTTCTCGCTGTCATCGCGGGCAAGGCAGGGATCGTGAACGGCCACAAGTGTATCGGCCACGGACTGTGCGCCGAAGCCTGCCCCGTGGGCGCAATCACGATCGTGATGGCGAGTCCCAGCGTCGGCGCCGACATGCCACAGCGCTCGCCGCAACACGAAACGAACGTCCCCAACCTTTACATCGTCGGCGAGCTGGGTGGGCTCGCGCTGATCAAGAACGCCGTTAACGAGGGACGGGACTGCGTCGATACCATCGCCGGCAGATTGTTCGGCATTCGAAGAGGGCGCGTTGCGCCGGGCGTGTTGGATGTGTGCATCGTGGGGGCCGGCCCGGCCGGCATCAGCGCCTCACTGCGCGCGATCGAGAAAAAGCTCACCTACGTCACGCTCGAGCAGGACGAATTCGGCGGGACGGTGGCCAAGTATCCCCGCCAGAAACTGGTAATGACGAGCCCGGTGGAATTCCCGCTGCACGGGAAATTCAACAAGTTGCAGATCTCCAAAGAGGAAATCATCAAGTTCTGGCAGAAGTTGCACGGCCGCACCGGATTGGAGGTCAAAACCCACGAAAAAGTGGAGGCCATCCGGAAAGAGGCGGATGGGATATTCACCATCGAAACGCCCAAGGGACGCTACCGCGCGTGGACCGTGATTCTCGCGCTCGGACGGCGCGGCACACCTCGCAAGCTGGACGTTCCGGGCGAGCAGCTCGCCAAAGTGATGTACGGCCTAATCGAGGCGGAGGCGTACACCGACGCGAAGATCCTCGTGGTGGGCGGCGGCGACAGCGCCGTCGAGGCCGCGATGGGACTCGCGCACCAGCGCGGCAATCGGGTCACCCTGTCGTATCGCAAAGAGGCGTTCAGCCGTATCAAGGAACGCAACGCACAACGCTTGCCGGAAGTCACCAAGGGCGGGCGCCTGCAGGTCATCTTCAATTCGCAACCGGTCGAGATCGGCGTTCGAACCGTGAAGCTCGACGTGGCCGGCACGATGCGAGAGATCCCGAACGACTACGTCTGGGTCTTCGCGGGAGGAACGCCGCCGAGTGAGTTTTTGAAGTCGATCGGCGTGGCAATTGGACCGAAGGATCTGACGGCGGAAGCGGGCGCCGAGGCGAAGCTCAGCGGTACCCGGCGGCTTGCAGGCTGAACAGCTCCGCGTAAAGCCCACCGCGCGCCACGAGCTCCTCATGCGTGCCGTCGTCCACGAGCTCGCCGCCTTTCAACACGAGAATCCGATCGGCCATTCGCACCGTCGAAAACCGGTGCGAAATCACGACGGCCATGCGTCCTTTCGTCAGCTCCGCAAACCGCAGGAACACCTCGTACTCGGCACGCGCGTCAAGGGCAGCAGTGGGCTCGTCGAGGATCAGCACTTGGGCATCGCGCATATACGCGCGCGCGAGCGCCACTTTCTGCCATTCTCCCCCCGACAGCTCGACGCCGTTCTCGAAGCGCCGCCCCAGCATTTGGTCGAAGCCCTGCGGGACGCGCTGCGCCACCGAATCGGCCAAGCTCCGCCGGGCCGCTTCGCGAATCCGCGCGTCATCATCCAACGCCTCCACCTGACTCACGCCGATGTTCTCGCGCAAGATGAAATCGTAGCGCACGAAGTCCTGGAAGATGATGCCGATGTTCCTGCGCAGGCTTTCCAGATCGTACTCGCGCAAATCGACGCCATCGAGCAGGATGCGGCCTTCATCGGGATCGTAGAGACGAGCGAGCAGTTTCACGAGTGTCGTTTTGCCCGCGCCGTTCTCGCCGACCAAAGCGATGCGCTCGTGCGGCTCGAACGCGAAGGTGAGGCCGCGCACCGCCCAGCGCTGCGAGCCGGGGTACCGGAATCCGACGTTCTCGAAGCGAAAGCCCGCGTGGATGGGCCCGGGCACCAGCCGGGCGCCAGGCTTCGAGACGACCGTCGGTCGGACGTCGAAGAACGTGAACAGGTCGCGCAGATACAGGCTCTGCTCGTAGATCTGCGATAGCGCGAGCAGGATCCGCTGAATCAGATCCCGGCTCTGGCGGAACGAGCCGGCCAGGAACGTCAGCGTGCCGATGCTGAACGCGCCGAGCACCGTGCGATACACGATGACGCCATACGCGCCGTAGTATCCGAGTGTCCCGAGTGTGACCAGCAAGGTGGACACAATATTGCGGCGCACCGCGAGATTCTTGTTTTCCGCATAGAAGCGGTCGGACAATTCCGCGTAGCGACCGACAAGAAACTTCGAAAGCCCGAACAGCTTCACCTCTTTAGCCGATTCGTCCGAGGCCCCCATGTAGCGCAGGTAGTCGAGCAGGCGCCGTTCCGGTGTCCACTGAAACAGCAGCGAGTACCCGAGCGAGGCGAAATGCGCCTCACCGAGAAACGCGGGCAGCACCGCTACCGTGAGCAGCAGGAGCAGCCAGGGCAGCTGCACTAGCAGGACGCTCCCCAGCGCGATGAGGGTGATGAGATCCTGCGCCGTACCGAGCAGAAGCGTGAACAGTCCGATGCGACCAACCGTCTGCCGGCGCGCGCGTTCGAGATGATCGTAAATCTCAGCGTTTTCGAACTGCGCCAAATCGAGCGTCGCGGCGTGCTCCATCAGCCGCACGCTGAGCCGGTTGCCGAACAAGTCACCGAGGAGGCTCTCGAGCAGCGACGAGAGTCGCGCCAGCCCCTCTCCCCCGACCGCGATGCCCAGCTCGATTCCCACGAGTGTGACGAGATGGCGCCAGTCCGGCGTGCCGCCGGCCTGAACCACGGCCACGCCGGCAACCACGGCGTCTATGATGAGCTTGCCGATCCACAGAACTGCGACGGGGATGAGCGACCGCACTGCACGGAGCGCGAGGATAGCGAGCGTGTAGCCACGGTGCGTCTGATACACGAGCCGCAGCAGCAGCGGTACGCGCTTGAGCGCCGCGAGCCGCTCACCCCAGGTGGGTGGCGGTCCCTCATCTCGGCGACTTTTCCGGCGCGGGCGCGGCGGCATATTCATTAACTTCGCACGATAGAACGCGTCAGCATATAGACCAATGCGCCATTTCCTTCTTCTTACTGCTGCGATCACCGCCGGCCCGCTTGCCGCGCAGGCTCCTCAGCTCACGGCGCGCGATTCGGCATTCCACGCGCTGAATCGGCTCGCCTACGGCGCCCGCCCCGGCGAAGTGGACCTCGTCGCACGCGTCGGTGTGATGCGCTGGATCGACCGGCAACTCGATCCCGATCGCATTGATGACAAGACCATCGAGCAGCGCGAGCGCTCCTTCAAGATTCTCAAATACGACCGCGAAGATCTCGCCCAGCGCTTTCGCGAGGTACAGCGCGAGCGGCAACGGCTGGAGCGGGAACGAGCGGCCACAGGTGATTCGATCCGCGCCGACGCTTTGCCCCGACCGATGCGGGAATTCCGGCAGCTGGGCGGCGAGCTCCAGCAGCTCGCGATCGTCCGCGCCGCGCTCTCCGAGCGCCAGCTGCATGAGGTCATGGTCGATTTCTGGACCAATCACTTCAACGTCTTCCTGGGCAAGGGTGCGGACCGTTTCCTGGTGCCTTCATACATCGAGGAAACCATCCGTCCCCGTGCCATGGGTCGGTTTGAAGATCTGCTGATCGCGACGGCCGAGAGTCCCGCCATGCTGTTCTATCTCGACAATGTGCAAAGCGTGGCTCCAGGTTCCTCACCCCCCCGCCCCGTTTTCGGACGACGCCGATTCGGCATGAACGAAATGCCCGCAGACCGGCGTCGTCTCCCTACGGGGATCAACGAGAACTATGCGCGCGAGCTGCTCGAGCTCCACACGCTCGGTGTCGATGGTGGTTACACCCAGCAGGACGTCATCGAAGTGGCGCGGATCTTCACCGGGTGGAGCATCGCACGACCGGAACAGGGCGCCGGATTCACATTCCGCGACTGGGCGCACGACCATGGCACGAAACACGTCTTCGGACTCACCTTCGGCGACGAAGGTAAGACCGAAGGGATTCGCCTGCTCAAATTCCTCGCCCAGCAACCGGCGACGATGCATCACGTCAGCGCCAAGCTGTGCGCCCGGTTCGTGGCTGACGAACCGCCCGATGGCTGTGTCGATGCCGCGGTCGTAGCATGGAAAAAGACGCGCGGCGACATGCGCGCCGTGTTACACGCAATCTTCAGGTCGCCTGATTTCTGGGCGCCGCAAGCACTCCGGTCGAAGGTGAAAACACCGTTCGAGTTCGTCGTGAGCGCGGTGCGGGCTGTGGCAGCAGATCCCGATACGACGCCACGATTGGCGCAAGTTGTCGCGCGGCTCGGCCAGCCCCTCTATTTACAGTCCGCGCCCACGGGTTACCCGGAAACAGAGTCGCACTGGGTGAACAGTGGCGCGCTGCTCGCCCGGATGAATGCCGCCATCGCCCTCGCCGCGGGGAAACTGCCCGGTGCCGTGGCAGACCTTGATAGCGTGGTTCCCCAGACGAGTGATAGGCAGCGGCTGGTTGATCTCGTAAGTGATCATGTGCTGGGCGGTACAATGTCCGCGCATACCAAGACTGTCATCACGAATCAACTCACTGACATCACCGACCCCGTTCGGGCCCGCATGCTGGCAGTTGGGCTCGCGTTGGGTGGACCGGATTTTCAGAAGCAATA
>DATFEG010000130.1:0-2248 GCA_035251445.1 Gemmatimonadales bacterium | reverse complement strand
CGCGCCAAGCCGGTCGCACGCGCGGTACGCCGCTCGGCTGAGCACGCCGGTGTATGTGGGGAACGATAGTGAAATCCGCGCCAGATCCTCCACGCGTGACCCACTCGACATCGCGATCGCGACGACCTGGACGATTTCAACGGCGCGATCACCGACCACACTGCACCCAACGATCGTGTGCGCCCCGCGGTCAACGATAAGCTTGCAGAAGCCGTCCGTTCGTCCGTCAATGATCGTGCGCGTTGTTTCGTCGAACCGCACGGTGGCCACCACGATGTCGTGAGCGCTGCGCGCGTTCAACTCGGTGAGTCCGACGCGTGCATATTCGGGCTCCGAAAAGCCCCCGATCGGACACACGCCTTCATCGAGCGGACGCGTCCGGCCCCTCACAGCATTCGTCGCCGCAATCCAGCCGTCGTGCACCGCCTGCGGCACCAGCATCCAGCGGCCGGTCATGTCGCCGGCGGCAAAGACGTGCGGGGCAGACGTCTGTAGATACTCGTCGACTGCGACGTATCCGCGAGGATCCCGCTCCACACCAGCCTTATCTAGGTTCAAACCGTCGGCGTCCGCGATCCAGCCGATGGCAACGACGACGAGGGCGGCCTCCACGGCATCCCGAACGCCGTTCTTTGAAAAAATCATCCGGACTCCGCGGGCTGTTTTCTCTACCGAGTCGATGGCGCCGAAGGCCTCGCGAACCACCATCCCCGAGGCGCGAAAGCCCGCAGTGACGGCGGCCGACACGTCCTCGTCTTCACTCGGGAGAATGCGCGGCCCAGTCTGGAAGAGACTCACGCGTGAGCCGAACGTTTGAAAGATCGAAGCGACCTGCACGCCCGTCATTCCGGCGCCGACGACGATCATGGAACCGGGAACTTCCTTCAGGCTCCACGCATCGCTGTGCGTATGGATGAACTCGGCGCCGGGCACGGAAAGGCGACGGCTCTTGCCGCCTGCGCACAGAATCACCCTGTCGGCCGGCAGCGTAAGGCCGCTCTCGGTTTCGATAGTGTGCGGATCGACAAAGCGCGCATCGCCCGTCCGCTCGTGCAGCGTCACGCCGAGGCGATCGATATGCTCACGAAACGCGGAGTGTGCGCGCACGTCCTCGACGACTTCTTTCGTGCGCGCGAGAAGGCGTCCGTAGTCGAGCTCGGGCGCGCTGACGGTAATACCGTAGCGGCCAAGGTCCTTCACCCCACGAAACAGGCGCGCCGCGTAGGCCAGCGTGCGCACGGGGACCGGACCATCGCCAGCCGCCATGCCGCCGAAATCATCGCGCGTGACGAGCGTTGTCCGAGTCCCCAACTCGGCGGCGCGGAGTGCCGCCAGCACGCCGGCTGGTCCGGCGCCTATCACCACGACGTCCATTGAGCCGGTCGATCGTGTCTTCACCATCGATGGCTGATCAGCATCCGGAGATTATTCCATGGAGTCTTAGGCGTGTTGTCCTTACGGAGTGTCTATTGCGTTGCCAACGGGATTCGCAAGCGCGGATATGGTGGTTTGTTACCTGGACCGCTGCCTTAATCTGAGGAGTACGCTTCTAGTGAAATGAAAGCGTCGCCGTGTCAACCGATTGCCGTCGGGGGCGCCTTCGGCAGGCCCCGCCCCAGCGCGCGGGCCAGCGGCATGAGCGTCAGCAGTCCGACGATCGCAACGACGACGACCATCACCCCTACGTTTGGATCCTCGAAGCTCTGGCTGGCGACGACGAGTGCGGCGGCGATATTCCGCTGTGCCGTTCCCAGCCCCATGACGGATCGTGTCTCCCGCGTTGAGCCGCCAAGGACCCAGCCCACGGCGACGCCCACGCCCAGAAACACCACGCCGGCGAGAATGCCGCCGGTGCCGAAGACCGCGACAACGCTGCGGACGTTCAACAACGTCTGCAGGGCCATCAGCGCGATCAGGCTCAGGTTCGACGTCTTGTCGAAGATCGGCTTGATCTTCGCGGCGATGTCTGGACGATTCGCCTTCACCGCCAGCGCGCCTCCCAGGGGAAGCAGCATCAACAGCACGAGCGATCGCGCAATTTGCGCCGGGTTCACAGAGACGCCGGGCAGCAGCATGGGTAACACGAGGGGTAGATACCCCACCGTAATCACCATCAGCAACACCATGAGTCCGACGGCAAACGCGAGATTGCCCCTGGCGATCTGTGCGAGTTTTGGCAGGAAGGGCGCGCCGCCCGCCAGGCCCAACAGCAGCAGGCCGATCCCCATCGACTCGTCCAACCGCAGGA
>DATFEG010000128.1:0-17501 GCA_035251445.1 Gemmatimonadales bacterium | reverse complement strand
CGACCTCCGGCGCCGCGCGCGCGGGCACGCTAACCCTGCCGCACGGCACGGTCGAGACGCCGGTCTTCATGCCCGTCGGTACGCAGGCAACGGTGCGCACCCTCTCGCCCGCCGACCTCAAGACCGTCGGCGCGCAGATCGTGCTCGCGAACACCTACCACCTGCACGTGCGGCCCGGCGAGGACGTCATCGCCCAGCTCGGCGGCTTGCACAAGTTCATGGCCTGGGAACGGCCGCTACTCACCGACTCGGGCGGCTTCCAGGTCTTCTCTCTCGAAGGCTTCCGCAAAGTCGACGAGGAGGGCGTCGAATTTCAGAGCCATGTCGACGGCGCGCGGCGCAAGCTGACGCCCGAGCGCGCGATCGAAATCCAATGGAAGCTCGGCTCGGACATTGCGATGGCGTTCGACCACGTCATTCCCGGTGGGGCGGACGAGGCGACCGCGCGTGACGCACTCGATCGAACATTGCGCTGGCTCGAGCGCTGCAAGAAAGGACACGATCAGCTGATCGGCCGTCCCGGCCGACCGTCCGACCATCAGACGCTGTGGCCGATAATCCAGGGCGGCACCTTACCTGCCCTGCGGACCGAATGTCTTGATCGAATAATGCAATTAGGCCCCTGGACCGGGATCGCGATTGGCGGGCTCTCGGTCGGGGAGCCCAAGGACAAGATGTACGCGACGATCGAGGTGCTGGAGTCCCGGCTGCCGTCGACGTTGCCCCGTTATCTTATGGGCGTCGGTTTTCCGGCGGACCTCGTCGCAGCTGTAGAGCGGGGCGTCGACCTGTTCGACTGCGTGGCCCCGACGCGAGGAGGACGCAATGGATCGGCCTTCACCCCGGACGGCACGTTGAATATCCGCAACGCCGGTTTCCGCACCGACGAACGGCCACTGGATCCAAGCTGTGACTGCGAAACGTGCGCGACCTACTCGCGCGGCTATCTGCGCCACCTGTTCGTCGCCGGAGAGTTGCTCGGCCTCCGGCTGCTGTCGCTGCACAACGTTCGGTATCTGATCCGGCTCGCGGCTGAGATGCGCGCCGTCATCCAGCGCGGCGGCAACGCGTTCGCAGCCTGGGCGGACGACTGGCGTCGCCGTTACCAACCAACGGGGGAAGGGGTTGCATGACCATCGCCACGATGTTGTCCCTGCTGTTGCTGGTTCCGTCCGGGCAGGGTGGAGGACCGGGGATAGTCGCGTTCGTGCTGCAGATCGGCGCGATGATCGCGATCTTTTACTTTCTGCTGATCCGTCCCCAGCGGCGCCAGCAGGAGCGCCACCGGCAACTGCTCTCCACGCTGCAGCGGGGCGACCGCGTCGTGACGTCGTCCGGCATCGTGGGCGAGGTGATCCATATCAAGGAAGACGAGGTCACGATCCGCAGCGGCGAAGCCAGGTTCGTGATCCTGCGAAGCGGCATCCAGAATATCACGAACCGCGCCGGGACCGAGGTGAAGCCGGCGTGACGGTGCGAACGCTCCATCTGCTGGGATCACCGGTGCTGCGACAGCAGGCCGCCCGCGTCGCTGCGGTGGACGACGAGGTGCGCCAGCTCGTGGACGATCTGTTCGAGACGATGCGCGCCGCCAAGGGCGTCGGGCTCGCCGCAAACCAGGTCGGCGTCGGGCAACGTGTCGCGGTCGTGGACGTCGGCGACGATGATCCACCGCCGCTCACGCTCATCAATCCCGTCATCGTGGAGCGCAGCGCGGACCACGAGACGGCGGAGGAAGGCTGTCTCTCGATCCCCGACATTTTCAGCGACGTGGAACGTCCCCTTCGCGTCGTGGTCGATGCGCTCGACCGCGACGGCCGGCCCTTTCGGACTGAAGCGACCGGCTACAAGGCCCGCGCGATACAGCACGAGATCGATCATCTGGACGGGATTCTCTTTCTCGATCATCTGAGCGCCGTGAAACGGGCCCTGCTGCTGTCCAAGTGGAAAAAGTCTCGCAAGGGCGCAAAGGGCTACCTGAAGGAGGTTACGCCGGAGCCGGCGGGCGAGCTGTAAGTGCGCGTGGCGTTCTTCGGCACTCCGGAATTCGCGGTCCCCTCGCTCCGCGCCCTCGTCGGCGAAGGCTTCGACGTCGTGGCGGTCGTCACCCAACCCGATGCCCCGCAGGGGCGCTCGCGATCCAAACTGATCCCTCCGCCCGTGAAGGTCGCCGCGGTTGCCGAGGATCTCACCCTGTTCCAGCCCGACAAACCGACGGACGGCGCGTTTCTCGTTCGCCTGCGCGATGTGCGGCCCGATATCGGTGTCGTCGTCGCGTACGGCCATATCCTCAAGCCCGAGCTGCTCGAGCTGCCGGCGCGCGGCATGGTAAACGTCCATCCCTCGCTGCTGCCTGGTCTGCGCGGGGCCGCGCCCGTCGAGTGGGCGATCATTCGTGGCCACGAGACGACCGGCGTCACGATCATGCAGCTCGACGCCGGCATGGATTCCGGTCCCATTCTGCACCAGATCCCACACCGGATTCCGCCGGACTGCAGCGCCGGAGAGCTGAGCGCCCACCTGGCGGAAGTCGGAGCCCAGGCCCTCGTCGAAACGCTCGCGCTGCTGGAGCGGACCGACCCTCCACCGCAACCGGTCCCACAGAACGAAGCGCGGGCAACCTACGCGCCGAAGCTGACGCGAGAAATCGCCCGTATCGACTGGACCAAGGACGCGCGCTCGATCAGCTGCCTGATTCGCGGGCTCGACCCGAGGCCCGGCGCCTGGACGGAGTTGGACGGCGTCGAGGTGAAGCTGTTCAATCCCAAAGTGAACGAGCCGCCGTTTCCGGGAACGGGCGCGCCCGGTGAGATCCTCTCGGCCGACGGCACGCTCGTGATCGCGACCGGACCGTTCGAGGACACGGCCGGCGGGACGGTCGAAGTCTTCGAGGTGCAACCGGCCGGCAAGGCCCGCATGACGACCGACGATTGGCTTCGGGGCGCGCGGCTCAAACCGGGTCAGCGCTTCACGTGAGCACGTCACTGCCGCGGCTGCACGCCATCACCGATGAGCGCATCGCCCGGCGGTCAGATCTCGATGACATCGCGCGCGCGCTCGCCGTCGGAGGCGGCGCCGATCTCGCATTTCACGCGCGCGGCCGGCAGCTCAGCGGCCGGGAGCATTACGATCTCGCCGTCCGACTGTCCGTCAGTCAGTCCGTCCGACTGTTCGTGAACGACCGCCTTGACGTTGCGCTCGCCGTTCCTGCGGCAGGCGTGCAGCTCGGCCGCGGCAGCCTTTCGGTGAGCGCCGCGCGCGCGCTAAACCCACGGTGGTGGATTGGTAGGTCCGTCCATGATTTGGCCGAGGCGGAAGCCGCAAGAACCGAGGGGGCCGACTATCTTGTTGTAGGGCCCGTTTATGCGACCGCGTCGCACCCCGGGCGCCCACCGCTGGGTCCCGAGCGGTTGCACGCGATCGTGATCGCGATGGGCGATCTACCGGTCATTGCGATCGGCGGAATCACCGCCGATCGGATAGGGACAGTTCGGAAGGCGGGAGCATACGGGTTCGCGGCAATCCGCGCGTTCTGGGATGATGCCGAGCCGGCGGAGGCAGCACGGAGGATGCGAGAGTGGATGTCGTAATCAACGGAGAGCACAGGCAAATCAGTGGCGGCACATTGCTCGATGTCTTGCAGGAGCTGGAGCTCGACCCGCGCGCCGTCGTTGTGGAACACAATCGGAAGATCGTGCGCCGACCCGCGTTGAACGAGGTGACGGTCGCGAGCGGCGACGCGATTGAGGTCGTGCATTTCGTGGGGGGCGGATGACCACCGCAGTCGAAACGCTGCGTGATGAGCCGCTGACCATCGCCGGTCGCACTTTTCAGTCGCGGCTCATGGTCGGAACGGGAAAGTATCCCGACATGGAGACGATGACGAGTGCGATCGAGGCGTCTGGCGCCGAAGTCGTAACCGTGGCCGTACGTCGCGTGAACCTCGATCGCTCCAAAGAATCGAGCGTGCTGCACTACCTCGATCCCAAAAGAATCTTCCTGCTCGCCAACACCGCCGGCTGCTACACCGCCGAGGACGCAATCCGGTACGCGCGGCTCGCGCGCGAGGCGGGATTCAACGACTTCGTCAAGCTCGAGGTGATCGGCGACGAGGAGACGCTGCTCCCCGACGTCCAGGGACTGCTCGAGGCGGCCAAGGTTCTGGTGAAGGAAGGGTTCAAGGTGCTCGCGTACACGAACGAGGATCTCGTGACGGCGCTGCGTCTCGAGGATGCCGGCTGTGCGGCTGTGATGCCGCTTGCCTCGCCGATCGGTTCTGGGCTCGGCCTGCTGAATCCGTTCAGCGTGAGAACCATCAAGCGCCGTTTGCGCGTGCCGGTGATCGTGGATGCCGGCGTCGGAACGGCCTCGGACGCATGCCTGACGATGGAACAAGGCGTCGACGGCATCTTGATGAACACGGCGATCGCCGCCGCCCAGGATCCCGTTGCGATGGCGCACGCGATGCGATTGGCGACGATCGCGGGCCGCGCAGCCTTTCTCTCCGGCCGCATGCCGCGGCGCGAAGTCGCCATGCCGTCGTCCCCGACCAAGGGGATGCTGGATTAAGGCAGCAACCGCCGCCCGGCGCGCGGCCCTCGAGATTCTCCGCGATGTCCGCGCCGGAGCGCCGTTCGATACCGCGCGCGACCGTCATCTCGCCGGCCTTGCCGAGCGTGATCGCCGCCTCGCCTACGAGCTGTCCGCCGGTGTGCTCCGCCAGCAACGCGCGTTGGACGACGCGCTCGATCTCGACCAGGCCGATCCGCGACTGCATGATGTACTTCGCCTCGGCGCGTATCAGCTGCGGCACTTAACGAGGGTACCACCTCATGCGGCGGTGTCGACGTCTGTTGACTTGGCTCGAGAAACGGTAGGAGAAGCCGGTACCGGTTACGTCAATCACCTATTGAGGCGGCTATCGGCTACCGGCTATCGGGTATCGGGTAATAACCGATCACATCCGGATTGGTTGATCGCGCGATGGAAAGCCCGGTTCGGTCCGGACGAGACCGCACGACTGCTCGAATGGAATGACACAAAGCCTGAGCTGGTCCTCCAACCGGCGCGTTGGGATCAAGCGACGTTGCTGCAGCGACTGCGGGAAGCGGGAATCAAGGCCGATGTCGCACCCTTCGAAGCAGGGATACGCGTTTACCGGATGGCCGATAGCCGATACCCGATAGCTCAGTTGCCGGGCTACACCGAAGGAGCCTTCCTCGTCCAGGATCCCGCGCATGCGCTCGTGGCGCGTTACGCGGGCATTCCGTCCGGTGCCTTGGTGTATGACGCTTGCGCCGCACCCGGTGGAAAGGCCGTGGCACTCGAGGCCCTCGGTGCGCGGGTGCTGGCCGGTGACGCTCACCACGAGCGGATGGGTCGATTGGCGGACACGACGCGGCGGGCGGGAGTGGCGATTCACACCGTCGCCGCCAATCTTGAGGCGGCACCGCTGCGACCCGGCAGCGTGGATGCCGTCCTGGTCGACGCACCGTGTAGCGCCACCGGGACGATTCGGCGGCATCCCGACGCGCGATGGAGATTGCGCCCGGGGGTATTCCAACGTCTGGCTGAGCGCCAGACGCGTTTGCTGAACGCGGCCGCTCCGTTGGTGCGGCCAGGTGGGCTACTCATCTACGCGACCTGCTCGATTGAGTCGGAGGAGAATGAATCGGTTGTGGAGCGGTTTCTGACGCAGCATCCGGAATTCACGCGAACGCCGCGCCATCAGCTGGGCCCCTTTTCGGAGTTGCTGACTCCACGCGGGGCCTTTCGGTCGTATCCGCAGCGCCACGGCATCGACGGGGCCTATGCGGCGCGACTGATCAGAGCGTCTTGATGCGCGTGCGCCGGCATTTCCCCGCCATGGAGGAGCTCAAGTTTGATCGCCGCTGGCTGCGCTGGGTGGCGGTCGGGCTGGGCGTCACGCTCGCCGGATACCTGACCGCTTACCTTGTCCTCTTCCCGGCCCCGATTCTTCCGGGGCATCGAGCGGTCCCGCGCGTGCTCGGCCTCACCATCGCCGAGGCCCAGACCGAGATTCAGAAAGTCCAGCTGCAAATCACCGATGGTGGCGCGGAGCCGCACCCGACGGCTCCACAGGGCGTGATCATCTGGCAGGACCCGCCTCCCGATCTCATCGTCCCGGAAGGAGCGAAAGTGACGCTGGTGTCGAGCGCCGGGCCGCCCAGGATCCCGGTCCCGGATGTTGCGGGCATCGATGCGACGTTGGCGCGATCACTCGTGAATGCGACCGGGCTCACCGTCAGCCAGGTAGAATCGGTCCAGGCCGCCTCACCCACGGGGCTGGCGATGCTGACGCGGCCGCCGGCCGGCACCGCGCTCGCACCGGCCGCGGGTGTCATCCTGGTCGTGAGTCGCGGTGCCCCGACAATTTCCATCCCGGACCTGCTGGGCATGGCTTCCGCCGACGCGCGCACGCGCCTCGAGATGGAGGGACTGCAGCTCGGCACGGTGACGCGGCGCCGCACGGGCGAGGGAACACCGGGCACCGTCCTGGCGCAGCGGCCGGCCGCCGGAACGCTGGCGGCACCCGGCACCGTCGTGGACATCGTCGTGGCGCGGAGCCCGCAATGAACAACGGGGGAGGCATCCGCATCGCGCCCAGTGTGTTGTCCGCTGATCTCGCGCGTCTCGCGGAGCAAGTCGCGCAGGTGCTCGATGCGGGGGCAGACTGGCTGCACGTGGACGTGATGGACGGCCGCTTCGTTCCGAACCTCACGTTCGGCGCGAACATGATCGAAACGCTGCGCAAGCTGACGGACAAGCCCATCGACGTCCACCTGATGGTCGTGGAGCCCGAGCACTACATCGAATCGTTCGCCGCGGCGGGCGCATCGGTATTCACTTTTCATCCCGAGGCCACGATCCACGTGCAACGGCAGCTGGACGCGGTGAAGCAGCAGGGGATGTTGGCGGGGCTCGCGCTGAACCCCGCGACGCCGCTCGCGTATGCGGCGGAAGTGATACGGGATCTCGATCTGTTGCTCATCATGACCGTAAACCCGGGCTTTGGAGGCCAGAATTATCTTCCCGGGTCAGATGATAAGATTCAGCGCGCCCACGCCCTACGCACGACACACCACGCACGCTTTTTTCTAGAGGTCGACGGTGGCATTTCACGGCAGACGATCGCAGCCGCGCATCAGGCCGGCGCCGATACGTTCGTCGCCGGGAACGCGGTGTTCGGCAGCGCGGACCCCGGTCGCGAGGTGCAGGAGCTGCGACGCCGCTGTATGGTGACGGTATGACGAATCGCCAGCAGTGGACGCTCATTGCGGGCGTCGTGATGACGGCGGTGTTCGGCGTCGCGCTCGCGGTCAAGTTGCGGCCGGAGTTGTCGGGCCTCGAAGTGGGATCCTCGAAGGCCCCGGAGTTTCAGGCCGTCCGTTTGGGAAGTGGTCAGCCGGCCAGCATCCAGGACTACCGCGGGAAGGTGGTACTCCTCAACATTTGGGCGACGTGGTGCCAGCCCTGCCTTGAAGAAATGCCATCAATGGAACGGCTGCAGCAGAAGCTCGCCGGCACGGACTTCCACATCGTGGCGGTCAGCATCGATGAGCAAGATTCGACCGTGGTTCGCGAGTTCGCACGGCGTCTCGGAGTCACATTCGAGATCCTCCACAACCAGGATGGCTCGATCCGCCACGTTTATCAAACGACGGGTGTGCCAGAGAATTTTATCATCGATCGCGATGGCATCATCGTAAAACACGTAATCGGCGCCGCGGTGTGGGATTCACCAGTCCAGGAGGCGGTCATCCGGCGACTGCTCGATGCCGCGCGCTAGCCTGTTCCAAGGCATCACCCGCAGCTGGCCGATCAAGGCGGCGGCGTTGTTTCTTGCCTTGATGCTGTACGTCGCGGTGCAGCTGCAGCAACCTGTGACGGCGAATTTCGACGTTGCGCTCAACGTACAGCTGCCGCCGGGACGCGCCCTGGTTCAAAAACCTCCCAAGGTCTACGCGCAGATTTCCGGCAAAGGCACGCAGATCCTGAAGCTTCGATCGCTCGCAGGCGATATCACGCGTCGTGTTCCCGATACCCTGACCGCTACGACATGGGTGATCCACCTCGCGCCGACCGACGTCGAGCTGGAGCTGCCGAAGGGAGCCGACGTGCGTGTCATGGAGGTTCGGCCGAGCGAGATCACGCTGGCGCTCGACAGCGTCGCCCGAAAAGACGTGCGAATTGTGTCGCTCGTGACCGTGACCCTGGACTCGTCGCAGTTGCTACCAGACGGGCTGTCGATGACACCCAACATGGCGCGGCTCGTCGGCCCGGGAACAAGCCTCGCCGCGATCGAATCGGTGACGACGGTGCCCATGGAAATTGCAAGTGTTTCGGGAACGTTCAGTCGCACCGTACCGATCGACACGATGCCGCTCGGCATCGTACGGATCGCGCCCAAACAGGTGACCGTAACGGGCGAGCTGACCGTCATCGCGGAGCGCTCGTTTGCCGGCGTTCCGGTGGAGACCGGTGCCGGCGCGATCACCAATTACATCGTCACGCCGGCGCGCGTGACTGTGTCCGTGCGCGGACCTGAGGCGCGCGTGCAAACGCTGACGCGCGATTCGGTGCGCGTCGTCGCGCACATCACGGGTGCGAGCGGCTCTGGGGCCACGGGGGTCAGCGTAGCGAGGATTACCGTCATCGGGCCGCGCGGCCTCACCGCGCGCGCCGTACCCGACTCCGTCACCGTGCGACGTCGCACCACGTCCCGCCGTGGCTGACGTCGTCCTCGGCATCGAAACGTCCTGCGACGAGACGTCGGCCGCCGTCCTCGTAAAGGGCGAGCTCGCCAGCCTTATCATCCTGTCACAGGACGTGCACAAGGTCTTCGGCGGCGTCGTGCCGGAGCTCGCCAGCCGCGCACACCTCACTGCCCTGCCCGCCGTGGTGGATCGCGCGATCGCGGAAGCGGGCGTTGCGTTGTCCGCGGTGGACGCGGTGGCCGTGACCGCCGGACCGGGCCTCGCCGGGGCGCTGCTCGTGGGTGTCGTGTACGGCAAGTCGCTCGCCTTTGCGGGTGAGCGCGCGCTCATCGGGGTCCATCATATGGAGGGCCACTTGTTCGCCCCGACGTTGGAGGATCGCGACCTCGCGCCGCCCTTCGTCGCACTCCTGGTATCGGGCGGCCACACGCTGCTGCTCGATGTTCCCGCCTGGGGTCGCTATCGCCTGCTCGGCGAAACGCGCGACGATGCCGCGGGTGAGGCGTTCGACAAGGTGGCGACGCTGCTCGGCCTTGGCTATCCCGGCGGGCCGGCGATCGAGCGGCTCGCCAAGGACGGCGATCCAGGGGGGGGAGGGGGGGGGGGCCGGTTCCATTTTCCGCGTCCGATGCTCGCCGAAGGATTCGAGTTCTCGTTCTCCGGTCTCAAGACCGCGGTGCTGCATGCGGTGCGCGCCTCGGACAACCTGGATCGCGATCGGGCGCACATCGCCCGCGGCTTTCAGGACGCCGTGCTGGACGTGCTGGTCACGAAGCTCGCCCGCGCGATCGACGCAACGGGTTACAAAACCGCCGTCCTGGGCGGAGGTGTGGCGTGTAGCCGGGCACTTAGCGGCTTAGCAGCGGAACGGCTGCGCGGTCGCGCGCGAGTCGCCGTTGCCAGCCCGCGTCTCAATGCCGACAATGCGGCGATGATCGCGCGTGCCGGCTGGTACCGCCTGCTTTTGGGCGAGCGCAGCGACTGGACACTCGACGCCCGCGCCGACCTCCCTCTCCCTGGACTCGAGATGAGCGAAACGACGCACGACGCACGACGGACGGATTTCTCATGAACGTTTATCCCTTCTCGCTTCAGCTCGGCCCACTCCAGCTCACGGGATACGGCCTGATGATGATGGTCGCCTTTCTCATGGCCGGATGGGCGATCCAGGTCGACCTGCGCCGGCGCGGACTCAATGAGGAGTACGCGGCCGATATCATCATTGCCGGCGTGATCGGCGGTCTGGTGGGCGCAAAGCTGTGGTATGTCGTGCTGACCGGCGAATCGGACGCGCTGTTTCGCCGCGGCGGCTTCGTATGGTATGGCGGCTTCCTGGGTGCCGTGGCCGCGATTCTCCTCAACGGTTGGCGCCGGCGGGTGCCGGGCCGCTTCACCGCGGAGCTATGCGCCGCTCCCCTTGCCCTGGGGTACGCGCTCGGACGCGTGGGCTGTTTCCTGGTGAACGACGACTATGGCGTTCCGTCCAACCTGCCGTGGGCGATGAAGTTTCCGGACGGCTTGCCGCCGACGACCGTCGCTAATCTCCAGTCGGCCGGCGTGCAGTTTCCTCCGGGGACGGATCCGATGCAGGTCGTGGCGGTCCATCCAACGCAGTTGTACGAGACGGGCCTCATGTTTCTCGCGTTCGTGTGGCTGTGGCGGCAACGCGACCATGGCCACGGCGTGGGCTGGCTGTGGGCGTGTTACCTGGTGTTCGCGGGAGCCGAGCGATTCCTGGTCGAGTTCGTACGAGCCAAAGATGACCGGTTGCTGAATCCGTTTACTCTGGCGCAGGTGACCAGCATCCTGCTCATCGTTGTGGGAGGACTGCTCATGTACTGGTGGCGGACCCCTGCCGGCCCTGGGGCGGTACCCCAATCCCTACGACTGAATGAGCCCGCCCTCCGCACCTGAGTGCTTGGGTCGCATGGCCCAGATAAGAGCGACGAGCGCCAGGACCAGCAGCAGGCCCTGCACCGCCAACGACTCGAGGGTTGGGTAGATCCCGAACACCGGCAAACGCGGCGCTTTCTCGATCACCGTCAGTGGAATGGCCTGCGCGCTCTGCAGCTCCGCAATGCCCTTGCCCGCAAAGACGAACGCCATGTAGTAAAGCATGATGCCAGTAACGGTAAAGAACGGCTTCATGGGGACCCGCAATCCCAATTCGTTGATCGCCAAATACACGACCAGCAACGCAATGGCGCCAACGCCCATGCCGGCAAGGAGCGAGAGGCTGCCACCGCTCGGACCGGCCGATGTGAACAGTGCCTTATAGAACAAGATGGTCTCGAAGCCCTCGCGGTATACGGCGAGGAATGCGACGGCACTGAGTGCCACGCCCGAGCCCGACGAGAGTGCGGTCTCCATCTTGCCCTTCATGAACGCTGTCCATCTCGCGGTACTGATCTTCGATAGCAGCCAGTAGCTCACGTAGAAGAGCACGGCGGCAGCAAGCAACATCGTGACGCCTTCGAGGATCTCCCGCTGGCCGGGCGTGACTCTGAACAGCAGTTCGACCAGAACCCAGGTCAGCAGGCTTGCTCCAATCGCGGCCCAGGCGCCTCGCGCGACGTCATGACGCCGCTCGGGCGCGCCGGCCTTGCTGAGGAACGTCATCAAGGCCGCAATGATCAGAATCGCCTCGAAACCTTCGCGCAACATCAGGAAGAACGAAGCGACGAACAGACTCATGGCCGAAGGGCGGTCCGCGACCACGCGTTCCGCGCGCTCGAGGCCCTCGAGCAGGCGGCCACGGATCGCGTGACGCTCCGCCTGATCGGCTTTGACGGCGCGTGTACGCAACCAGGCAAACGCGGCTTCCAGCTCGCTCGCCAAACCCGGGTTCTTGGCTCGAACGGACGTCTCCACCTGCTCGAACGTCATGTAGGCGTCGACCGCAACCTGTTCGGAGCGGAGCGACAGCGCGGAATCGATCTGCCGTCGTGCGGCGGCGAACGTGGCCGCCGTGGCCGATCCGCCGTACTGCAGCGCCGCGACGTAGGCTGTCACGGCCCAGCGATCTTCGGCCGACAGGTCGCCCGCGAACTCCGGCATGGCGGTGCCCGGCGTGCCGATCGAGATCCGGCGATAGATCTCGACCAGCGGCATGCCGCTCATCTGCGCCGGGTCGGCGAGGTTCGCGGGCGGCGGACCTTCGAGCGTCTTCGCTTTGGGTCCATCCCCGCGGCCGCTTTCTCCGTGGCAAGCGGCACAACGCTCGCTATAGATGACGGCGCCCCGCGCGAGTGAAGGCGGATTGGTTGGCAGCGGCTCGAGCGCATCGGGGCCGCCGACGGCGCGCGTCACGCGCGCGACGAGGCTATCGGCAACGCTCCGCACCGAATCGGGCGGAGCAAGCTGCTCGAGCAGCGTGGTGATGTGATTGATGGTGCGTTGGGCGTCCGCGCGGACCGACGACGGGAGTGCCGGCACGTCGAACTGCGCCTGCTGGATGAAGAGCTTCGCCTCCTCGACTTCCTCAGGCTGCGTGATCTGCCCTCCGGCCGGCATCACGCCCAAGGCGTACTCCTTGGCCGCGAGGGCGGCAGCAGCCACCACGCGCCGCGCCGAGGCCAAAGAGTCAGCCGCCTGCCCCGCGAGTGGCTGCGCAAGACAGGCGGTGACCACGAAACACGTCGTCAGAAACCGCACGGCCACAATAGTAGAGTGATTTTGTCGGGAATTCAATCTGTTGATAGAACTGCAATTGCGACGGCGGCTTCGTGCGTGTGCGACAGCGACAAGAGCACTTTCCTGACCCGTAACTCCTTCGCGCGGCTCGCCGCCAGTCCGCTCAACTCGACGTCGGGGCGACCGTCGGGCGCCCGGACGACTTCGATGTCGCGCCAGCCGATGCCCCGCGCTGCCTCGCTACCCTGCAATGCTTTGTAGACCGCCTCCTTGGCCGCGAGCCGGACCGCCACGTGCTCGGCCGGGTCGGGACGCGAGCGGCAGTAGTCGGCTTCGGCCGGCGTGAGCAGCCGATCGAATACGTGCGCGCCTTTGTCGGCGAGCATCGCGCGCGCGCGCGCGACTTCGACCAGGTCGACGCCCACGCCGACCGCACTCACGGCGCGGCTCGAGCGACGAAGAGCCGCCGTCGATACCGCTGGCCGTCCACATCGACCACCACGACATATCCACCATTGACCACGCGCCGCGTTCCGCCGTCCACCGTAAGGTCCCAGACGTATTCGTTACTCGGTGCGGTCACGTTGGCTTCGAACAGACGCTCACCGGTGAAGGTGAACACCGAAATACGCGCACTGCCAACGGTAGTGGGCCACGAGATCACGACCTGATTGCTCCGGACCGGGTTCTCGGATATCTCGGCAGTGCCTGCGGCGGCCAGCTGCGCGAACGCCGTCGTCGCATCGGAGGCAAAGCCAATCGCATCGAGCCACCAGGTGAACTGATTCGAAATGAAGCGCACCTGCGCGCCCGGGCGGCCGGCGGCCTGAGGCAGGTCGACGCGCAGCGGATACCAGTTGGGACCATCGCCGACGATCATCGCCACGTCACTCCACGTGCGCCCCGAGTCGCCTGAGAACTGAATGACCCCATTCTGCTCGGGTGTAAACGTCGAGCCATAATGTTTGGTCCACATCTGCAGCCAGACCGCGGTGCGGCCCTGCAGACTGGTCAGGGGCGACGTCAACGTGTCGACGCGGCCGCCCGTGAACCACGAACGGGTGCCTGCCTGACGCACGGTATCTCGCACCCACCCACCCTCGCGCCAGCCGGCGTCGAGTTGTTCCGCGCCGCCGAGGGACAGGAGCTCCGCCATGACGTTTGAACCTTCCGCGTGCAGCGCACGCACGGCGTCGAGGTGGAGATCGGTACGCCAGTCGGTTCGCAGCACGCCGCGTCGCAACGAATCTGTCTGTGCGCTCCGGCGGACGAGTGCCCCCGTCGCGGTCCGCAGTGTTAGCGACAGCGGGCGCGGCGCGCTGGCATCGAGATTCAGCCACGAATCCGGCCAGAGCGACGTGAACCGCGGGGCACCGGGCACGAGTCCGGAGGCGCCCGGCGCGCGCGCCAGGTCCCCGGATGCATCGATGAGCGAGCGCGCGAACGGGAGATTGTCGCGGAAGACTTGCTCCACCAACACACTGTCGTCCGGGAATTCGAAGCCGTAATACAGTCCCTGCACGCAGCAACCGCTGCTGAGCTCCGTCGTGAATGCGATCGTGCCGTGTGTTCGGTAGGCCCAATCCGTGTACTCGCCATTCGTCGCATAGAGATTCCAGCCGGGACCGGGATGGTAATGACTGCGCGGCGAGCCGGGCACGCGGTCGGTCACCGCGGGAACGAGATCGGTGCCGGCCAACGCCTCGTAGCGAGTCAAGTCCGGCGGCAACTCCCCCGCGCGAAAGCCCCAGGGATGAAGTACCAGGCCACCGTAGCTGTGGTATGACACTGCAACGACGGGCGGATGAGCGCTATGAAATGCCATAATCGCCTGCGTCTCCGGCTCGGACGCGGCAGCGGTTCCGCGGAAGGTCTCCGCATACTCCCAGGAGCTCGAGCCGAGCTCGTCCAGACCCCAAAACGCGGGATAATTTCTGTTGGGATCGACGCCGTAACTGCCCCCCGCGTTGGGACGGCGGTTCTTCCGCCAATAGCGCTCGTTCGTGAAGCTGTATTGGTATCCATCGGGGTTCTGAACCGGCAGCACCCACACGTCACGCGCCGCGAGTGAGGCTCCGCCGGAGTCGGCAAGCCAGCGGATCAGCTTCATCGCAACGGCTGTCGAGATCCATTCCCGCGCGTGATGGGTGGCCATGAACAGCACGTTCGGCCGTGCAGGGTCATCGGCGGCCGCACCGATCTTCGCGACGAGGATCGGCCGCCCCTCGTACGACGCGCCCACCGAGTCCAGGTGAATCATCGTGTCGGCCGCGGCCCAGGCGGTCAGCGTCGCGCGGATACCGCTCACCGGCTTGTCAAATGATTGAAAGTTTCGAAAGGTGTCTTCCGCCACTCTCGTCGGCACGCGGGCGACGGCGGGCACCGCTGGGCGGTAACCGCGCTGTGTCAGCCGCACTTCCGATTCCACTGAGACGACGATGATCGCGCGCAACTCGCCCGCGATGCGCCGGACGTCGGCGACCTCAAAGCCCAGACGCGCGAGCGAATCGAGGCTCGATTTGCCGGCGACCGGGACTTCGACGACACGCAGCTGCGCGCTCGCGCGCGACGCGGCGAAGCACAGCAGCAGAAGAGCTAGAAGCCGAGGCGCGCTGCGAGCCATGCAGGGGCCGGCACGTAGCCGCCGAGAACCAAACCGAGCCACAGGAGCACTGCGGCGAGGGGAAGCCAGATCATGAAAACCGGCCAGAGTCGTGGCCGCCACCCAGCGACCGCGGCGATGTCCGGCATCCAACGGCCTCGTTCCTGGTCGACGGCGACCTCGAGCGCGAGCCATGCAGCCTCGAGGCGGCGTGCCACGGTGCGCAGCGTTTCTTGCCAAGCGGCGTGCGCTTCCTTTTCGAGCACCGAGGCCTGCGCGACACCGCGCGCGGCGTCGTCGAGCTCGTCCAGAGCGGCGACGAACGCACCGCCCCCCGTTCCCAGGCGCGCGACGATCGCGCGTTTCTCAGCGTTCGTCAGCAGGTGGCGTCGCAGCTTGCGCCCCGGCATCCGCACGCTCTGCGCGGTGGCTGTGAATGCCGCGTCCAGTGCCTCGGCGACGCGGCTCCCTGCGCGCCGCACCGCATGGTCCCACGCGGCCGCCCAGGCCCGCCGCCCGGTGGTCTCGAGCACCGAGTCGCGGGCCTCGGCTGCCCGCCCCTCACCGCCGAGCTCGAGGACGCGCGTTGCAAGCTCTTCACGGATGTCGTCGAGAGGTACCCAGGGCACCTGCTGGCGGCGGGGAACGATGATGCGTCCGAGCGAGGGTGCGAGCTCGGGCACGCGCAGCGGCATGAGGAGTTTCATCGGGCCAGCCGTGCCGCCTTCCCCGTACGCTTCTCGTACGCTTGCTGGAAATACGGGAGCGACTCCGCCAGGAACATCTCGCGCGGCAACCCTGTCGCAGCGATCGCGCGCTCGATTCCGTCCGGTGGGCCTTCGACCTCCAGCAACACGTCCATCTCGGGATACCATTCCACCCTCAAGGTCGCGTCACCCAGACGGTATTGCTCAACCGTGCGGTCGATGCGTAACACGATCTTGTAGCCCAGACGCCGCAAGACGACGAGCGCAGCTTTGGGGTCGTCGACGCGCGTCTCCCACTCCTCCCGATGGCGATATCCGTCCTTCGTGCCGATTGGCCCCTTCCAGCCGAGGACGCCCCATGCAGGCGCGTGATCGGCCGGGCGGTAGACGCGTAGCCGAATTACTTCGTCCCGCGACTCGAGCCGTTGTTTGCGATCGAATCGCCGATCCATCATGGCGCCGCGATACGTGAGCTCCGCGCCCGCGGCAAGCAGGACGCGTCGGAGCGCGTCGGGGTCGTCAACGCGCGCCTTTAGCTCGAGCTCGTCCCGGACGACGTTCACGAGAAGAGCGCCTCGAGTACTGCCTGGGTGTCGCCGAGGTCGGCGAACACATGGGTGGCGCCGGCAGCACGCAGCGCGTGCACGTCGTAAAAGCCGGTCGCGACTCCAACCGACCGCGCGCCCATCGGTTTGGAGCACGCGACGTCATCCGGTGTGTCGCCGACGACCACCAGATCCTCGCCGGTGAAGGACCGTCCGGTTCTCTCGGCAGCGCGCCGCGCCGCGACGGCGGGCAGATCAGGACGATAGTGAGAGTCGGACCCGAAGGCGCCAACAGCGAAGCGCGCGAAATCGAGACCGGCCGAGCGCAGCTTTAAAGCGGCGCCGCGCTCCACGTTCCCCGTCAGCAGCCCGACAAGAGCGCGGCCATACGATTCGTGCGGCTCGAGTGCGATCAGGAGTTCCTTGATACCGGGGTAGACTCTGGTGGCCTGAGTCGGTTTCTCGAGCTCGGTCGTCAGCAATTCGACATAGCGGCGACAAACCGCGGTCACGCGGTCGTCCGAGCGCGCGTCGGGATGCCCGGCCAGCTCCATCAGCTCGCGGACGATCTGCGGATCGGTCTTGCCGTCGAACCGATACCCTTCAATCGGGCCGGCCGTGCCCATTTCATCGAGCAGTGCCTGGTGAATGGCACGCCGTCCCGCCCCGGCGGTCCATAACAGGGTACCGTCGATATCGAATAGGATGAGACGCATCTACTCAAAATAACGTGCGTCACAGCCGGCGGACCCCGACCAGGTTCTCTCTCATCCGCCGCATGCGCGGCTCATCACCAAACAGGCGGTCACTTCCCACACCACCGCGCGACAGCGCCGCATGCACGATTGTGCCCGCGCCCGCCCACAGCGCCACATGCGAGACACGGCCGCGTTCCGCAAAGAAGAGCAAATCGCCGGCCTCGTAGCCCTTGCCATCCGCCGACGTCGGAATCTCTCGACCCTGCCCGAATTGCTGATCGCTGTCACGCGGGAGCGCGATGCCGCGCGCCCCGTACACCGCCTGCACGAGGCCGGAGCAGTCGATGCCCCATTCGGTACGCCCGCCCCAGAGATAGGGCGCGCCGGCGAACCATCGCTGCGCCAGCTCCGGAAGCGCGAGGTGACGGGCCTCCACACGCAGCTCCTGCTCACGTCGCACGCTGCCGGCGGCCACGGCGCCGCGTTGTCCATCGGCAAGCTCCACGACGCCGCGGCGCAGCGCGACGCGACTGCCGGTCGGCAGTCTGCGGCGTCCATCCGGAGTCACGATATCGGCG
>DATFEG010000111.1:0-24289 GCA_035251445.1 Gemmatimonadales bacterium | reverse complement strand
GACCGACACGACACGCCTCCTCTGGGTCGAAGGTGGTCCGGTCGGCGAGACGGAGGGATTCGCCGGGCTGCGCACGAGCGCGCTCGACGGGACGAACATCGTAACTCTGGTCGAGTCGGCCGAGCGCGGGCCGTTTGCGGTCGATGCGAACGCCCTCTACTTCGCGAACGCGTGGACCATCAAGAGCGTCTCGACCGCCGGCGGCATCCCACGCCGTCTCGCCGTCAGCGACTTCTTTATCAAGGACGTCGCGACCGACGGCCAGCGCGTCTACTGGGTGGAAGACGGTCCGTTTTCCATTATCAAGTCGGTGGCAGTGAATGGCGGGCCCGTCGCGACGCTGGGCTCAGGGCCCGGACCCGGCGGCCGTATCCGCATCGATGCGACCTACGTGTACTGGCTCGGCCACGACGACGAAATCCATCGCGTCCCCAAAACCGGGGGAACGCCAGTCCGGATTGTGGGCCCGGTCCCTGCGAACGTGACGGACTTCGCCATCGACGCCGCCAACATCTTCATCTCGGAATGGGACTCGGGAATCATTTCGAAGACGCCAATCGGCGGAGGGACACCCACGCCACTCGTCGTGGACACGGAGCCCGATCAGACCCGCCGCATTGAAGCCAACGGTGGGAAGGTGTATTGGATCGATCAGTTGGACGTCGGATCGATGACGGCGGATGGTCTGACCCAAGTCGCCATCCACGACGGAATTCTATGCGATCCCTTCTCGGAGAACGGGCTCGCATTCAATAGTCAGAGCGTGTTTTGGACCGAAATCGTGGGGGATGTGATTCGCAAGGCAACGCCGAAGTAGCCCAGCCAGGGCGCACTCTTTGCAGTTCGCGATTCCCTAAAGGGACTCCTTGGTGCAGGGGCTCGCGTCCGGGGCCTTGATCGTTGCGAGATTCAAGACACTGGCGCCCTGGCTCTGACCCCGAGCCGATTGTCGGGGTATCATGCTGGTATGCGCCCGTGGCCTTATCTCATCGTCATCACAAGCACTGCGATCGCGGGGTGTCGATCGGTGAACACCCAGACTCCGGCGCTCGTCGAGTACGAGCGCTCCGGCGGCATCACCGGCCAAACCGTCAGACTGGTGATTCAGGACAACGGCTCAGCGCGTCTCTACACTGGCGCTGCGCAGGACTCCTCGACGTTGGCCGTCGGCGCTGACACGCTCGGCCAGCTCAAGAGCCTGCTCGAGGGTATTCGGTTCGACACGCTCCGCGCGGACTATCGCCCCTCGCGCGCGGGCGCCGATCTATTCGAGTACGTCATCACGCACCGGGGCCGGACCGTCCGCTGCCAGGACGGAGCCGTTCCGGCGGATCTTCAGCCACTCATTATCGCCTTGAACGGGGTGGTCCGGTCACGCCGCTGACTGGCCCAGCTCCACCAACCGAACCAAAGCCCCACCGTCGTCACAACGAGCGCGCACTCCCACAGGACTTCGTGCGCGAGCCCAAAGTCTCGCGGATTGTACACGCCTAGATAAAAGAGGTGCACGAGCCGCAGCAGATTCACCAGCAGCACGAGGGGCACGCCCACGACAAGCCCGATCGCGCGCGCGGCGGCCGACGCGGGTGAGGCCAGAATGGCGATCGCCAAAACCGCGGCCGGCACCACGCCCGTACAACCCATGACGACTACGTAACCAAACCCACCCGGTATGAACAGCGAGGCCGCGTACTGCGATACCGGCACTCCGATCCAGGCGAGAATCAGCTTCACCTGCGACGCCACGACTACGGTCACACCCTCGAACGGATGCGCGGGCGCGTCCACGCCAACGCGTGCACCAAGGATGATGACTCCCCAGACGAGCAGGGCACCCGGCAGTGCGATCCGTCGCGCGACGCGCATCGCGGCCGTCCCGGCGCTCATGTCACGCTCGTGCTGCGATGCGCACGGGCACGGGCGCGGGCGCGGGCGCGCACCACCAGCACCAACAGCACGGCAAGCACGACGAGAAGCGCAACCGTAGAGAAATCAGCCGGCAGCGGGAATGTTGGACACGAATTGGCTGGGGGCTGCCGAACTCCGTCCAGGCCCACGGCCGCAAAGCTGCTTGTCGTGGCGTTGACCTGCGCGCTGCCTGATCCGAACAGATCGACGGCGGATTGAATCGCCGCTCCGCGGGCATCCTCCATGGTCGCTTGAGGGCTCAAATAGCCGGGCGTCGTCAGCGTCCGATAGAAGATTCGCTCCGCCTCGTTCTTTCCGATTGCGGTCGCGACGTTCGCGAACGCCTTGTTGAAGATCCCGCTGTTCGTGTGCACGCCCTGATTGTCGGCGCAAGTCGCGACCCAGCCGCTCATGTTATCCGGCTGGCCGAATGCTCCCGGATTCTGGAGGTCGCGAATCGCTCCGATGGGCAAGTCCTCACCCATGAGCCAATCGGCGCGATCGACCATCGCGCCGAAGATGTCGGAGAAGCTCTCGTTGAGCGCGCCCGACTGCCACACGTATTCGAGATTGGCCGTCCTTTCCGTGACTGCGTGAGTCAGCTCATGGGCGGTGACATCTTCGACGGCGAAACCGTCACCAAACACCATCTGCGTGCCGTTCCAAAACGCGTTCTGATAGTTCACGTCGTAGTTCACGGTCGCCAGCAACACGGCGCCGGCATTGTCGTAGCTGTCCCGCCCGTGGGTTGTCGAGAAGTAATCGTACGTGGTTCCGAGGAACTGGTACGCGCTATTCACATCCGGGTCGGCGACCGGGCCTTGTCCCTCGGATCGCGCGAGCGTTCCCGGTAATGTCGTCGTGCCCGCGGCATCGTGGACGCGGCGATTGCGCGCCTCATAGAGCCGATCGATGATGTCGAGCGGCTTCGCCGCGGTGGCATCGACGACGACATCGCGTCGCGCGGGGATGGTGTCGGCTGTCGCGGGCGGAGTCGTGTCGCGCACGGCGAAGCCGGAGACTTCGACGATCCATGCCAGCCGCGCGCGCGATCGCTGATCCCGGCGGTGATAGACCATCAGTCGGGGAGAGCCGGCCTGCCCGCTGATCAGGTATGCGCGCGCCACCGCGCGCGCGGAGTCCGAGCTGATTGTCGGCGTGGTGGTGTTGACGCGGATGTCGGGCACGAGACTGCTGGTCACCGCGACCACACAGCTCGTGCGCGGGTCGATGTGCACGGCATACATGGCGTTGTACACGGGGACGTTGTCGACTTGTTGCCGCACGAGCACGTGACGTACGCCGAGACGATCCGCACGAGACTCCACCAGCTCGAGGCCGCGACCACTCGAGTCAACGCCGAACACGCGGGCATGCCGCCGCATGAAGGCCATGGCCCCCGTCACGCCACTCGTGTCGCTCGCCTGCAGGCCGAGGCTCGCTAGCGGGATGCACCCGCGCATGAAGCTGGGCCGCTGCGTCACCGGGCTGTAACTGATCGTCATCGGTTCGGTAGCCGCTTGCGTCAGGCGAGCCATGTCCTCGGCGGACGGCGGCGCCGCGCCGCGTTTACAAGCTCCGATGGCCCACGACGAGAGCAGAACGAACACAGCAACGAGGATGAGGCGTTTGCGGCTCATGACGACATCTCCTATAAAGAGTGGCGGCGGATGAAGCGGCGGCGTGGTGAAGCGGCGGCGTGGTGAAGCGACGGCGCAGTATCACGCCGCCGCAGTATCACGCCGCCGTAGTACCACGCCGCCGCAGTATCACGCCGCCCTATTCGTGCCCCGGGCGATACTGCCGCTCGAGATTCGCCCGAATCTCTTCGAGCGTAAACCACGCCGGCCTGAACTGCCCGCGCGCATAGAGCGGCGCCTGGTCGAAGTAGTGCGGCGACGCCGGATCGCCGCTCGCGCCCATCGTGTGCACCGCAAGTCGCTTCACTGTCGGCCCGAACTCGACGACGCTGATGTACGAGCCACCGGCGACACCGTAGCGCCGCTTCTGTCCTTCGACTGGCCGCGCGTAGTAGGTAAACACGGTCCCGTTTTGGCCTGCCGCGCCGAGCACGGGAACACTGGGCCGATTATCGGCAAACTGCTGGTCGATCCGCTCGTCGATGCGCTGCAAGCGATTGATCTCGCCCCACGGCACGCGCCAAGTGCCCCAGTCCCGCGACAACTGTGCGATCGCAGTGTCGAGCGCGACTAGTCCCCTTCGCGCGTCCTCTGTTGGTCTTCGTTGAAGCGCGTCGTTCCATCGATCAAACATCGTCATGGCCACGGATGCCGTATCGCTGCGCCGGTTCCAGGTTGCAAGGAAACGAATCGCGGCTCGTGCAGAGTCTGACGCAGCGCTCGAATCGCGCAGCAACCCGGGTAGCAGCGAATCGGCCGAGCTGACACGCGTATCGAACGCGGCGCGAGTCCAGTCGTCCCACGTAAAGCGCGGCGTCGACGCAAGGATCTGCCGCGAGACGTAGCCGCGCATGTTGTCGCCCTCCGGCACCATGTACTTCGGAAACTTCGTGGGATCGGGGTTTCCGCTGCTCGACAGCAGAAACGGCGTCGTGTTGCAGTTTTGCATCCAGCCGGTGGCTGGGTTGGTGAGCTCGGGAAGCTGGTCGATCGTGTGATAGCCCTTCCACTCGGTCGCGGGATCGCTGCCGTCGACCGGACCAGACCAGTCGAACTTCGGGTCGCGCACCGGCACGGCGCCATTATAGAGGTACCAGGTATTCCCGCCCACATCGGCGGCCATGACGTTGCCGAACAGCATGTTCAGCGGCCGCATCGCGGCACGGAGCTGCTGCACGCTCCGCGCACGTGTCATGTTGTACCACTCCTCGAGCCAACCGTCGGCCTCGAGCTTGGCCATCTTCAGCGCGAGCGGCTTGCCGCCGCGCGTGCCGAGGATCGGCCCGTGATGGGTCTTGCGAAGCGTCAAGGTGCGGCGCTCGAGGCCGGTATCGGTCTTCACGAGAATCGTTTCCGTCCACGTGGTGAGCGGGCGGTAGCCGTTCCCGTAGCGATAGCGTGTCTGCGCGCTATCGGTCGAGATCACGTACAGATCGGCTTGATCTCCGGCGTTGTCGGTGCTCACCCAGCCCAGCGACTCATTGTGTCCCACGTACGGGAGCGGAAAGCCAAGGCGCGTGTAGCCGGTGAAGTTCCAGCCGCTTTCCTTGCTGTTGACGTGCCCTTCGTAGACTTGGCCGGGCCCGAAGAACGGCAGATGGGGGTTGATGAACAGCATCGCGTGGCCGGTCGCGCTCTTGCTCGGCCCGATGACCCAGCCGTTGGAACCCAGGTGTCTGGTGTCAGGTGTCAGATCATCGCAGCCTGACACCTGACACCCGACACCTAACACCAGGTCCGTGCCACCGAAATCAGATTCAAGCGCGAAGTCAGTAGGCTGAAAGCCCGCACCCCAGAAGAAACCGCTCTGATAGTAGTTGTAGCGAATGAACGCGAGCGGATACCACGGCTCGAACCGCGTGAGCAGTCGCGGCTTCACGTCGGGGTGGTCGGCGAGATAAGCGTTGAGCCCCGCGACGAAGCCGTCGAGCAGCGCGCGCATCTTCTTTGGCATGCGGGCGTACTCTTCGCGCGCGAGCCGGGGGATCTCGAGCGACCGGTTACGCCGGTCGCTGGTCAACCCACTCCGGCCCTCGGCCTCGGTGCGCCGGCCGATAGAGCGGATGTAATTGTCTTCGATGCGCCAGAAGTTGTCCTCGGCCTGAGCGTAGGCGAATCCGAACATCGCGGCGGCGTCGGTTTCGCCGAAGACGTGAGGAATGCCGTAGGTGTCGCGATAGATCGTGACCTGAGACCGGAAGTCCTGAGCGGCGACAGAGTTGAGCGCGGAAAGGAAGAGACACGACGACGTCAGGACACTGGACACTATGCGCATTTGCCAGCCCTTCGGCAGTTTTGTGCATCAAACATACGCCCGGTGTGGCACTAAAGGCACCAGTATCGGTATGTAGAAGAATGAAACCCGCGCTTGCTGTCGCAGCCGTTGTCACGCTGGCGTGCGCCTGTCGACCGTCCCAACAGGAGCGAGCAGCTGACCGGGCTCCCATGACTGCTGACATGCTCCAACTCACTCTCGAAACCGACAAGCGCGCCTACCGGAGGGGCGAGCCGATCGAGCTGATTCTCAAGATGACAAATCGCTCGAGCGGGGATACCACACTCCAGTTCTCGAGCGGCCAACGCTACGATTTTCAGATCGCTGATTCGACGGGAAGGACGATGTGGACCTGGAGCGCCGATCGCTCGTTCATGCAGGTCATCGGTTCGGAGCGTTTGACGGCGGGCGAGACGCGGGAACACCGCGAGCAATTCACTGGTAGGTTGCCGCCTGGCCAGTACGCGGCGACGGGGTCGATCACTGTCCTGCGGTCGCCCTTGACCGCGGGTACGACGGTTACGGTCCAGTAGAAGCGGGAATCTCCACTTCCGTCATGCGCCGCACCTGACCGTTCGGCAGCGGCACTTCGCCGTACACCATGTACGGCGACTTGTCGAGCAGGTACCACGTCGCGAGCAGCACGCGATCGGATTCGCGCCGCTCCTCTACTTTCCACGCCTCGATCGATGTGCCTTCGACATCGACGGTTGCTTTGCCCAACACACTGAAGATCCGGCCCTCGGCCTTCGTCATGGCGGGACTCCACACGGGCGCCGTCATGACAGCTCCCTCTTTGAGCCCAACCGCAAGCGGAACCAAGTCGGACGCGCCGGCGAAAAAGCCAGGCCGATCCAACGTCACATCCACTTGCTGCACGGCGCTGTCGCCGGCGACACGCTTGGTGCCGCGCACCCGCCGGTCGGTGATTGTGAGATGCTGGAAGCCGCCGGCGCTGGACGTCTGCGAGTATCTGATCGGCGCCAGCGTCCGCGCATCGTAGGTCTGCCGCAGCTCCCAAGTCACCTCGCGACCGCCCGCCGGATACTGCGTGCCCTTCGTCACCCAATGCATCACCGTTCGACCCGCGGAGTCGCCGACCGTGAGCTCGTTCGTCCAAGTCGATGTGACCCGGCTCGAGTCACCGAGCCGGACGCGCACGCGCGCCGCGTGCGGCTTGTAGACTCGACCGTCGAGCGCGGGCGAGCCGACCTCGATGCGCATTGTGTCCGGGGGAGGCACTGGAGCTTGCCCCGCAGCCGTCACGGGGAGCGCGAGATAGATCACGAAATGAGGGAGCCGCATAGCTGCCACTAAGCTGCAGCAACCGCGGCTCCCCGAGCCAATCGTCGAAGTCAGAAACTCGTCAGACCAATCGCAGTAATTGGGCCGCGTACGCGCGCCACGGCCTCCATTGCTCGGCCATCGCCAGCAACGCAGCCGCGCTGGCCACACCCGCCGCGCGCTGCAAGCGTCGATCGGTCGCATCCAACGCGTCCGGTAACCCACCTTCCAGCGCCTCGAGCTTTCCCGGCACACGCACCCCCGGGCAGAGGCCCACGAGGCGACCGAGCCCGCCCGCACTGAGATGCGCGTCGATCACCGCCGGCTCCGCATCGAGGTCGAACACGCGCCGCAAACCGGCGATCAGCGGCATCAACACCGGCAAGAGCGATTCGGTGATCTCGACAACGATGTGCCCCTCGACAGCGCAATTCTCGACGGACACACGACCGCTGTTCCCATCGATCGAGACTCCGGCTTCACGCGGTAGTGCGTTCATCAAGACGTCCCACGCAAGCGGCCGTCGATAGGACAGCGTGAGCTTGAGCGACCCCTGAGGACACGCCGGTGCGGGACGACCGCGACGCAATGCACTCGGCGCCATACGGTATTGCTGGCGAAACACCGCGTTGAAGCGACGCAGGCTCTGAAAGCCGCTCGCGTACGCGACGCGCGTCATTGGTAGATCGGTATCCATGATCAAGCGCTTGGCGAGCAGCAGCCGATGCGTCTGCGCGAGCTCGAGCGGCGACACGCTGATCTCGCGCTCGAGCGCACGCCGAAGATGGCGCTCACTCACACCGAGGTCGTGCGCCAAGTCGGCGACGCTGCGCCCGTTCAGTGCTCCGGCCGCAATCCGTTGTGCGGCCAGGCGGGCGAGCTGCGACACCGCGTCGAGCGATGGCACGGGCCCCCTTCCCGGCGCGAGCTCGGGGCGGCAGCGCAAGCATGGGCGATACCCAGCGCGCTCGGCCGCCGCCGGAGAATCGAAGAATCGGCGGTGACGGTGATACGCGGTGCGAGACGGGCAACCCGGCCGGCAATAGATCCGCGTCGTGGTGATTCCGACAAAGAACACGCCGTCGAAGCGTCGATCCCGCGCGTCCGCGGCGAGCTGATACGCGTCGCGGTGAACACTCCCGGCAGGTTTGGGGGCCACGGCCGATACCATGTCCGAAACCTATTACCGGCTCACCGGCGTGGCCAAGAACGGGACCTGCTGCGTGGTACCGCGCAGCACAGCCCGTCCCACGATCACACCGTCCTCGTTGATGTGCTGGGCCACGATGAGCAGGTCGGGGAAATCGGGGCCGACGAGCGTATTGAGATCCTGCATCACGCCGTTCTCCCACAGGAAGGCGCGGTTGATCGCGCCACTCGAAACGCCGACGACCTGCAGACTCGAATTGACTCCGAGGCCCTGGCTGTTGGCGTCACCGGGCAGCGTGCCGAGGTCGCGGATGCCGCCGGCGCGCGTCCAGAGGAAGGCGTGCGGGTTGAAGTCGATGCCGATTACGCCATCGGGGTTCGAGAACCCGACGACGTTGCCTGCATCATCGATGTCCATCGGCGTGTGCCAGGCGTCGCCGCCCAAGTCACCGATGTCGATGACGGTGTCCTTCTCCCACAAGACGGAGTGCTGCGCGGAGCGTTGTCCGACCGCGATATCGCATTCGCCGGAAATGCCGACCGCCTGCCCTCGGTTGTTGATGCCGGTCGCGGCGGACGTCGAATCGCCGGGGAGCGGCCGGAGCTCGCGCTTGGTTCCACTCTTCGTGTCCCACATGACCGCGCGGAATTGCAGCACTTGTGGAGCGTTACACGTGGGGTCCCGCACCGGCGTCTCGGCCCATCCCACGACCTGGCCCGCGCTGTTGACGCTGGTCGCGAAGCCTTGATTGCCGCCGAGTGTGGGCAATGGAGTCATCACGCCATCCTGCCACACAAAGCCGACGCAGATGTGACCGGTGACGCTCGGCAGGAACGCGGTGCAGCTCCACTGCTCGTTCAGCGGGTCGAGCTCGGCGGTCTCGCTGATGCCGACGACGGCGCCGTTGTTGCTGATGCCCGGCCACTGCACAATGCTGTTGGGCCCGCCGAGGGTGCCCAGCGTGTCGAGTGATTCGTTGCGCCACAGCGAGGCGACGCGCGTGGCGTTACCGGGACGGTTGACGAAGCCGGCGACGAGTCCGGAGTTGCTGATGCCGGCAGCGCGGTTGCGCGAGCCATCGAGTGTGGGGAGATAGCGGATCGTATAACGCGCTACGGGCACGCTGCTCTCTCGCAGCATTGAGACGCGCGGATCCGACGGGACCTGCTGCTCGTAGCGGCAGCTCGACACCGCAGCAATGGTGACGACGACTGCCGCGCACAACATGTGTCGCATGAGATCCTCCGGTTGGAGAAGAGGTTTTCTTCACCTTACCGGAGGATCGAGCTAACTGCGCGCCGACTTCGGACCCGGAAATTGATTGGATTTCCGGGACCGAATCCGGCCGGTGGGTGAGCCTACACGTATCTCGCCACGGCCATCACGGCCAGCGTCAACAGCAGCATCCACGCCACGACTTTGCCGAGCACAGCCCCGCGCACCCGCAGACTCTGAATCTCCGCCTGCATCGCGGCCCGCTCCGCCTGCGGCGCCGATGCCATTGCCTCCATCAGCTTCATCGACCGTAGCATCGCGGGGCGCATGACCACGATGCCGATGAGAAACGCGATCAGCGCGATTACACCGCCCCAGCCAAAGGCCTGTCCCATCGGAGTCGCCATCAGCGCGCCCATGTTTCCGCCCGACATGCGCATGAGGAGCCACATCCCGGACACGATGGTAATCAGCGCGATGATCGGCATGATCACGGGGATGCGTCGCTTCATCATCGCGCCCATGACCTTGCCGGCATCAGGGCCGACCTCGGCGAGCGCAGGCATGAGAAAGAACACCTGGAACGCCATCATGCCGACCCACAACGCACCAAAGAACACGTGAGCGAAGCGCAGCACGAGCATCAACACGAGCGGTCTCCCTAGGATGGTTACGACAAAGTAACGACGCTTCTGGGAGTTGGGGGAGGGATCAACGATCATTGATCAATGATCATTGATCATTGATCAATGATCACTGGTTCCACTGTAGTCACGAATGCATCGTAAACCGTGTCCGCCCACCAGGCGCGGCACCGCTCGATCTCCTGCATTGCGGCCTCATGCGGCAGCGCCGGTCGATACGAGCGCTGCGTCGTGAGCGCATCGTAGACGTCCACGATGCCGACGATCTGCGCCGCCAGTGGGATCTCATCGCCGCGCAGCCGGTCGGGATAACCGGTGCCGTCGTAGCGCTCGTGATGCCAGCGGATGATGGGCTTCAAATCCCACGGGAATTCGACCGCGGCGAGCAGCTCGATGCCCCAGATGGGATGCATCTGTACCACGTCGAACTCTTCGCGCGTCAGCGGTCCCGGCTTGTTCAGGATCTCGTGCGGGACGCGGACCTTCCCAAGGTCGTGGAGGTAGGCGCCGAGTCGAATCGCCGTCTGCGCGCCGTCGTCGAGGGACAGCGCACGGGCGACAGCCAGCGCGCGCTGAGCTACGCGCTCGCAGTGGCCGAATGTGTAACTGTCCGCCGATTCGATCGACTGCCCCCACTCGCGCACGAGCTCGCTGTAGGTCGTCTCCAGCTCCGACACCTTGCCACCGACGTGCACGAGATCGACGCGCGCGTCGAGGCGCCCGAACAGGCGGTGCGCCGTGTTGAGCAGCGTCAGCGCGTCCTGATTGCGGCCCATCGCTTGCATCAGCAGCGCCAGCTCGCGCGACGCTTCGGCTTCGTTGAGCACCGATCCCGCGCTCAGCGCAAGATCGATCGCGGTCCTCAGGCGCGACTCGGCGAGCGCCGGACGCCCTGTTTCCCGGTACACCATCCCGATCATTCGGTAGGCTTCGGACTTGTCGGCGCGCGAATCGATCTGATCGAAAATCGCCAGCGCCGCCTCGGCGTTGCGACGCGCTTCGTCGTAGCGACCGCGCACGAAGTGCGCCTCGGCGTGATTCACGAGGCTCATGCCCTGCAGATGCAGGTCGCCGGCGCGTTCGGCGATCTTGAAGCTCATGTCGAAGTAGCTGTCGGCCCAGTCGTACTGACGCAGGTCGGTGTGGACGATGCCGAGATTCACGTACGCCGTGGCGGAGCCGTGCTCGTTGTTCGTGGCGCGATACGCGGCGACGGCGCGGTCATAGTGCCGGACGGCCTCGACCAGCTGGCCCCTGATGTTCGCGAGAATGCCGAGGTTCTGCTCGACCCGCGCCTCGAGCTCGCGCGCGTGGCCGCCGCGCTCGAGCGCCTGCTGGAAGAAGCCGCGCGCTTCCTCCATTGCGCCGGTGCGCAGCGCCAGGCCGCCCAGCGTGTTGAGCGCTTCGGCCGCGAGAATGTCGTTGTTGAGATCGCACGCGACTTTGTAGCTGCTATTGCACAGCTCGCGCGCGCGCTGGGATTCATTCCGGTGATGGACAACTACGGCGAGGCGGCGCTGCGCTTCCGCGAGCACCGCGCGCTCGCCGGTGCGTTCGGCGGTGCTGATGGCGGCTTCAAAGCCTTTGATCGCTTCCGGGATGCACGCCTCGCGCTCGCGCGCGCGAGCTTCATACAGCAGATCCGCGGCACGACGCGAGTCCCTCCCTACCACGCCACGACGTAATCGGAAAAGTGATCGAGCTTACCCGTGACCCGCTTGGCGAACAAGTTGTCAAGCGAGAGCAGGTACTCGAGGACGTTGAGTTCGCCGTCAATGTAGGCGATGCGCTTGGGCAGGAGGGTGCCGAGCAGGTTGCAGTTCGTGTAGCTCATCGTCAGCGCGACGGGCCGACGGAACTGCAGGCCTTCGGGCGCGAAGCTCACGGCGTTGACGCCCCGCCCGGTCAACAGCGTCATCGTGATCGCGGTCGGCTGAGACAGCGCGGCCGGAGGGATCACAAGCGTGTGTGGACCCGCGCTGATCGAGCCGCCCTCGCTGCCAATTATTCGAGCACTCGTTGCGGAGGGTAGCGCGGAGCACTGCAGCAGGCCCGTGGGCTCGACCAGCGAGCCAATCAGAGCCTCAGGTTGTTGTGGGAGGTCGGTTGGTGGGGTTGTGGGTGCCTCGCAGGAGAGCGAGAGCAGACACACCAATACCAACGCCGCGAGAGCACGAACGGCCTTCATGAGACTTCCTTATCCTTTTAGATCGGAGGGACCCTAGGGAACGGCGACAACATAACGACGACCGGCCCAACACTCCGTGAGAATCGTCACTCGGTTGACAATGGTCACACGACAATCGCGGAGTAGCTTCCATCACATGAATCAATCGGTCGCTCACGTCGTAGCCCAGCACTTTCGGCGCCATTTAGACGAGGCGCGCAAGCAGGGTCGCGCAGCCGCGGTCGCGGAGACGCCGGACGAAGGGACGATCGAGCGGCTGATCAGCACCGCTTTCTGGGCCAGCCTGCGCCGTGAGGAGGGTCGCGCGCCGACGATTTCGCTTGCCTATCTGCCGCCCGAAGCCGCCGGCACCGCGCTGCTGGTCGAGCGCCCGCTCACACTCGATGCTGCGACGCTCTCCAGGCTCGCGCCCGCCGTCGAGCGGCCGGGCATTCATCTGGGCGTCTGGCCGAATGGAAACGAGCTGCGCGTTTGGGGTGCCACGCGCACGATCCCGCCGCTGTGCTTCATCGTGGAGGTCATCGAGCCCGGGCTGCTCGTCGTCAAGCACCGCCGCGCGGATCCGCATGGAAAATTCGCCAACGTTGCCGTGCTCGAAGGCGATCAAATCAAGATCGTCGATGCGGAAGGGGTCCTGACCTCCGAGTGTCCCGACTTTGTCAGTATGCTGCTGGGGCTCGATTCCGCGGCGTCGGACAATGTGTTGCTTCCGTTGGCACTCTCGATGCGCGCGCACCGGCATGGCGGCTCGCTGCTCGTCGTGCCGCACGCTACCGATGCGTGGCGCCAGTCGATCGTGTCCGTGCCCTACAAAGTCGCGCCGCCCTTCTCGAGGCTGGGGGACTTGGTGCGCAACGGCGCCCGCGCCGAATCGTTCAAGGATGCAATCGACGCGATCGGCGGGTTGACGGCGGTGGATGGCGCGGTGGTGCTGAGCGATCGATGGGACGTCCTGGCGTTCGGCGCGAAGATCGGCCGCTCGGAGTCCGGGCCGTTCGTCGAGGAGGTGATGGTACGAGAGCCGATACTCGGCCACTCACCGGTGAAAGTCGATGCGTCGGAGCTGGGAGGAACGCGTCATCTCTCGGCGGCGCAATTCGTGCATGAGCAGCGTGACTCCCTGGCGCTGGTGGCCTCCCAAGACGGTCGCTTCACCGTCTTCGGTTGGTCCCAGCGCGCAGGGATGGTGCATGCTTACAGAGTCGAGGCCCTTCTACTATAAGTGATCATTGCGCCTAAGCGCTCCAGCTTCTCCTTCCAGAATTCCCTCATCTTCCCCTGCCCCTCCTTATCCAGCTTCAGGTGCGTCACGCTCACCTGCGCCTTCTGCGTCCCCTTACTATAGAAGTACACGACGACATTGGAGCCATCCGGCCATTTGATACGGAGTGTCTTGTTGCGATTCGCCGTCGTCACTTTGAACTCATCGGGCAGCCAACCCTTGCGGGTTTTCGCATCCGCCCAGGCGCGATACAGCTTCGCGAGTGAAACCGGGAAGATTTTCGTCTTTGACGCTTCGTAGCTGCCATCCATGCGCTGGCCGATGGCGCGCATCCCCTTGATGCGCTCGTAACCCACGGCGACGGTCTGCGCCCACCACCCGTCGATCTTGTACTTCTCCGCGATGTGGGTCGCTCGCTCGGTATGCGACCACTTGTCGGCGCCCACGTAGTCGAGCGCGCCCACCCAACGCTTCCACGTGCAGCCGGTGCGCGCTTTGATCGTCTCGTCAGTTTTGCCGGCGAGTTTCGCGTAATCGGGCTCAGCAGGTGTCGCGCGCTTCGCGAGCATCCGTGCACGAGCTGTGGTATATGCTTCGCCCGTCTTGCGCATGCGCGCACGCACGAGCCGCTTGAAGTCTCTATTGACTGCCATTGGAATCGCTCCCTTTGCTCGGCCGCGGCGGACGCTCCCCAGCAGCGTCGCGCGCAGCGACGCAAAGGAACTCGGAGAAGTCGATCCGGGAGTTTGCCCCCCTTTGCCTCCCGTGGGCTCCCGCTGGGGGAGAGCCGCAGAGGTTAGGCGAGGATCAGGTCGCCGATTACTATAGTATCGCAAATGACGGATTCCGCCACCCTCGCCAGCTTGTCCCGCGCGCTCGGACCCAAATACGAAGTCCGCCGCCTGATCGGCTCGGGCGGGTTCGCCGAGGTCTACGAGGTGTGGGACAAGGACCTGGAGCGCCGGCTCGCGGTGAAGGTGCTCCGGCCGGACGTCGCCTGGACGTCCGGCATGATCGAGCGATTCCAGCGCGAGACGCGCGCCGCCGCCCGCCTGGAGCATCCCAACATTCTTCCCATTCACTTCGTCGGCGAGGGTGAGGGACTGGTTTACTATGCGATGCCGTTCGTCGACGGCTCATCGCTGGGCGATTTGCTGAAGCGCTCCGGGGCGCTTCCCGCGGAGCGGGCGCTCGCGATCATCATCCCCATTCTCGATGCCCTCGATCACGCGCACAAAGCGGGCCTGATTCATCGCGACATCAAGCCCGACAACATCATGCTCGACGTGGCGCGGGGCCGGCCGCTGCTCGTCGATTTCGGCATCGCTCGCCGGCTCGACCCTCAAGCCGGGCCTGGGCTTACGCAAACGGGACTCGTCGTAGGCACGCCGCATTACATGAGCCCGGAACAGGCCCTCGGCGACCCGAACCTGGATCGGCGCTCGGACATCTACTCGCTCGGCGCCGTGCTGTTTCAAATGGTCACCGGCGGTCCGCCGTTCGACGGTGACTCGTCCCAACAGATCGTCGGCAAACACATCGCCGAGCCGCCGCCCGCAGCGCAAGAGATCAACCGTAAGGTGCCGCGCGAGCTGTCGGATGTGATCGCGCGCTGTCTCGCCAAGCAGCCGGCCGACCGCTACCAATCGGCGGCAGCAGTGATCGCCGCCCTGGAGAGCGAGAAGCAGCCGAGTGTGATGCGCTCGCGCGCAACGGCGGCGCAGGCTGCGACCGAGCTGATGGTCAGCGGCGCCACCAAGCTTCGGATGGAGCGGGAGGCCCAGCGGGAAGCTGAGCGGACGGTGATCACTCGGACCTCGAAGCCGCGGCGCTGGGGGCGGGGGCGAATAATTCTCGCGATTGCGGTTCCGCTGCTTCTGCTCGGTGCGGGCGGGTTTTGGTTTCTCAGACCGACGGTCGTGTTCTCGAACAATCTCTTCGCCGCCGTCGACGTCGTGATCAGTGGCGAGTCGCGGCGGGTCCGGCCGCGCGAAGGCTTCAGCATGAAAGTGCCGTGGGGACGGCCGCTCGAGGTCTCCTGGCTGCTCCAGCAACGACTCGGCGTGCCGTTCGGCGACACAACCGTGGTGGCCCGGCCAAGGGGGCGGATCGCCGTTGCAGCCACTGCGTCGCCGAGACACGGCGCGTACTTCGCACCGTTGATCACGAATCAGACCGGCGTTTCGCTCACCATCACGGTCAATGCGGGGCTCGCCGGGTCCCGGCGCTGCAATTGTACCATTCCGCCAGGTGCTTTCCGGCTCCCGATCGGCTACTACCGACTGTTCCAGAACTCGACGGTGCGAGCGGAAGCGAATGGCCGTTCGGCAACCTTCCGGGATCTTGGGCCACAAGTGAGTGCCGCCAATGGGACCGTAGGTTTGGAGTTTCGCGCCGGCGATCTGCGTTAGGCACAGTCGTTTATGACATTTCAATAATTGTTGAAATGTCGCGCCCGTCCCCCCGTGTGCGGGCCTTACCGGTCCGTTCATCCTCTCCCTACGACACGCTGACAGACTTCGCAAGATGTTCGCTCTTGTGGCGGGCGGTACTGGGGGACAGGCTCTTGGTAATCTTGCCAGGAGCAGACATGTTAAGAATCCATCCCTCACTTTTCGTTGTTGCAGGCTGCCTGCTTTTATCCGGGTGCGGGGCCTCACCGCCTGCCAACACCCGGGATCACGCGGCCCTCGATGCGATCACGAGCAGCATCTCGGGTCTGCCAATCACCACGTCCTCCGACGAGGCGCGTAATCACTTCCTTCAAGGCCAGCGCGAGCTCGATTTGACGCGGGGCTTCGAGGCGCAGGAGCACTTCAAGCGCGCCGTCGCGGCCGATTCGACGTTCGCAATCGGCTACCTCTTCATTGCGAACACCAGCAATTCGCTCAAGGACTTCAAGACCAATCTCGTGCGAGCCGAGGGGCTGGCCCCGCAGGCGTCGGAGGGCGAGCAGATCCAGATCCAGATCGCGCGCAGAGGGTTCGAGAATGACGTCAGTGGACAACTCGCGCTCGCCGAGCAGCTCGTGGCGAAGTATCCGGAGAGTCCGCGCGCGTACGTCATCCTCGCCGGTATCCAGGGCGGGTTGAATCGTCAGGCTGAGAACCGCGCGTCCGATGAAAAAGCGCTGGCGCTCGCGTCGAATTTCCTCGCCGCGCACGTCGACCTCGGCAATTCGTACCTGTTCGGTGAACCGAAGGATTTCCAGAAAGCGCTCCAGCATTTCCAGGCGGCGCAGACCTTGGCACCCAACGAGCCGGCGTTGCACGATCTCCTGGGTGACGCCAATCGGGCGCTGAACAATCTGCCCGAGGCACGCGCCCACTACACGCGTGGTCATGAGTTGAATCCGCGAGATGCCGGGCTGCTGCAGCAACGAGGCCACGTCAATTCGTTCGCGGGCGACTATGTGGCTGCGCGAGCCGACTACGACTCGGCGATGTGGGCAGGGCGGGGCAATGAGCGCGGCTTCTTTGCGCCATTTCGCGCGTACGTGAGCGTTCACGCCGGGGACGCGAACGGTGCAGTCAGCGAGCTGAAGAAGCTCGTGGCAGACGCCGATACGATGAAACTGCCCGATGCGACCGCCGTGAAGATGAACGCTCTGACCAACGTCGTGACGATCGCGATTGAAACGCGCGACTTCGCGACAGCCGAAGCGGCGCTGAAACAGCGCGCGACTCTGGCACAAGAGCAGGCCGAGAAGAGCGGCAGCGCGGGCTTCCGTCGGGTGCAGGAATCGAACGGCGCCTACCTGCAGGCTTGGCTCGCGGCGCGCAAGGGCGACTATGCCACAGCGAAGCGGGAAGCCAACCGGTACAACGCGATCGTCGCGCCTGATGCGAATCCCCGGAAGATGGAAGCCTTCCACCAGCTTCAGGGCTTCATTGCGGCGTATCAGGGGAACGCGGCGGAGGCCGCGGCGCACTTTGCGCAGGGGAACCTTCAGGACCCCTACATCGAGTATCAATACGCAACGGCGCTCGACGCTTCCGGCCAATCGGCCAAGGCCAAGCCCATCTTCAAGGCCCTGTCCGTCTACAACTTCAACAGCCTGGGCTACGCACTAATAAGGAAGGACGCGCTGGCCAAGGCGGCGGCTGTTGCCTCATAGGGCAATAAGCGGGGGCAGCGTTACGATTCTGGGGTATATTGGATCGTATGCTGCTCCCGCTGTTGTTGGCCCTGGCAACCGTTGCCGCGCAGGACGAACCCACCGTCACTGTACGGCTCAATCAAGATCAATTTGAAATCGGCGATCGCGGCAGGATCTACGTCCGGACTGCCCGCGACGGCTACCTGGTCATCCTGCATGCCGACCCCCAAGGCCGCATCCGAGTGCTGTTCCCGATCGATCCGGGCGAGGACAATTTCGTACGCGGCGACCGGCAGTTCGAGTTGCGCAGTCGCTCCGATCGTGAGGCGCTGCACATCGACGCCAGCGGCACCGGAACTGTTGTCGCCGTATTCTCACTCGACGCATACACGTTCGACGAGCTGACGCGCAACGGTCACTGGGATTTCCTCGCACTCGGCGGTCCCGACGAGAGCGTCAAGAACGATCCGCTCGCCGGGCTCCTCGAGATCGCCAACAACATGGCGCGCGAGAACCCGTACGATTACGACGTCGCGACCTACGTGGTCGCCGCCGAACAAATTGCGGCCGAGTATGGCTATGGCGGTGACGGCCACGGTCATCTCGGCATCCATTTCGGATTTGGCTACTACCCGTTCGGGTTCGGCTTCGGATACGGTTATCCGTACTACGCGCCTTTTTACGTCGTGCCGTTCGGCGGTTGGTACGGCGGATACGGCTACGGCACCAGCGTAGTCGCGTACTCGCGAAAGGGTCTCGGTACGCTTGGTCGGTTCGAGCCCAACCAGCCCCGGCCACGCAGCGGATTCAGCGAGCCGCTCTCGGTTCGCGGCCGCAGCTTCGAACCGCGCGCGCGCAGTATCGAGCCGCGGAGGGTTGAGCCACGCAGCCGCAGCATCGCACCACGCGGTCGGAGTACGCCATCACGCTTCGTCACGCCACGCGGAACCACGTCGCGCCCGTCGGTCGGTAGCAGCCGATCCATCTTCCGGAGTTTCAGTGGAGGCTTCGGCGGATTCGGCGGCAGCCGCGGTGGATTCAGCGGCAGCCGCGGGGGATTCAGTACCGGCGCTCGCCGGCGCTAAGCAGACGACCAAGACAAAACCCTTCGACACCTGGCTGCCCCTCGCCGCGGCGTTGGTGTCTGTTATCCTCTGGGCAACTGCCTTCGTCGGCATTCGCGCAGCCGGCCGCTCATTCTCGCCCGGAGCGCTCGCGTTGGGACGCCTCACCATCGGCAGCATCTTGCTCGGCGCGCTCGTCGCAACGCGCTCGTTTGTCCGCCCGACGCGCCGGGAGCTTGCATTGCTGGTTCTGGCCGGCCTGCTCTGGTTCGGCATCTACAACATCGCATTGAACGACGCGGAGCGCCGTGTTGATGCGGGCACGGCAGCCATGCTCGTGCTCGTCGCACCGATCATCGTGGTTGCGCTCGCGGCGGTGTTTCTCAAGGAGCGGACCACGCCGAACTTGCTGTTCGGCGGCGCGCTCGCGTTCGGGGGCGTAGTGCTGATCGGCTTCGCCACAACCGCTCGCAATACGCCGCTCGCCGGTGTGCTCCTGTGCCTGGTCGCGGCAGTGTCATCAGCGGTCGGTGTGGTGGCGGAAAAGCCGGTGCTCAACCGGATCTCGGCATTGCAGGCGACGTGGACCTGCTGCGCGGTGGGCGCGATCGTCTGCCTTCCCTACGCGCCAGAGCTACTTCACGAATTGCGGACGGCACCTGCGAACAGCGTCGGGTGGCTCGTTTTTCTCGGCGTCTTCCCCACGTCGATTGCGTTTACGACGTGGGCCTATGCGCTTGCGCGTGGCTCCGCCGGACGCCTGGTCGCCACCGCGTACCTCGTGCCGCCGATTACGATCGTGATGAGCTGGTTGATCCTCGGCGAGGTGCCAGCCGTGATGGCGGTGGTTGGAGGCGCCGTGTGCCTGGTGGGCGTCTACCTCGCTCGCAAAGAAGGCGCGCCGAAGGCCGCGTAACGACCCCTGCACAACTGCCTCCTCAGCCGCTAACCTTCTTCCTGGCGCTGCCCAACATGCGCCCCAGGCTGGGAGCGGTTCGTCACCTTCGGCGAACTGAGGCGTTACCCAATCGGCCCCCCAGCCTCGGCACCATGACCAATGGGAGCAGGCTCGATGGGCACCTCCACAATCGAAAAAGGCACGAGGGATCTCGTCGCGGAGATCAACGCGCTGCGTACCGAGCACGGCGCCGCAATCCTGGCGCACAACTATCAACGTCCCGAGATCCAGGATCTGGCTGACGTCGTCGCCGATTCGTTGCAGATGGCCCGCCGCGCGACCGCGTTGGATGCACCCGTGCTCGTCATTTGCGGCGTGCACTTCATGGCCGAAACGGCCGCGATCGCCAACCCGGACAAGCAAGTGCTGATTCCCGATCTCACCGCGGGCTGCTCGCTGGCCACGACGATTCAAGCTGCGGACGTACGCGCCTGGCGCGCCACACATCCGAACGGCGTTGTGGTGGCGTACGTGAACACCGCCGCCGAGGTGAAAGCCGAGGCGGACTACTGCTGCACATCCGGAAACGCCGTCGCCGTGATCCGCGCGCTTCCGCCTGACGTTCCCGTGCTCTTTCTACCCGACATGTACCTCGGCAACTACCTGCGCCGCGTTACGGGGCGCGCGATCGATGTCTGGATGGGCGAATGCCACGTGCATGCCGGACTGACGCGCGAGATGCTCGCGGAGCGCCGCGCAGCCTATCCGGACGCGGAATTCCTTGTGCATCCCGAATGCGGCTGCGTGACCAGCGCGATGTACTACGCAGAGACGGAAGGCGACGTCGCCGCCGGCCGAACGCAGATCGTCTCGACGGAGCAGATGATGCGACGCGCACGGGTCTCCCCCGCCCGGCGCTTTGTCGTGGCAACCGAAACGGGTGTCTTGCACCGTCTGCGGCGCGACAACCCCGGCAAGGAGTTTCTCGCAGCGCAAGAAACGGCGGAGTGCCGCTACATGAAACAGATCACCCTCGAGAAACTGCGGGATTCGCTCCGCGACCTGAAATACGAGGTGTCGGTGCCGGCGGACGTGGCCGCTCGCGCGCGCCGCGCCATCGAGCGGATGTTGGCGATTGGCTGACACGGCGCCGTTTGGCCTGAGCGAGGTGCGGCGCGCGCTGGCCGAAGACCACGCGCGGGAAGACATCACCACCCGGCTGCTTGGAACCAGCGCCGATCGCACCGGCGAGGCGCGATTCGTCGCTGAAGACCGCCTACTCGTGGCCGGTGTGCCCGTTGTCGCGATCGTGTATCAGGAGCTCGACCCTACATCCCGAGTTGCGACCGCGGTCGCCGAAGGAGCGAGCGTCGATGCCGGCAGGACCATCGTCACGGTGCGCGGTCCCGCGAGCGCATTGCTCGCCGGCGAGCGTGTCGCACTGAATTTTTTGCAGCGACTGTGCGGCATCGCCACGGTTACGCGCCGCGCGGTGGATGCCGTGCAGGGAACCCGCGCGCACATCACGCACACTCGAAAGACAACGCCTGGATTGCGGGAGCTCGAGCTGTACGCCGTACAAGCCGGAGGCGGCGTGCCGAACCGCGCGTCGCTCAGTGAAGCCATTTTGTGGAAGGACAATCACTGGGCACTTCTGGGAAACGGCGTCCCAACGCTGCGCGAAGCGCTACGTGAAGTGCCACCCAACGTTCCGGTGATCGTAGAGGTCGAGTCCGAGGAGCAGCTCGACACGGCGCTCGCCGCCGGTGTCACGCACGTGCTGGTGGACAATCAGACACCTGAGCAGCTCGGCGCCTGGAAGCGACGCGCCGGAGCCGCGGTGACGATTCAGGCGTCTGGCGGTATCACACCCGACACGGCACGCGCCTACGCCGAGGCGGGGGCATCGTTGATCGCAATCGGTGCGCTCACGCACTCCGCCCCGGCTGCGCCGATCCGTTGCGAGATCGATGCAAATCGCTAGTAGAAGAAACCTCGGGCCATGGCCGTGGCGGCAAACACCATCAACACCACCAGCGCAGCCTGAATGCGACTGGTGCGGGCCAGCCGGCCAGCAGGCGCCAGATCAACCGTTACCCCACCGCGCACCGCCTTGCGCCAGCGGATGAGGGTCACGATGGGCCAGATTTCGAGCAGCAGGATGAGTACGAGGAGGCCCATCTTGGTGTAGAAGACGTGATTGTGCAGATAGTAACTCGACCCTTTCTCGAGTCCGCTGAACACGCGCCACAGGCCGGTGGCGATCCACAGCGCTGCCGCGAGCGCCCAGAGGTTGTCCGCGACAAACACCCGTTTGAGATCTTGATTCGTCCGCGCCGTAGTCAGCGCCCGGCCGCGTGCCCAGACCGCCCCGAGTCCGAGGGGCAGCGCCAAGAGATGTAGCGACGCGAGGAGCCAGCGAATCGTCATGGGGAGATGTTCCGACGCCCTATCCGTGTGCGCGCTCCGGCCTTAATCTCCAATGGACAAGCCCTCGCAGAGGTATATCGGAATGCGTCCGCTCTTCGCCGTCCTGGCAACGATCCTAATTACGGCTCCCGTTGCCGGCCAGTCCTCTTCCGCATCCATTACCACGCCACGTCAAGCGCTCGGTTTCAGTATCGGCGACGATTACCGACTGGCGACGTATACGCAGCTCCAGGCGTACTGGGAGCGAATGGCGCGGGAGTCCCCGCGCATGGTGCTCGATACGATCGGCCGCACCGCGGAAGGGCGCGTGCAGCTGATGGCGATCATCACGGCACCCGAGAACCACCGCGCGCTCGCGCGCTATCGTGACATTGCGCGACAGCTGGCGCGTGCCGAGGGCGTGCCGGAAGCCGACGCTCGCACCCTCGCCGCCGAGGGAAAAGCGGTGGTGTGGATCGACGGCGGGCTGCACGCCACTGAAGTGCTCGGCGCGCACCAGCTGATGGAGCTCGTCTACCAGATGGTGAGCGCGAACGACGCGGAAACGCAACGCATTCTGCGGGATGTGATTCTGCTCGCCGTGCACGCCAATCCCGACGGCATGGAGCTCGTCTCGAGCTGGTACATGCGAGAGCCGGACACGCTGAAGCGGCGCTCGGGAAACATTCCGCGGCTGTACCAGAAATACATCGGGCACGACAACAATCGCGACTTCTACCTCGCCAGCCAGCCCGAAACCGAAAACATGACGCGCGTGCAGTACCACGAGTGGTTCCCGCAGATCGTGTACAATCATCACCAGACCGGACCGCAGGGCACAGTGCTGTTCGCGCCGCCGTTTCGCGATCCGTTCAACTACTTCTACGACCCGCTGGTGCCGCTGGGCATCGACGCCGTCGGTGCCGCGATGCACGGCCGGTTTGTCGCGGAGAACAAGCCCGGTGCGACGATGCGGCGTGGCGCGAGCTATTCCACCTGGTGGAACGGCGGACTCCGCACCACCACCTATTTCCACAACATGATCGGCCTGTTGACCGAGACGATCGGCAATCCGACGCCCATTGAAATCCCGTTCCTTCCCGACCGCCAACTCCCGAGCGGCGACTATCCGGCGCCGATCGCGCCGCAGCGGTGGCGGTTCCGGCAATCCGTGGACTATTCGATCACGGCCAACCGGGCAGTACTCGACTATGCCTCGCGCTACCGCGAGACGTTGCTCTTCAATATCTGGCGCATGGGGCGCAACTCGATCGAGCGCGGCAGCCGCGACCACTGGACCATGACGCCCCGGCGCGTCGACTCGGTGCGCGCCGCTGTGCGCCGCGACTCAGTGCGCGGCCCCGCGCCCGCCCGCTATTTCGCCATGCTGCGCGACTCCGCCGCCCGCGACCCCCGAGGCTATATCCTGCCCGCGGACCAGCCCGACTTCCCGACGGCGACGAAGTTCGTGAACGCGCTCATCAAGAACGGCATCACCGTGCACCGCGCCACGAGTCCATTTGATGTCGGCGGGAAGCGCTACGCCGCGGGATCGTACGTCGTGAAAACGGCACAGGCGTTCCGGCCGCACGTCCTCGACATGTTCGAGCCGCAGGATCATCCCAACGACTTCCAGTATCCGGGCGGCCCGCCGATCCCGCCGTACGACAACGCGGGCTACACGCTCGCGTATCAGATGGGCGTGCAGTTCGACCGCGTACTCGATGGATTCGACGGGCCGTTCGAGCCGATCAAGGGACTCGCCACGCCGGCGCCAGGCATCGTATCGAATGCCGAGAACGCGGCGGGATTTCTCGTGCGCCACGAGATCAATGACGCGGCCCTCGCGACCAACCGTCTGCTGGCGCGCAATCAAGCCGTGTACTGGCTCACCGCGCCGTGGTCGTCGAACGGAAAGCAGTATACGGCAGGCACGATCTACGTTCCTCGCACCTCGGCCGCGTTACCGCTGGTTCGGCAGATGGCGACGGAACTAGGCGTGGGTTTCGAGGGCGTGCGGCGCGAGCCGCCCGCGTCAAGCAGGATGCGGATTCAGCCCGCCCGGATCGCGCTGTGGGACCGCTACGGCGGGTCGATGCCGTCCGGCTGGACGCGCTGGCTGCTCGAGCGCTACGAGTTCCCCTTCGAGGTGGTGTACCCCCGCGATCTCGATGGCGGCAATCTCTCCGCGCGCTTCGACGTTGTGATCCTTCCGGACGGGGCGGTGCCGTCAGGCGATGGTGACGGCGCCGCAATAGACGTTGCGAACCGAACCATCGATATCAGAAAGACG
>DATFEG010000110.1:0-20523 GCA_035251445.1 Gemmatimonadales bacterium | reverse complement strand
AACCGCGATGATCGTGTCCAGCTCGCTGGGGGACTCCACGTTGATGAAGCCGACGCCGGCGCGAATCGCCTCCTCGATTTCCCCCGCCGTCTTCCCCACGCCCGAAAAGACGATGCCGCCGGGATCGAAGCCGACCGTGAGCACACGACGCAGCTCGCCCACGGAGACGATGTCGGCACCGGCGCCGAGCTGTTTCAGCACCCGCAGCACGCCGAGGTTGCCGTTCGCCTTGACCGAGTAGCAAATGCGGTGTCGGATGCCGTGCAGGGCGTCATCGAGCGCGTTGTACTGGGCCCGAATCAGGTTGGCGCTGTAGACGTAGGTCGGGGTGCCGATGCGATCAGCGATCGCCTGAAGCAATCCCGGATCGAAGCCTAGTACGCCTGCGCCCACACGGCCTCCGCAATGCTGGGAGCCCCGCACCACATACAGTTCCGCGGTACCTCCTTACTGCGGAACTCGGGATCGGGCAAAACCCGAATCGTCGCCGCGGTCTGCTCCTTGATCTCCGCTTCGCAACCTGGATTCCCGCAGAATCCTCCGTACGCGAAGCCGCCGCCGCTGGCGAGCTGCATCAATTCGATGAACTGCGTCTTGGTGACGCCCCGAGTGGAGTTCTTCTCCCGGCGCTCCGTCGCGGCCTTCAGCAGGCCTGCCTGGATTTCATCGAGTGCCTTGGTGACTGAGCCCGCCAGTCCTTGCAGCGAAATCGGGCCTTTCCCTCCCGTGCGGCGCGCCAGGACGGCCTGGCCGCTCGCCAGGTCACGCGGACCGATCTCCAGTCGGACGGGAACGCCAAGGGCTTCCCACTCGAAGTACTTAGCCCCGGGCTTCATGTTCTCACGCAGATCGAACTCGACGCGGATCCCCGCCTTCTCGAGGTCCTCTTTCACCCGATAGCCGATAGCCGATAGCTGGTTTTTCTCTTCCTCACTCTTCCAGATGGGAACTATGACCACCTGCACCGGGGCGAGCCGGGGTGGCGCGACGAGGCCGTTGTCGTCCGAGTGGGTCATGATGAGCCCGCCGATCAACCGCGTCGAGACACCCCATGAGGTGTTCCACACGTACTCGAGCCCGCCTGAGGCGGTCTGGTACTGCACATTGAACGCTTTGGCAAAGTTCTGACCCAGGTTGTGCGATGTGCCGGCCTGCAGCGCCTTGTTATCCTGCATCAGCGCTTCGATCGCGTACGTCCGGAGCGCCCCCGCAAACTTCTCACTCTCGGTCTTGACGCCGGTGAGAACCGGCATGGCCATCCATTCCTCCGCAAATCGGCGATAGATACCGAGAATCGTGCGGGCCTCCCGCTCGGCGTCCGCCTCATCGACGTGCGCGGTGTGGCCTTCCTGCCACAGGAACTCGGTGGTGCGCAGAAAGAGCCGCGTTCGCAGCTCCCAGCGGACCACGTTCGCCCACTGGTTGAGGAGCAGCGGCAGGTCGCGGTAGCTCTGGATCCACTTGGCGAACATCGCGTAGATGATCGTCTCGGACGTGGGCCGGACCACGAGCGGTTCTTCGAGCGCGGATGTGGGGTCGACCGCGATCGCCTCGGCCCCCTGCTTGCCCGTCGCCCGCAGCCGGGTGTGAGTGACGAGCGCGACCTCCTTGGCGAATCCCTCGACGTGCTCAGCTTCCTTGGCCAAGAAGCTCATGGGGATGAAGAGCGGGAAGTACGCGTTGCGGTGCCCAGTCGCCCGGAACATGTCGTCCAATGCGCGCTGCATCAGCTCCCAGATCCGATAGCCATGCGGGCGAATGACCATGCAGCCCCGCACCGGCGAGTAGTCCGCCAGCTGGGCCCGGGCAATGACGTCCCCGTACCACTCGCTGAAGTCTTTAGCGCGTGGCGTGATTTGTTTGGCCTGTGCCATTAATCGAAATAGCCGTTCAAAAGATTGTCGATCGGTACCTTCACCTCGGTGCCGGCCTTGAGGTCGCGCACAACGGCGACGCCGGCTTTCCGCTCCTCGGGCCCGATGATGACGGCCCGGGACGCGCCGCGGGACGACGCCAGCTCGAGCTGCTTCCGCACTCCGGTGTGACGCAGACCGTACTCGACCGCGATGCCACGCTCGCGCATGGCATGGGCGAGCTGGAGCATCGTTGGCAGGTCGTCCCCGCCCACCGCCACTAAAAAGGCGCCGAGCTCGGTCGACGCCTTCGGGGCTACGCCGCGCTCCTTGAGGAGCTCGCCGAGTACAACGTCACCCATACCGAACCCCAGCGCAGGAAGGTCGAGTAACCCGTCGTAGCGCCCGCCCCCCGCAATCGCGCGCAACTCTTTTTTGGCGTCGAACAGCTCGAACACGATACCGGTGTAGTACGCGAGTCCCCGGACGATGGTCATGTCGATCGATACAAAATCAGCCAGCCCCATCGCGTTTAGCGCCTGAACGGCCTGATTCAGGGGCTCGGCGGACTCACCGGCAGCTTTGAGCGCATCGGGCCCCCTGAGCGCCGCAACATCGAAGACGGCCCCCGACTCCCTGCTCCCAAATCCTGACCCCTTCATCATCTCCTCGAGCACATTCCTCGGCACACGTTCGCTGCGGTCAATCACGGCAAACGCGGTCGGCAGTTGTGCCTCGGTCACGCCCCGGCTCAGCAGCAATGCCCGAATCAATCGCCGGTCGGATACCCGAAGCTGCACATCCCCAGGCCCCAAGCCCAAGGCCCTCATAATGTCGACCGCCGCGGCCATCAACTCGGCATCAGCCAAGGGCGAGGCCTCACCGATGATGTCCATGTTGAGCTGAAAGTGCTCGCGCAGCCTGCCCCGCTGCTGGCGTTCGTAGCGGAACAACTGGGGGATTGAGAACCAGCGAATCGGCTTCTTGAGCGCCTGGACCCGCGCCGCGACCATGCGGGCCAGCGTTGGCGTCATTTCCGGCCGCAAGGCGACTTCACGGTCGCCCTTATCGCGAAATGTATAGAGCTGCTGGACGATTTCGTCGCCGCTCTTCTTCGTGTACATCTCGAGCGATTCGAGGGGGGGGCCGTCGTATTCCTCAAAACCGTAGCGGCTGGCTACACTGCGCCAGGTCGCGAAGATATGGTTTCGGAGCTTCAGGTCTTCGGGGTAGAAATCGCGAAAGCCAGGTAGGGCTTTTCCTTGCATCGCAACAACTTAACCGACGGGCGCGAAGCCCGGCAAGCGAGCCATCGCATCGCCGACCGTGTGAAATGATCCGGTGACCAACACAGTCGCGGCACCCGCTTGAATGTCGTGAAGCGCCCGATCGAAATCGGGCTCGAACCAGACATTCGGTCCCATGTCTTCGACCGACCAACGCTGCAGGACTGGGATCGATGGCGGGACCGATAAAGTCAGGCGGTCGACGACGGGCCGGAGCACCTCCAGCATCCCGCGCCAATCCTTGTCGTTGCGGATTCCGACCAGGGCATGGAGCGGCCGGCGGATCGGCGGACGCGCCGAACGAATCGTCTCGGCGACGACAGCCATCCCGTCGGGATTGTGCGCGACGTCGAAGATCCACTTGCCACGGATTTCGAAGCGACCCGGGACGTAGGCGCTCGCGAAACTGGCGGGGAGGTTCTTCCCCGCCGGGCCAAACGGCTTTGGTAAAGTGTTGAGCACCGCATGCGCGACCAGGGCGTTAGCGACTTGATGCCTGCCGGGGAGTCCGAGGCGCGTGTCCTTGCGCGGCCGAAGCGTCGTATCGACCGTGATGATCGGCTGGGCGCCACGCCGTTTGGCCTCGTTGACCAGCTCGAATCGGATCTCTGGATCCGATTCGCCGGTGATGAATGGCACATTGGGCTTGGCGATGCCCGCCTTTTCGCGCGCAATGCCTTTCAGGTCGCTGCCGAGATAGTCCGTGTGCTCCAGCGCGATCTTCGTTACGGCCGACACGAGGGGGATCAGAACATTGGTCGCGTCGAGCCGCCCACCCAATCCCACCTCGATTACCGCGATGTCCACCCCGCGCGCTGCCAGATCAGCGAACGCGATCGCCGTCGTCGCCTCGAAGAAGCTCGCGTCCAGTCGTTCGATGTGCGGTTTGAGGAGGGTCGTCCAATGAGCAAATGCGCTCTCGGTGACCGGCACACCGTTGACGGTGATCCGCTCGGTCGCGGAGATGAGATGGGGAGAGGTGTACAGCCCCACGCGCCACCCGCGAGCCTGTAGCTCATGGGCAACGAACGCGCAGGTCGACCCTTTGCCGTTGGTTCCGCCGATGTGAATGGTGGGAAAATGGCGCTCGGGGCGGCCAAGCGCGTCGAGGAGTCCCTCGGTCGGCCCGAGGCTCCATTTGATGCGACCGGCTTGTCTGGCAAAGAGATATTGGCAGGCGTCTTCGAAGCTCAGTCAGCGGCCTCAGCGGGCCATGCGCCCGTCATATGCCGCAGCAGCTGCGCGGTCGTGTCGCGCAGCTCTCCCCGCGGCACGACGGCATCGATCATTCCATGTTCGAGCAAGAACTCGGCGGTCTGGAATCCCTCGGGCAGGTCCTGACCGATTGTCTGTTTGATCACCCGCGGACCGGCGAATCCAACCACCGCACCGGGCTCGGCGAGGATGACGTCGCCCTGCATGGCGTACGAGGCGGAGACCCCTCCGGTGGTGGGATTGGTCAGCACCGAGATGAAGGGGATACCCGCCCCTTGTAGCTCGGCCACCACCACCGATGTCTTCGCCATCTGCATCAGCGACAGCACCCCTTCCTGCATGCGCGCGCCACCGGATGCCGATATGACAATCAGCGGAGTACGCCTGTCGATCGCGTGGCGAGTCAACCGGGCAATCTTCTCCCCAACCACTGAACCCATCGACCCGCCCATGAAGCTGAAATCCATGACGCCCAAGCTGATCGACACGCCGTGGAGCCGGGCATAACCGGTTCGGATGGCGTCCAAGGGCCCTGCCTTCTTCACGGCCGCCTGCACGCGGTCGGCATAGTTCTCGAATTTCAGGGGATCAGCGGACTTCAGGGAGGCGAACAGCTCGTGCCACGAACCTTCATCAACCAGCAGATCGATGTATTCCTGAGCCGTAATTCGGCGGTGGTGCCCACAACTAGGACAAACATTCAGAGCGCGCACGAACCGCTCTCTGATGTCTACGTGCCCGCACTGATCACACTTTTCCCAGGCGTCTGCCGGGATCTCGAGCTTGACCCGCTCGGATGTGCGCGGCTTACGTTCTTTCTTAAACCAGGCCATTCGCGCCATATAGTGACGAAGCGCACAATCTGTGACCCCAACGTGACCAACGCCAGTCCCGGTGGCTTAAGTCATTGTCCCGACTCACCATACCCTGACTGGCGAGATTCCCACGCCACCCGCAGCGATATCCCAACGCCAATCGAGCACGCGAGCAGGAACGACCCTCCATAAGAGAAGAATGGCAGTGGGATTCCGGTGATCGGCATCAGGTTGATCGTCATGCCGACGTTCTCGAAGATATGCGTGAATAGCAGGGCCGCTATGCCAAACACGCAGAGGCTCGAGAAGGGGTCTGCGGCGCGCCGGGCGATGCGCAACAGCGCAAAGAGCAGCCAGCCGAACAGCGACAATGCGACGAGTACGCCCACAAAGCCCAGTTCTTCCCCCACGATGGAAAAGATGAAGTCCGTGTGCTGGGCCGGTAGAAAGGCAAGTCGTTTCTGTGTTCCATCCGTGAAGCCCTTGCCCAAAAGTCCTCCCGATCCAACCGCGACCTTTGACTGAATGACGTGCCAGCCCGCGGCTCGGGGGTCGACATCGGGGTTCAGAAACGCGAGCAGGCGATTCTGCTGATAAGGTGCCAGGCGCGTCCACAGGGGCAGCGCGAGGACGCCGCCAAGCACGTTCAGACTCATGATCGCGAGCCCTTCCCACACGTAGGGCCGCCACCATAGCAGGAGGACGGCCAAAATTGCGATCCAGATCCCCCATGCCACTGTTGAAAACGCCAGTGCAAGCCCGATCACCGGCGATGCGGCGAGTAGCAGCAGCGAAGGCTTGGTGCCTGCCCAGTACAGCATGAAAAAAAGGATTGCCACGAATACGATGGCGGAGCCGAGATCGGGCTGCCGCAGGACCAGGAAACAGGGCAATGCGGCGATGGCAGCCGGTGGAATCAGATCCCGCAGGGTGGATGGCGCTTCCCGGAGTCCGGCGAGCCAGCGCGCGAGCATGAGGATGGCGGCGATCTTCGCCAACTCGGCGGGTTGGCCGAACCGGTAGTTGCCGATCGCCAGCCAGGACTTGGACCCAGCCGCGGTGCCGGCTCCCGTACCGATGAGCAAGGTCACCAGCAACAACAACACCGCAATCACATAGGCGAACGGGGTCGCCCACTCGAGCATCCGTGGCGACGTGCGGAGCGTCAGCCACGCGACGCTGATGCCGAGGCCTAGCCAGACCAGCTGCCGCTGCCAGATTGTGGCGGCGAACGTGGGCACGTCCGTCTGGCCGGCCGAATACAGCGTCGCGAGCCCATACAGGGCCAGCGCGATCACGCAGAAGACAAGCGGCTTATCGAGTTGGTGGATGCGGGATAACACGGTGAGCCGTTAGGGCCGAATTGGCACGACGGGCACGGTGAACGCCGGTGGCGTGACGGTGTCTGGCGTGGGCAGCTGGAACGGCTGCGGCGCGGAGTCCCTGGGGACCGCAATCCTGATCGTGCGCGCGCGGGTGTCCTCGATGCCGAGGTAGTGCGCGATCGTCCGCGCGACTAGCGGAGCCACGGCCGTGCCATGCTCGGCAAATTCCACGATCGCCCCCACGACGATTTCCGGCTTCTCCGCCGGCGCAAACCCGATGAACCATCCGTGGTCCGCCCCGTGAGAGTTTTGCGACGTGCCCGTCTTGCCCGCGATGGTGAGCGCAGCGAGCCGTGAGCCGCGCGCGGTTCCCTGCTCGACGACCGCGATCATCGCCCGCCGCAGCCAGCTGATTTGATCCGCGCTGAGATCGAGGGAGGCATTGTCGCTCGTGGTCGCGGCCTGGCGCACCACGAATGGTGTACGCAGGCGCCCGTCGCTGGCGAGCTGCTGATAGAGCCGGACCATCTGGACGAGCGTCTGCGCATTCTCGCCCTGGCCAATCGCCAGGTTCAGGGCGACAGCCGATGTCCAGCGCCGGGGTCCATACAGCCGGTCGTAGTACTCCGGTCCGGTCGGGAATTCTGAAGGGATCTCGCCGGGGAGATCAATCCCCGTGCGGCCACGAAATCCCATTGCGTTGCCGTCTTCGAGGAGGGAGGTCACTCCCAGATTCATGCCAAGCTGATAGAAGAAGACGTCGCAGCTCTGCGCGATGGCCTGGGTCAGGTTCAAGTCGCCGTGCCCCCGCGCGTCCCAGCAGCGGAAGTATCTATTGCCGTATTGCAGCCCGCCCCGGCAGGGGATTGGCATATGAGTGCGGGGGCCCGCGATGCCACGCTTCAGCGCCATCGCCGCGACCGCGAGCTTCCATGTCGACCCCGGCGGATAGCGCGCCTGAATGGCGCGGTCCAGCAGGGGGCGCGCGGGATTCTCATTCAGCGAGCGCCAATACGGCGCCGAGATGCCGCCGACGAACGCGTTGGGGTCGAAACTCGGCGCGCTGAAGAGCGCCAGCACTTCGCCGGTGTTGGGATTCAGCGCCATCACCGCGCCCCGCTGGCCGCGAGGGAAAATCCCCGACACGAACTTCTGCAGATCGAGATCGATCGTCGTGTGCAGATCGGTACCGGGAACGGGATGCAGATTGGCTGCTGCCTCAGCTTCGCGCACCATTTGCCCCCTGGCGCTGACTTCGACGAACCGCACGCCTTCCGAGCCACGGAGTGTGTCGTCGTACTCGCGCTCCAGCCCATCCTTGCCGACCAGCCCGCCCAGCCGCACCGACGCGAAGCGACGCGTCGCCCGTTCTCCTTCCGTTACCTCGCCGACGTAGCCGACCAGGTGAGCCACGACCTCGGTGTCCGGATATAAGCGTTTCGGTTCGGCCTGGATGACGAGTCCGGGAATCGCGACGCGGCGCTCCTCGAGCGCAGACACGACGGAGAACGGCGCGTCGCCCAATACGAGCGCCGGCTGATAGGGCGCGCGGCGCGCGCGCTGAATCACGCGTTCGATCTCCACGCTGTCGATGTTCGCAATCGACGCGATGCGCGCGAGGGTCGAGCGCAATTGCACCTCGGGGGCCGGCAACAGCGACACCGTGTAGCCCGGCACGTTTTCGGCGAGCACCCGTCCGTTGCGATCGTAGATGATGCCGCGCGGCGCCGGCAGGGGTATCGGCCGGAGGCGGTTCGTTTCCGACTGCAGCTGGTACTTGCCGTGACCGAGGATTTGCGTCCGGAAGAACGACATGACGAGCAGTCCCAGCAGTCCCCAGACGGCGAGCCGTGCCGCACCTACCCGCCGATCGACGAGATGCGGATGGAACGAGCTCACGCCGTGCTCCTTCGCGGTGAGAGCCAGCCGCGGAACAACCACAACACCGCGATCCCGACCAGCGCGGTTGACAGACCCTGCAGCGGCGACCACACCAACAGCTCCCAGGCGACCTGCGAGCTCCGCAGCCCGCCAGAGGCGAGCAGCACGATCAGATTGCGGATCCAGGTTCCCGCGAAGAACAGACAGCCTTTGACGAACACGTGCTCGGCGAAGAAGACCGCCTTCGCCCGCGAGGAGAAGAACCCCACCATCGTGTGGGCCAATGCGCCGGCACCGAAGCTCACCGGCGTCAGCGCATCCCGCAGTAAGCCGATCAGGAAGCCTGCAGCCGCGCTCTTTCCCGGCTCGGCCCGGATCGTGTAGAACAGCAACGCGAGCAGGAGAAAATCAGGCGCGACGCGGTCGCCGCCGAGTTGATCGCGCACCGTGAACTGCAGCAGCACGAGCAGCGTCATGATGATCGGATAGCGGTAGCGGTCGCTGCGTCTCACGGCGCCACACCTGATCGCGCGCTGTCCTGCGGCGATCTGAACGCGTTGCGGAGATCGGTGCCGGGCGCTCTGGTCGAAGTCAGAATCATCACGTGCGATAGCTCAGCCGGATGCACGGCCGGCCGGACGAGATAGGTCCGTCCCCATCCTTGCTCCACTCCCGCCGGCCCGACGACGACCCCAATGGGTATCCCGCGCGGAAAGACACCGCCCAGGCCGGATGTCACGATGACCGTGCCGCTTGGCACCTGCTGACGATACAAGACTCCCTGTAGCTCGAGGAGCCAGACACCGGGGCCTTCGGCTCCATGTGGCGCGGCGATCCCGACCACGCTTCCGTCCGTCGCAATGGCACTGGCGCGAAACTCGGGATGGGCCCAGCTCAGCACCACGCTGGCGTGCTCGCTTACACTCGCCACCAACCCCACCAACCCTTCGGGACTCACCACGGCCGAAAGCGCGCGCACCCCTTCCCGGCTGCCCGCGGTCACCATAAAGCTGAGGGGGCTGGTCGGCTCGGGCTGGTGCAGGATCTCAGCCGAGACGTAGCCACCGCCAAGGCGGGCCGCGAGGCCCAAAAGGCTCCGGAGCCGGGCGTTTTCACTGCGCAGCTCCGGCAGGAACGCCGAGGCGAGTGCCAGCGAATCGCGCTGGTCCACGACCGCGTCGTAGCGCAGCCGCGCGGCCGCGAGCAGCTCGGTCTGGCGTTGGAGAAACGTGAATGGCGCGAGCACACTCTGCAGCGCATCCACCATCCGATAGCGCCAGTGTTCCGGGACACTCAAGGCGGCAATCGACAGGCCCACGCAGATAATGAAGAGCAGCGTGTCCCCGCGGGAAGCGTAGCGATCTGCGCCGATCGCCATGGGGCTAGGTGGTCAGGACGTTACGGTATTTCTCGGGAGCGTCGAGGATTCGCCCCGCCCCACGCACCACACAGGTCATGGGGTCCTCGTCGAGGTGTATCGGCAGGCCGGTCTCCTGCTGCAGCAACAAATCGAGGCCGCGGATCAACGCGCCACCGCCAGTCATCACGATGCCGCGGTCCACGATGTCGGAGGCCAGCTCGGGCGGCGTAATTTCCAGGGCGCGCCGCACCGCATCCACGATCTGCTGAATGGGTTCCTGGACAGCTTCGCGAATCTCGCTCGAGTGCACCCGCACGATCTTGGGAATGCCCGAGACGAGATCGCGGCCTTTCACTTCCATTTCCCGCTCTTCGCCGATGGGTGCCGCCGATCCGATCTGGATCTTGATCTGTTCTGCCGTGGGCTCGCCGATCAGCAAGTTGTAATTTTTGCGCATGAACTGCACGATCGCCTGATCGAGCTCGTCGCCGCCGGTGCGAATCGACGTGTCCGATACGATACCGGAAAGCGCGATGACGGCGATTTCGGTCGTGCCGCCACCGATGTCGATCACCATATTGCCCGTCGGCGTCTCGACCGGGAGTCCGACACCGATCGCTGCTGCCATCGGCTCGGCCACCATGTACACTTCTTTCGCGCCGGCCGACTGTGCCGAGTCACGCACCGCGCGTTTCTCCACCTCCGTGATCCCTGACGGGACGCACACGATGACCTTTGGCCGGACGCGGAAGAGATGACGATCGATGATGGTCTTGAGGAAGAAACGCAGCATCTTTTCGGTCACGTCGAAGTCGGCGATGACGCCGTCCTTCAGCGGCCGGACCGCGAGCACGCCGTCGGGCGTGCGACCGAGCATGCGCTTGGCTTCGAGGCCGATGCCTTTGACTTTGCCGGTAGCCTTTTCGATTGCCACGACGGAGGGCTCGTTCAACACGATGCCCTCGCCGCGCACGTAAACGAGCGTGTTGGCGGTACCAAGGTCCACGGCGATTTCGTTCGCCGGGCTCCAGGCACCCATTCTGAAATTCAACCAGCTTGGTGGCACGTGATCGTCGGTAAAAAAGTTGGTAAAAGAGTGAGGTGGGTCGCTGCGAACGGGCACAAGGTAATGAAATGCGTAACCTCAAGCAAGCATGAAGCTTGACAAGCCCGTTTCGGTGCCGCTAGCCTTTCGCCCATGCGTCGCGTGACCCCGGACACAATTGCAGTCGTGGACCTCGCGGTCTGCGACCGTTGCGGACTTTGTCTGCCGCTTTGCCCCCCGCAAGCGATTCATTTAGAACTGAATATCCTCACGGTCGAAGAGTCGACCTGCACTGGTTGCGAGAAATGCATCGCACCCTGCCCGGTTGGGGCCTTGGCCATGGCTCCCCTAAATCCCGGCTCCCAACTCCTAGCCCCCGCCTCTCATGCCTGACGTCGACGTCCTGGTTGTCGGCGCGGGGCCAGCCGGCGCCGTCGCGGCCTGGCAGGCGAAACAGACCGCGCCCGAGCTGGACGTGGTGCTGCTGGAGCGCGACCGCGCCGTGGGAGCACCAGTGCGCTGTGCCGAGGGCGTCGGCGATGCCGGACTGCGCGAGTTTGCGAATCCCGATGGCGCCGATTGGGTATCGCGGCGGATCACGGACGTGATCCTGGAAGCGCCCGACGACACTCAGGTCGTGCTGGCTGATTGCGGCATTGGCTGGATTCTCGATCGGACACGCTTCGATGCCTTTCTCGCGGCGGAGGCGGCGTCGCTGGGAGCTGATGTGCTCGTCGGCGCCGAGGCCACCGGCATGTCCCGCAATGGTGACGATCGGTGGCATGTGCGCGTGAAACAACGCGGGACGGACGATCTGTACCGCGCTCGCGTGGTCATCGGCGCCGATGGCGTCGAAACCATGGTCGGCCGCTGGGCCGGCCTCGATACGCGAGTGCCCGCGCGCGATATGGAATCGTGCGCGCAGTACGTCCTGCAAGGCATCGACTTCAATCCCGACGCCATTTATCTCCAGTTCAGTAACGCGATCGCGCCAGGCGGGTACGCATGGATTTTTCCAAAGGGCGTCGGCGTGGCGAACGTCGGGTTGGGACTCGTCGCGCTAAAAACCGATGGCCGGAACGCGCGCCAGTATCTCGATGCGTGGGTCGCGCGGCGGTTCCCGAACGGTGCGCGCACGGGCTACACGGTGGGCGGCGTGATCGTGCACACCACCATCAAGAAGACTTATGGCGACGGTGTCCTCGTGGCCGGCGATGCGGCGCACATGATCAATCCCCTGTCGGGCGGTGGCATCAATAACGCGATGAAGGCGGGACGCCTGGCCGGTTGCACCGCCGCGGCCGCGATTCGCGAGGGCGATACGAGCGAACGGCGGCTTTCGGCGTACCACACGGCGTGGATGGAGTTACTGGGCGAGGACCATCTCAAGTATTACCGAATCAAACACGCGCTCGAGCACATGGACGATGCGTTCTTGAACTCCCTGGCGCGCACGGTGAATAACGTCGCGCGTGAAAAGCGGACGCTGGGACGCGTCATGACGCAGGCGCTGCTGAAGCATCCCCAGCTGATTCCCGTGGTGGCGCGATTCTTTGTCTAGCGATCGGCTATCAGCTATCCGCTATCCGCTATCCGGTAACGTCCGCCCGATAGCCGATAGCCGATAGCCCGCATCACTGTCGTTCCGACCGCGCACCGATTCGCTGCATGCGCGACGAATCGACCGAGCGAGCCAATGTTGTCGTCACGCAATCCGAACGGGACGTCCCACGCGTCCCAGAAATAGACTGGCACGCGCCCGAGATTCAGCCGATCGCCGGCGGCCTTCACACCTCCAAAACCCAGCTCGTACCCCGCCGCCGCGGCAAGCTGCGCGATGCGGGCAGTCACGGCGCCGAACGGGTATGCGATCGCACGACCGGCAGCCGGACCGAGGCGCTGAGTGAGTATTCTGCGGGACGTCGTCAGCTCGGTTTCGACCGCTCGATCCGGCAGCCAGGTGAGCCGGCGGTGGGTTGCGCTATGGGAACCGAACGAAAACCCCCGCGCCTGCCATGCTTCGACCTGATTCCAGCCCAGATGCGGTAGTCGCTTCCACGTGTAGCGCACATCCCATGTGTTCGTCCTACCGACGAAGTCCGTAATCAGAAAGGTCGTGGCGGTGAAGCCGAGGTCGGCCAGGACGGGATAGGCGTGGTCGGCCAGGGAGGCATAGCCATCATCGAAGGTCAATAAAAACGTGTGTCGTACGTCGTGCGTCGTGCGTGGTGTCGCGAACTCGCTCAGCGACATGGTCCGCCAGCCCGCGCGGGCCAATGCGGTCATTTGACGGACGAAGACCGAGCTGCCCACGCGAGTCACGCCGAGCTCGAGCGGGCCGCCGATGCGGTGATAGCAGAGAACGGGAGCTGTCATGCTCGCGATGCCGTGCACACCCCGGACCGTACTACGGCCAGAGCCATCCCAGAACCGCGCATGTCACCGCCGCGTAGATGACGCCATCCAGCGTCGATTTCAGCGTGATACTCAACGCACGCCGATACCAGATAGACATCTGCCACAACCCAAGCGTGTAGCCCATGAAGGCGGCGGTGCCGGCAAAGCGGCAGATCTGCGTGAACGTCGCCCCCGGAGCTACCGCCGCCGCGGCAACGTAGGCGGACAGAAAGCTCATGACCAAGCAATACACGAACCACTGGCCGAGCTGCCCGGCCATGGATCCGCTCCACGGCGGCATTACAGTCATCATGACCGCGGGCCCACGCTTCAGTTTTTCCTGGAACTCGGGCGAGCGCATTTCGGCTGAGCTGGAGGGGCGCGGCATGAAGTAATCGCCCGGCGGCAGGCTCAGCGGGCGCAGAGCGTCGAGCACCCGGTCCTCGTTGGGGAATCGCGGATAGTCCGTCTTATGCCAGAGCGGAGTCATGTGAATGATCGAGCTGGCCACGAACACCGCCACGGCCGAGACCAAAATCGGCAGCCACAGCGCGGACAACGCCGTCATGTGAGCCTCCGCTGGAGGGATGGGAGGCCTCAATCGTCTCGCCCGCTCAGCCCTTCGTCAAGACTGCCGCTGCCAGGGTGTCGCCCAGTGAGGTTGTCCGCGTAGCCGAAACATGGTTGGGGCGTACCTTTCCGTCCATGTCCGCAGCACTTCTCGCCATGCTCTTGCTCGTCCAATCCGATAGTTCGAGCAAGGTCGACAGCGCGGCCAACGTGGACAGCACGGCCGAGTTCCCCTACCCTGCGCCCGCACGGCCTCTGTTGGCGATCGGCGAGACCGTCTTGATCAACGCGTTCGTGAATCGCGTCGATGCCTGGGCGTTCGGGCAGGACTGGGCGCGTGCGGGCACGCGCGCCTGGCTCAAGAACCTGCGACTCGGATGGGAGTGGGACGAGGACGCGTTCTTCACGAACATGTTCTCTCATCCGTACCACGGCGCCCTCTATTTCAATGCTGGCCGCTCCAACGGCATGGGCTATTTCGAATCGGTGCCGATCGCGTTCTTCGGCTCGTGGTCGTGGGAGTACTTTGGCGAGACCTACCGGCCATCACTCAACGACTGGTTCATGACGAGCTTCGGGGGAGTCACGCTGGGTGAGATGTTTCATCGCGTTGGAGCAACCATCCGGGACAACCGTGCAGGCGGAGGCACCCGAATCCTGCGAGAGATCGCCGCACTCCCGCTGGATCCCGTTGGCGCCTTCAATCGGCTGTTGCGCGGCCAGTGGACGGCGCGCGGGCCCAATCCTCCCGAGCACGCCCCCAAGGATTACGTGCTGCGCCTCGGCGGAGGAATCCGCTTTGCCAAGCGACTGATCGACGATAGCGGCTCCGTCACCTCGAGCACGTTCGTGCTCGATCTCCTCTACGGTGATCAAGTCGGGCAGGAGTTCAGGAAGCCGTTCGATGTGTTCAACGTCCGGATCTTGCTGAGCTCGTATGGCGGTCTCAACGCCCTGCGGGCATCGGGCCGCTTATATGGGGCGAATTTGAACAACCCCGCCGGACGCAATCGCCACATGCTGGCGGTGAACCAGCGCTACGATTTCTACAAGAACCCGGCCCAAAGCGTCGGCGGACAGAGTGTGGAGATCGGTATCAACTCGCGCTGGCTCATCGGGTCGAAAGGATTCGGGATCCGCACCGCCCTCTTTGGCGACGGAATCTTTCTCGGCGCCATCGATGCCCCCGGGACCGGCCTGGGCGACCGCAATTACGACTTTGGTCCGGGCGTGGGCGCACGGTGGGAGTTCGCGGTCGAGCGCCATGGCGCGCGATTCTTCCGGGTCTTTGGCCAGCTCGAGTACATCCACGCGGTGAGCGGCGCGAGTGCGGATCATATCGTCGATTTCAGCGGCGTCGAGGCCGCCATCCCGATCACCCGCGGGCTGGGCGTGTCCGCGAGCAGCACCATCTTCGCGCGTAGCAGCCGCTACACCGACGGCCGGGCGAGAGACTCGCGGGACTACCCGGAAGCCCGTTTGATGGTCGTCTGGACCAAGGTCGGGTTCGGGAAGTGAAGCTCATCGTGTGCGTGCTGGCCGTGACGCTGCTCGGTTACGGCGCCGCGGCAGCTCAAGAGCCAGTCGGCGGCTCCCAACCTCGCAAGCCCTCTCGGCCACATCGTAGCGGATTGTGGGGTGAGTTCGGGTTCGGGCCGGGACACGCGCGGATCGCGTGCTCCGGGTGTGAAGAGGTCGTGGGCGCCAATGGCACGACGAGTTACGTTCGCCTGGGAGGGATCGTCTCCGATCACGTCCTCATCGGCTTCGAGGCGTTTACGCTGCTGAACAAGAGCCTGGGCCATGCATCCCCGGATTCCGGCACGACTGCCGAAACAGGAACGGCCGCGATCATCATTATGTGGTATCCCGGTTCGCGTGGACTGTTCTTCAAGGGTGGGGTCGGCGCGGCATTTGGCCAGTTCTCAATCCCGGGAGACAGCGCGGGGACGGCAGTCGCCGATACGAGCGAGGGGGGTGGGATTGGCATAACCTTTGGGCTGGGGTGGGACGCGCCGATCTCCCGCAAGTTCGCGTTCACCGGGAATGCCGGCGTCTTTGTCACTGCTCTGGGAGATGTGGCGTTGGCGAATCGACGTGTGGACGACCTGATTGCGACGATGTATTCCGTGTCGGTGGGGTTTACGTTTCGGTAGTCCTATCGCAGCACCTCGTCCCCCTCGCGCGCCTGCGCTTCCATTTGCCGTCGGACCATATCGTGATACAGGCCTCGCGCGCGCATCAATGCTTCGTGCGTCCCCCGCTCAACGACCGCACCGTTCTCCATGAGCAGGATCAAATCGGCCCGCCGAATGGTGGACAGGCGATGCGCAATGACGAAAGTGGTCCGATGGGCCAGCAGATCGGCCATCGACGCCTGAATCAGCTGCTCGCTTTCGGTGTCCAAGTTGCTGGTGGCTTCGTCGAGAATGAGAATCTGCGGTGACGCCAGAATCGCGCGGGCAATCGCGAGCCGCTGCTGCTGGCCGCCCGACAGCTTCACCCCCCGCTCGCCGATGAACGTGTCGTAGCCGTTTGGGAGCCGGACGATGAACTCGTGCGCATTGGCCCGGCGCGCGGCATCCTCGATGTCGCCGTCGGTGGCATCGTGGCGGCCATATGCGATGTTGTCTCGCACCGATCCATCGAACAGGAAGACGTCCTGCTGCACGATCGCCAGGAGATCACGATAGCTCCGCAGGCGCACGTCGCGAATATCGGTGCCGTTGAGCAGCAGGCGGCCGCGCGTCGGATCGTGAAACCGCGCGACCAGATCCGTCACGGTGGTCTTCCCGGCGCCGCTGCGACCGACGAGCGCCACGACTGAGCCACCGGGGACCGTCACGTTGAAATCCCGCACCACCGGCTGGCCTTCGCGATACTCGAATGTGACGTCCTCGAAGCGCAGCTCCCGCACGACCGGCGGCGCGTCACGCGCGCCCGGGCGATCGGGTTTGTCGTCCTCCATCGCGAGCACTTCGAATACGCGCTCCATGGCGGCCAATGAGCGCTGCATTTCGGAGAAGGAGTTTACGATTTGCCAGACGGGATTCAGCAGCAGAAACATGTACCACTGAAACGCCATGATGTCGCCGACGCTCGCCCGGCCGACGATGTTCAGGTAGCCGCCGAACCAGACGATGACGACGCTGATTCCCGCTTCGAGCAGACCCCACGAGGTCCACAGCAGCAGCTCCCGGCGATGCGCGAACAGCTCTTTACGGAGTACCGTGTGGCGGCCAAGCATGTAGCTGAGCAGCTCCTGGATCTCCTGCCGGAACGCGCGCACCACGCGAATGCCGGAAAACGTCTCGCCCACCCGGCCGTCGACGACCTCCACGTCCTTGCGCACGGACCGGTAAATCGGACGGATACGGCGGACAAAGATGAGGCTCAAGACCATTACGCCGGGAATAATCGCCAGCGCCATGAGGGCCAGTTGCCAGTTCAGCGCGAGCAGGATCCCGATCGCAATCACCAGGCGAATGGCCGAAATGGCCGGCGATACAATCGCCATCTGGAGCAGGCCGGTCGTCGTCTCGACATCGCCCGTGAGACGCGACAGGATACCGCCCGTCTTCATCTCCCACAGCCGCGGCAGCGGCAGGTGCAACAACCGCTCGTAGAGCGACCGCCGCAGCGACAGCATCACGCGAACGTTCAGAATCCGCTGCCGGTAATCCTTCCATCCGCCGCCCACATGGGACAGGATGATCACACCTAGAAAAGCGAGCCCAGCGAGGTTGAGGCGGGTGAGTCGGGTGCTGAGATCGAGATCCTGGAGCAAGATTACGCGGTCGATGATGAACCGAATGAACAGCGGCTCGATCATCTGGAGCGCGGCGACGGCGAGCGCCAGGACGAACACCATGGTCAGCTCGGTGCGGTGCGGCCGCAGCCACCGCAGGTAATCCCGCACATAGGCACGCCGTCCCGGCCCCGGTTCGCGGGGCTGAGCCGGCGGCTGCCCGCCGTCTGATGCCTCGGCGACCTCGTCGAGACGCCGCTGCTTGTAGTCCTGAACGAATTCCTGGTAGCGCTTGCGGGAAGAACGAACGGGGCTCACGAGCCGTGAGCCCCGCCATTCAGCTTCGTCGACTGCTGCACCCTATTTGCCCAGGTCGCGCACCACACCGACCAGAAGCTGCATCTTCGGCTGATCGGGAGAGCCCTGAGCGTCCGTGTTGAGCTGCGTGGCCAGCTGATTCAGCGCGTCACGGCGCGCCTGCCCCGATGCCCGCTCGGCGCCGGTCAGCGCGTCGCGCGCGGCATTGATCTTCGCGGTGGGCAGCCCGTTCGACCGGGCCAGCTGGTCGAGATAGGCGCGCGCCACCACGAAGTTCGCGGGCCACACCAGCTTCTCCTGATTCTGCGCATTGAGATAGTCGAAGCGCACGAGCTTCGCAGCGTCGATTTCGTTCTGCGTGAGCAAGGCGTTGGGCGTCAGCTCGAAGATGTCGAGCCCGCGCGCGATCTCGGAGCTGATGATGTAACCGTTGTACCAGTAGGCCGACCACGACCCCGCGCCGACGAGCTTCGTGGAATCCATCGGTCCACGATCGAAGTAGGCGATCTCCCTGGGATTCGCCGGATCGGTCCAATCGAAGACCGAGACGCCGCCCTGGTACCAGCCCTGCACCATGATATCGCGACCCGGAACCGGAACCAGCGTGCCATTGTGCGCCACGCAGTTTTCAAACTTGGTCTGCATCGCGGGCAGCTTGAAATAGTTCGTGAACGTCATCGTGGTCCCGCGCAGCGTGAAGATCGCGTTGGCACCCCACTCCGGCTTGTCGGTGCTGCGGCAGCGGGGCTGCGCCCCTCCACCCCATTCGTCGGTGAACAGGATCTTGGTCCCGTCGTTGTTGAACGTCGCCGAATGCCAGAAGGAGAAGTTGGAATCCGATACGGCACTCACGCGCCTGGGATTCGCGACGTCGCGGATATCGAGCAGCATGCCGTACCCGCCGCAGGCGCCACCCGCAAGTCCGATCGCGGGATAGGCCGTGATGTCGTGGCACTGCGTCGGGCCGCTCCGCGGTCCTATGCCCAGCCGCCGCCGGTTTCCTTCAACGCGCTGCGTGAAGATCGTCTGCGCGTTGGTGCGGAACGTCGCGGTATCGGCGGCAGTGGGGGTTCCCGTGCCACCGCGGGCTTTCACGATACTGTCGAGCGCCCAGGTGGTGAAGCCCCGGCCGATGATGATGTCTTCACCTTCGAACGCGATCACCAACCCTCCCGCCGCCCGCGCGGAATCAACCTGGCGCTTGTACTCAGCGACGTCTTCCGGTGCGTCACCGTGACGTGCCGGCGCGTCGAGACCCCCAAAGATTCGGGGTGAGCTGACGATGCGCGCTTGCTCGGGATTCGCGAGCGGAACCTGAATGACTTCGATTCGGAAGAGCGCGGTGTTGGGCGTCGTATCCATCGACCCGACCGCGCATCCAGCCAGCTCGTTCGGCGAGCGGACCGGCGCACTCCCCGAGACGTAGATGTAGACATGGCTCGTGTCGGTCGGCGACGTGACGACGGTATGCGTGTGCGAGCCGCGGCAGGTCTGCACGTTGGTGATGGGCTTGGGGTTTGCCAGATCGGTGCCGTCGAAGATTCGGATGCCGCGCAGCCTGTGATGATCGACCGTATCCTGGATTCCCTGCGTGCCGCAGTCGGTGCGTCCATTCAACGCCTCGCCGGACACGAACAACAGATTGCGATAGACCGACACGTCGCTTTGTGATCCGGGACAGACGAACGCCTTGTGGAGCCTGGGGATCTTTGGATTCGAGATGTCCCAGACCTGCACCCCGGAGTAGTTGCCCTGGATCACGTAGTTGCCCCGGAACGACAGGTCCGAGTTGACGAGCCGGAAATCCCCCGGAACGTTGCGATTGATGAAATCGGGCGACGGCGGCGTGTTGGATACCAGCCGCATGTTCCACGCAGCTTGGCCGGCGTTGAACCAGCCGGCGCGCAAACCGACGCGCGGATCGGGGTTCGGGGCACGTGTGCTCGTGGGCGCGGGACCCGCGGTGGACGAGGAATAGCCCGTCGACGACGATCGTGAGCTCGAACAGCCGGCGACCGCGAATGCTGCGACTACGAAACATGACAGGAATCGGAATTTCACTGAGAGCTCCGTTTGAGGTCTTCCAGCATGAGAGTCATGCGATTGATCTCGGTGGTTTGATCGGCATTGACGTCGGCCGCGAATTTGAAGATCTGCCCTTCCTGCGCCGCGCCGGGCGACGCCAGCAGCTGTTCCACCATCGTGATCGCGCCCTGGTGGTGCTGAATCATGAACGTCAGGAACAGACGATCGAACTCGGCCCCCCGCGCGCTGTCGAGCTGCTTCATCTGTTCGGGGGTGAGCATGCCCGGCATCAGCATCGGCTCGGCCATCCCCTGCATGATGTGGCCGCGGGGATCAGCCGGCGGGACGAACTCGCCACGTTCGCGCAGCCAGCGCTGTGCGAATTCGATCTCATCGGTCTGCGCGACTACGATGCGCTCGCACAACACGCGCAGGGCCTGACTCGCGCCGTGGGACGGCGCCCACTCTGCCATCTGAATCGCTTGCGCGTGGTGCCCGATCATCCCGGCAAGGAAATGGACGTCCGCTCGCGTGTACGGCGGCTGGGCGCCCTGCGGCGCCGGAGCGGGTTGTTGGCTGGCGGAGTGCTGGGCGCACGCCATGGCAATGACGACGGCGAGCATCATACCGGAGAAACGTCTGATCATGCGCCCATAAAGCTAAGCGGAATGCGACGTATGACGAG
>DATFEG010000071.1:0-3255 GCA_035251445.1 Gemmatimonadales bacterium | reverse complement strand
ACCGACAACGGCGAGTACGTCGCCAGCTTCAAGACGGCCTGGGAGTCGCTGCTGCTTGTCGCTAATGGCTACGACACGAAGCGGACGAAACCCGGTGCTCGCGTCGATCGCGTCAAGTTGCGTCAGATCGACTTGCACTGGCACGACCTGCGGCATCATGCCGAGCCCTGGATTATGCCGAGCCCTTTCATTTGCCCACGCTCCTGTAGGCTGAATCACCCCGAAATTCCCATTGCACTGTCGGCATAATCGGGCTGTCTTCTTCGGTTCGGCACACGTGCCGGAAAGGGGGAGACATGGCAGAGCGCGGCCACGGGGGAGCAGGTAATCGTCCTTGCCCCAGTCCATTGGGGCCACACCTTGATTCGTTCACCAAGCATCTCGTCGCGCTGGGGTATGCGCGGAAGACCAGAGGATCGCAGCTGCCACTGGTTCGGGCGTTCGATCGGTGGATGGCTCGCCGCGATGTCTCGCTGACGGATCTCGACGAGGGCGTGGTGCAGGCCTTTCTTCGCGCCGCGCCCGGTCGTCAGCGACGGGACGGCCGGCCCACGCTCAGTCACTTGCTCACGCACCTTCGCATCCAAGGAGTGATCGTCGCCCCGCCACCCCTGGTGGACGAGTCGCCTCGCGCGCAGCTCGAGCGCCGATATGAGCAGTATCTGCGGGCCGAGCGCGGGCTCGTGCCGACGACTGTGCAGACCTATCTTGGGTTCTTTCGTCAGTTTCTCACTGAGCAACGAGGTGAGACGTGGTCGTCGCTTGGGACACTGAGCCCGAGCGATATTGCGGCATTCGTGCAGCGGCATGCGCGAGTGGGGAGTCCGGGACGCGCCCAATTGATGACCACCGCGCTGCGGGCCATGTTCCGGTTTCTCTTTCAGGCGGGCGAGCTGGCCGTCGATCTCAGCGTCGTGGTGCCCCCTGTGCCGGACTGGCGGTTGGCGACCTTGCCGCGATCACTCGCGCCGGAGCACGTGGAACGCCTCCTGGCCGCCTGTGATCGAGAGACGGCGACGGGACGGCGCGACCATGCGATTCTGCTGCTCTTGGCGCGCCTAGGGCTCCGTGCCGGCGAGGTGGTGGCGCTGGCGCTCGATGATCTGCACTGGCGCACCGGCGAGATCACGATTCCGGGAAAGAAAGGGTTGCGCCATGAGCGGTTTCCGTTGCCTGCCGACGTGGGAGACGCGTTGGTCACGTATCTCCGTGATCGGCCGCCGAGCACGACGCGGCGCGTGTTTCTCTGCAGGCGCGCGCCGCGCCGGAGCTTCCAGGGACCGGGGGCGGTCACGACGCTCGTGCGCCGCGCGCTCGCCCGGGCCGATCTGCATCCGCCCGTCCGCGGTGCCCATCTGCTCCGGCATAGTCTCGCCACCCAGATGCTCCGGCATGGGGCGTCATTCGTCGAGATTGGCGCGGTGCTTCGCCACCGCGCAGCGAGCGCGACGGAGATCTATGCGAAGGTCGATCTGGAGAGTCTTCGGGTCGTGGTGCAGCCGTGGCCAGACGCGGGAGGTGTGCAATGACGTCGCTCGCGACCGCGTTGGACGAGTATCTCGGCATGCGCCAAGGCTTGGGCCTCCGCTTGCGCGTGCCGGCCGGTTTGCTCCGTCGGTTTATCGCCTTTGTCGAGGCCGAGGGGCAGGAGGTGATCACGCGTGACTTGGCGGTGCGATGGGCGATGGCCCCGCGTCACGCCCAGCCCGCCACGTGGGCGTGGCGCCTCGGCATCGTGCGGCGATTCGCCATCTGGCGACAGGCCACTGACCCGCGGACCGAGGTCCCGCCGGCTGGTCTCCTGCCGCATCGATTTCGGCGTCCCCGACCGCATCTGTACACCGACGGGGAGATCCGGGCGCTCCTGACCGCCGCCCGCGCGCTGCCGTCGCCGCGAGGGCTGCGTGGACTCACCTACGTCACGCTGTTCGGTCTGCTCGTCGTGACGGGCTTACGAGTCAGTGAAGCGCTGATGCTCGACGACGCCGATGTCGCGCTGGACCGGGATCTCCTCACGATCCGTCGCACCAAGTTTGGCAAGTCCCGGATCGTCCCTGTGCATCGGTCGACCACCGAGGCCCTCAGGCGGTATGCCGAGGCCCGCGACCGCCTCGTGCCGAAGCGGCCGACACCCGCCTTCTTCGTCTCGGAGCGCGGCACGCGACTCGTCGGTGACAATACCCGCCACACCTTTGTGCTCGTGTCCCGACGGGCCGGCCTGCGTGCGCCAACGACCGGGTGCCGTCATGGGCATGGGCCCCGCCTCCACGATATGCGCCATCGCTTCGCCGCATCGACGCTTGTGGCGTGGTACCGCGCCGGACGCGATGTTGAGCGTGAGCTGCCCAAGCTGGCCACGTATCTCGGCCACGTCCATGTCAATGACACGTACTGGTATCTGGAAGCTGTGCCGGAATTGCTCCACTTGGCCGCGGCCCGCGTCACGGGCGCGCCCGAGGAGAGCCGCCGATGACGGCCACCAGCTTTCCGTCCCTCCTGCAGCGCTTCTTCACCGATCGTTTGCGCCAGCAGCGCCAGGCCAGCGCCCACACGGTGGCGGGCTACCGCGACACATTCCGTCTCCTGTTGCGCTTCGCCGCCGAGCGGTTGCGTCGCGCCCCCTCGGCGCTGACGCTTGAGGATTTCACCCCGACGTTTGTCAGCGACTTTCTCGACCATCTCGAGCGCGTCCGGGGCAATAGCAATCGGACCCGGAATGCGCGGCTCGCCGCCATCCACTCGTTCGTGCAGTACGTCGCGTTGAACGAGCCGGCCCATGCCTTACTGTGTCAGCGGTTGTTAGCCATTCCCACGCGACGCTATGAGCGCAAGGTCATCGAGTTCCTCACGGCGGCCGAAATGGACGCGATCCTGGCGATACCCGATGCATCGACCTGGCTCGGACGCCGCGACCGCACCCTGCTCTTGGTCACCTTCCAAACGGGACTGCGCGTCTCCGAGGTGATTGGGCTCAAACGCGAGGACATTGTCTTGGGCCCAGGCGCGTACCTCCGCTGTCTGGGCAAAGGCCGGAAACACCGGTCCACCCCGCTCCGTCGCGATGCCGTCGCTGCGCTGACGGCGTGGTTAGGGACACAGCCCGGTTCGCCGACGGCCCCGCTCTTTCCCGGCATCCGAGGTCAGTCGCTCAGTCGCGATGCCGTCGAGCGGATGGTCACGCGGTACGCGGCTGCCGCGGCCGAACGGTGTGCTTCGTTGAAAGGCAAACGTGTCACGCCGCATGCGCTGCGCCAC
>DATFEG010000082.1:0-3145 GCA_035251445.1 Gemmatimonadales bacterium | reverse complement strand
CAATACATTCGGGACCATCAGCGTCGAGTGCGTCGCGCTGTCCTCCCAGCTGCCATGCGAGACGCCCAATCCGAGCTCGTTCTCGCTCGCTAAAGGTGCCACGCGAGTTGTGACGGTCGGCTATCGCACCAGTGGAATGGGCCACTTCAGCCAAGAATATCGAGCGAATTGGGTGAGCCCGAACGAAATCACGCGTTCGGGAGACACACTCGAAATTGGGGTAATGACAACACTTGGCGCGGGGATCGCTGCGCACTTGCACCCTACGGACTCTTCGGACTTGCCTTTCGGCGACACCCTGCGCGCCGTCTTCGATCACGCGAGCGGCGTTAACACGGGTACGATCCGGTTGCTGATCGACGGAGCGGACAGCACCCAAAAGCCAGGCCGCGTCGAAATCAACGGTGCGACGCTGACCGCCACGGGACTCCAGCTGACGTCCGGTTGCCACGATTTCGGCACGTGGGTATGCGCATTCAACGGCCGGTGCGATACGCTACGCACGACGCTGAAAGCGGGACCAGTACCTGTCTACTCGCTCGACGACTCCCTGCCGATGACCGACGCACTCGGCGTGATCGCCGGCCTGCTTCCCGGCGCCCTGCCGCTTCCCCTCGATTCGCTACGGGGGTGTCCCGTCCACGTGGACGATCCGGAAATCCGGCTGAGTGGACCTTCGTCGTTTTTCTCGCAGCCCGCCAACGCGACCACGCCCGCCGGTTACATCTTTCGAGCGATGGTCGTGTGGGACACTGTGGTCGCCGTGAGCACGCTGAATCGTGACTTCACGCCGGCAGAGCAGAAAACCTGCGCCAGCTACACCTACCTCCAGGACAATCAGTACGACTGGGCGTTTTGGATGGACAGCGATCCCAATGACCCGCTCTGGGACGTCTATCCATATGGCGATCGAACTCAGGGAAGCGGAGGAGGAGGAGGAGGCCAAAGCATCGGGATGACGCCGGACATCGCTTCATCCGTGTTCTCAGCGCAAAGCGCCACCGCGCGACGTGGCAAGCCGATCCCTCCCGACACCGGCGTTGTGCCGATGGTCGGGAGTGCCGGCGCGATCAACCCAAGCACCTTCAAGCTGTGGCTCAACGGCACGCTCATCGTAGACAACAATACCCCCATTGGGAATCAGGTCCGCCACATCAGCTCGAATAAGGTGGGGGCGACCTACGAAGTGAGCGCAACCCATCCGTCCCTCAACAAGCACAACCCGCTCGATCCGCCGAGCGATAGCGGCGGCTGGAACGAGATGATTGCGAGCATTGCCGACTCGACCGGCCACCGCAGCTACGTCCGCGCGCGATTCGTGCAGTTAGGGGGTGGCCCCGGGGCCGTTGTAGCACCCGTGCCGGTCACCCCACTCCGAGATTTCACGCATCTGGATCAGGGGGAGTGCGCTGCCTTCGGAGCGCTGCAGTGCGGCGGGGTGATGCTCACGCAAGGGATTCCAGGGTTCGTCACGCGCGATCGCGACCGGAGTTTGCACATGGTGTATCGCTCCACATCACAACGCGCTCCGACGCTGCTCCCGTACGAAATCCTGATCGGCCGAATCCAGCTCGCGCCCGAGTCCCTACAAGTCACGCTTCGAGAAGGTGGCGCGCTCGTGGGCACCAACGGACAACTGACTCACTATTTCGGGACGGTCGTTCCGTCAGGCGCCGGTCCCTTCGACCTCCCCCAGGTGCTCAATGAACAATCCACCGTCAGGCGGGTCGTGGGTACCGACTTGCCGGCTTCGGGTGGCAATGCCGCCATTCGCACGATCACCGCTTCGGTTCGGACGTTCTACTCTAATGGCTCCCAATCACGTGAGGACACGGTTCGCCAGGAGGTGATTCAACTGTACCTGCCCGACACAACCGCAACGCGTTTTGGATCCGGCTGGGCTCTCGCGGAACAGAGTCGACTCATTCTCGGCCTGACGTCGCAAGGAGCACCGGCTGCGATTTGGCTCTCCGGTGATGGGTCCTACACCGTGTTTCGGAAGTCCGGCAGCGTTTGGGTTACACCGCCGGGGGAGACGTCGACGCTAGTCGAAACGGGGTTTGGCCATCCCGACAGTGCGGCGTACATCGCGTACCTGTGGAATGGCGCGAGCGTGGGGTTCCGGTCGGACGGCTGGCAGCGCTACACCGCCGATCTCCTCGGCAACCGGACCAGATTCGTGTATTCGTCCGTCAGTCCCACCAGACTCGACAGCATCGTCGATCCCGCGGGTCATGCGTTCGCGTTTCGGTACGATTCCGCGTCCGCGCCGGGCCTCGTCAGCGACATTTGGCTACGCGCCCCAGGCGGAACGACCAGCCGAGCCGCCACCTTCCGATTCGATGCGAGCCGGCGCCTCACCGTGGTGAAGATCTGGACATCGCCGACCAAGGCCGATTCGACGCTCTTCGGTTATCACGCGACCGCGCCCGGTGCGTTTGTGACTTCAGTGACCGATCCGCGCTCGACTCCTGCCAAGCCGATCGTGACGACGTTCACGTACGATCCGCTGTATTACACGCCGGAGACCATGGTTCGTCCCCCCGACCATGTCAGCGTCGCCACTGCCTACTACCGCGATCCGCTGCGCCGGATGCTCCCACGCCTCGGGTTCGGCCGTGCAGGAGAACGAGTCGAGCGGCTCGTCGCTACCGATCAGGCGCGGGGAACATTTGTTGGCGCATTCGCGAAGCCCGTCGACTTCACCATCGATCGATTCGGCGGACCGACATACGTGCGGCACTTCGCCCCTCCTGGGTTCATGACGCCAGACTTCCTCGTCGAGGATTACGGCGGTGACGACGTGCGGTTCATCACGCGCGATTCGCTGGGCCGGATCACCCGGATCGTGCACGGCAATCCGGTCTACTACGACCAGGCGTCGGTAACCTACGAGTACGATGCGGCGACTCGAATCGTGCGGCTCATCCGCAACGCGGCGCAGTGGCCCGTCACGTCGAGCACGCTCGATACCGTCTCGTTCGTCTACGACTCGATCGCGGCAGGGACGTACCGTTGCTCACGCCTCGTGAGCATGACCGATCCCATGGGAGGCGTGACGACGACGGTGTATGGTGCGAGCAATGAAGGCCGTTGCCTCCCCATCAAGACTATCGGCCTCGCAGACGACACGACGATCTTCACG
>DATFEG010000081.1:0-3057 GCA_035251445.1 Gemmatimonadales bacterium | reverse complement strand
CGAGTGCCCGATAGACCTGATTGATGACGTACAACGGGAGCAGCTCGTGCAGGATTCCCTCGGCGGAGGGTTGAAGAATGTAGTTGACCGCCGCCTTTGCGTCTTGACCGTCCGACCGCCGCCTTTCGGGCGGCATCACCGGCAGGACCCGCAGCGTCGTCGGTGGCGTACTCACCGCGCTATTGAACTTCGCGAACACGACGTCAACGGCATCGAGATCGCCTTTCGCAAACCGCTCCATCAGCGGCTGCGCCAGATCTTGCGCGTGCTGTAGCGTCGGCTTGTCGCCGATATCGACGCGCTGCGAGGCCACATTGCGCCGCGTGAACTTGAAGTAACTGATCCCTTTTTTGCCGACAAGGTGCAGCTCGGTATGCGCGTCCTGACGCTCCATCTCGTCGAGGCACCGCCGAGCCTCGCGGATCAGATTGGAGTTGAACGCGCCGCACAGCCCCCGATTCGACGTGATGAGCACGAGAGCCGTGCGTCGTGCGTCGTGCGTCGGCTGACGTAGGAGTGGGAACCGCTCAGCCAGTTCCGGCGAGTACAGCTCGCCAATGACCTCGGCGAGCGCCTGCGCGTACGGCCGGGCGCCCACCACTCGATCCTGAGCGCGCTTCAACTTCGACGTGGAAACGAGCTCCATCGTCTTCGTGATCTTGCGGGTGTTCTGGACCGAGCGGATGCGGCGGCGCAGCTCGCGAGGCTTCGCCATTAAAGCGCCTTGTACTCCTCGATCGCCGTGCGGAGCCGGCCGCTCAAGTCGTCCGACAAAGCACGCTTGGTGCGGATATCGTCGGCAATCTCCGGATGCTGCGCGCGGATGAATTCGAGCAGTCCCGCTTCCCACTCTCTGATCTTCGGCACATCGACGTCATCGATCAGACCGCTCGTCACCGCGAAAATCACGATCACCTGCTGCTCCACCGGCATGGGCTCGTATTGCGGCTGCTTCAGCACTTCCACGACGCGGGCGCCGCGCGCGAGCTGGCGCTGCGTCGCGGGATCGAGCTCCGAGCCGAATTGCGCGAATGCCTCGAGCTCGCGGTACTGCGCCAGATCGAGCCGCAGCCGCCCCGCGACCTGCTTCATCGCCTTGATCTGTGCGTTGCCCCCCACTCGACTCACCGAGATGCCCGCGTTTACCGCTGGACGCACGTTCGAATAGAAGAGATCGGTCTCGAGGAAGATCTGACCGTCGGTGATGGAGATGACGTTGGTCGGGATGTAGGCCGACACGTCCCCTGCCTGCGTTTCGATGATCGGCAGCGCGGTGAGCGACCCACCCCCCATTTCGTCAGATAGCTTCGCCGCGCGCTCGAGGAGCCGGCTGTGGAGATAGAACACGTCGCCGGGGTACGCCTCGCGACCAGGCGGGCGCCGCAACACGAGCGAGAGCTGCCGGTATGCCGCCGCCTGCTTGGAGAGGTCGTCGTAAACGCACAGCGTCGCCTTTTTCTCGTCATACATGAAGTATTCGGCCATCGTGCAGCCCGCGTACGGCGCGATGTACTGCATCGGGGCGGGCTCCGACGCGGACGCCACGACCACGATCGAGTACTCCATCGCGTCGTGCTGCTTGAGCCGCTCTACGACGGCCGCGACGGTCGAGTTCTTCTGACCGATAGCGATGTAGACGCAGATGACGCCTTGTCCCTTCTGATTGATGATCGTGTCGATGGCGATTGCCGTCTTGCCGGTCCCCCGATCGCCGATGATGAGCTCGCGTTGCCCGCGGCCGATCGGGATCATGGAGTCGATCGCCTTGATCCCGGTCTGCAGCGGCTCTTTCACTGGCTGGCGTTTGATGATGCCGGGGGCGATGATCTCGACCTTCCGGGTCTTCGTGGTGTGAATGGGGCCAAGCCCGTCCACGGGCCGGCCCAGCGCGTCCACCACCCGGCCGACCAGCGCGGCGCCTACCGGCACTTCGAGCACGCGCGCGGTGCGGCGCACTTCATCGCCTTCCCGCAGCTCGAGGTAGTCGCCGAAGATGACGGCGCCGATGTTGTCTTCTTCCAAGTTGAGCGCGAGACCCGTGATCTTCTCGCCGGTTGCCGATACGGTGAACTCGAGCATCTCACCGGCCATGGCGGATGTGAGACCGTAAATCCGCGCGATCCCGTCCTTCACCTCCAGGACCGTGCCGACTTCCCGGACATCGATGTCCGCGAGATCGGCCGCCTGGATTTCCTTGAGGAGAAGGTTTTTGAGCTCGCCCGGACGCAGGATGGAATCGGTTGCCATTGAAGTACCGGTTGAAGTTTGTGAAAAATATCACAAGTAAGCGATGGCCGAAAGGCTAACCCCGGGCGGCAGCCCGGGGACTCGGAAACCCCGGACAGCCACCGAGGAATTTGGAGACCCCCCGGCGGCATTTATGTCGGAAACCCGGGGTCAGCTAAACACGCGACCTCGTCCGTCCTCGCAAGAATCTCGTGAGCACGCCCCGCGGCCCAAGCTCGCGTAACTCGAGTGGCGTCGCGCCCGCCACGCGACGTGCAGCGCCTGCCAGGTGACTCGGCGAGGCATAGCCGAGGATGCGGACAACGCCGCGCACAGTATACCCCGGATTCCCGAGCAGGTCAGCAGCGCACGCGGCGCGCGCCAGGTCGATGACGCGCTTCAGGTTGGGCGCGCCCCCCGCCCCGAATTCCCGGGACAGGTGCTCGCGCGTGACGCGCAATGCCTGCGCGACATGACCGGTCTTGGTCGGGACACCAACGCGCCGCAGCACCTCATCCCACGCGGCGAGCTGCAAACGGTCGGTCAGGCGCAGGAGGCGTGGAGCATCCGCGAGCGCTGCCCGCCGCGCGACCTGCGCCGTTCGCGCGGCGATCCATTCGCCGGCAACCGCGTTGTCCACCCCTTCCACGAGAATCCCGGTGAAGCCTGCTTTGCGGCAGGAAGCGAGCAGCGTACCATCCTCGGGCCGCAGAGCGGACAGCGCATACATCGGAATGCGCGGAAACCGTGCCGGCAGATCGAGCGCATTGCCGTCGCAATGACGAATGTCGAGGACGACGGCGTCGACCAGCCGCTGGTCGAGCAACCGCT
>DATFEG010000080.1:0-13642 GCA_035251445.1 Gemmatimonadales bacterium | reverse complement strand
GGTATGCACAGGTGGGCAATCCTATACCGGCGGTGGACCGCTGGCCATCCGGTCGAGATGCGTACGATCTTCTGGAGCACGGAGCACGGAGCACGGAGCACGGAGCAGGGAGCCCGGTGCAAAGAGCTGAGGCTACAGCGTACGGCGCACGCAAAGGGAGCGGGGCCATCGATGCAACTCGCGATGATCGGATTGGGCAGGATGGGCGGCAACATGGTGCGGCGCTTGGCCCAGGGTGGGCACGAGCTCGTCATCTACGACCAGAGCGCGGACGCGATCACCGCACACGGCGCGAAAGGCGTGAGAGCCGCACGAGATATCGCCGATGTTGCGCGCCAACTGGCGCCGCGTCGCGTGGTCTGGCTGATGCTACCCGCCGGTGCGCCGACTGAGGGCACCATCGAACAAATCCTGCCGCATCTCACTCGGGGAGACATCCTCATCGATGGCGGCAACTCGAACTTCCGCGATTCGATGCGCCGGGCGGAATCGCTCAAGACGCGGGGAATCGAGTTCGTGGACGTCGGGACGAGCGGCGGGATCTGGGGACTCACGCTTGGCTACTGCCTGATGGTTGGAGCCTCGCCCGCCGCGTTCCAGCATTGCGAGCCCATCTTTCAGACACTGGCGGCGCCGGATGGGTATGCCCACGTGGGCCCGCCGGGCGCGGGCCACTACGTCAAAATGGTACACAACGGCATTGAGTACGGCATGCTCCAGGCGTATGGCGAAGGCTACGAGATCTTGCACGCGTCCACAGACTTCAAGCTGCGGCTCGGACAGATTGCCAAACTGTGGAACCACGGCAGCGTGGTGCGCTCCTGGCTGAACGAGCTTGCGGAGCAGGCCTTTGACGGCGACGAGCGACTGTCGGGCATCCGCGGCTACGTGGAAGACTCGGGCGAAGGACGCTGGACTGTCGAAGAGGCGATGCGCCTCAACGTGCCGGCGCCGGTCATCACGGTGTCGCTCCTCGCGCGCTTCCGCTCTCGCCAGGAGGAATCGTTCGGTGCGAAGGTCATCGCGGCTCTGCGTCGGGAATTTGGCGGTCACGCGGTCAAGACCGATGTAACTTAGAGCATGCCCGACGATGCGAAGACACGACTGCGCGCGCTTCTTCAGGCGTACGACGAGCGCGCCGCCAAGGTACAACCCGAAAGCAAGATCACCAAGGACCATGCGGAGAGGCGGATGTGCGGTGAGCGACTGCACGCCATCGTCCGTCCCGTGCTGGACGAGTATATGGCAGAGCTCAAGAACGCGGGGCACGAGGCGTCGGTCCGCGAGCACATCGAGCGTGACGACGCGTATCCGAGCGTCGCGCTCTCCTTCACTCCGCGCGGCGGGCTCGCTTCGGCGGTAATCTTCCGCTACGACCCCCGGCACGGGATCGTCGTACAGCGCGAGGTCAAGGCGGCGCCCTGGAAGGGGCGTCCCATCACGGGAACGGGTGACCGACTCGGCACGATCGGCATCAACGCGGTGTCCGCGGCGTGGGTCGATACCAAGACGCTCAGTTTCATCGAGGCGGTCCTCAAAGCCAATTGATATCGATAGTCCAGCAGCGCTTGGCGAATCAGCACATCACCCGCAATGAGCTACGCGACCCCGCCAGGCTCGTGTCCTGGCTTGGCGCCGTGCAGGCCCAGGAGTTCGGCGCGGCGAAATGGGGACTCGGCTTGCGGCTCGGCCCCGGTATGACGGATGCGAAGATGCAGCGCGCGTTTGATGCGGGCCGCATCCTCCGCACTCACGTTATGCGTCCTACCTGGCACTTCGTCACACCAAAAGACATCCGGTGGATGCTCGAGCTCACGGCGCCCAGCGTACACCGCCGTATGGCGACCTATGATCGCCAGCTCGGTCTCAATTCATCGATCTTCAGTCGTGCCGGGAAGATCTGCGAGCGTGTGCTGCGCGACGGCAACTTTCTGACTAGACAAGAATTGGGCGAGCATTTCGCCCGCGCGGGCCTGCCCGGAAAGGGTTGGCACGCCGGCCATATCATGCAGTATCTCGAGCTGGAAGGCGTGGTGTGCAGCGGCCCACGCCGGCTCAAACGATCAACCTACGGGTTGCTGGACGAACGCGCGCCGAACGCGCGGCGGCTGCCCCGCGATGACGCGCTCGGCGAGCTGGCGCGCCGGTACTTTCAGAGCCACGGACCCGCAACGCTGCGCGACTTTGTCTGGTGGTCGGGGCTGCCCACACCGGACGCGAAGCGTGGACTCGAGATGATCCGGGCGGTGGAGTTGACGGTCGATGGCAAGAGCTACTGGACGCTGGGCATGCGTGCCCGTCCGCGCCGCCCGCTCGTGCATCTGCTGCCGATCTACGACGAATACCTCGTAGCCTACCGTGATCGCGATGCCGTGCCGCACGGCAGCGCGATGGTCCCGTCACAGCGGGGTGGGTACGTGCAGTTTCAGCATGCGCTCGTCATCGGAGGACAAGTCGCCGGGACGTGGCGTGCCAAGGCGAGCAACGACCGGGTTAACGTGACCGTGATACCACTGCGCCGGCTGACTCCCACCGAGCGCAACGCAATGCGACGGACACTCAGGCGCTACCAACGCTTTCTGGGCGTGGCCGTTTCGCTCGCGGGCACGGGCGGTTGATCTAGATTCCATTGCATGACAGAGCCCGCGCGCTGGTCCATAGCTCCCTACTTCATCGTGGAAGACGTCGTCACCACGGCCAACTACTATCGCGACAAACTAGGCTTCCATTACGAGCGTTTCTGGAACGACCCACCCTCATTTTGCATGGTCAAGCGGAGTGGCATCGTCATCATGCTGGCTGAGCTGGAGCGAGGGGACGCGATGCGGCCCAATCACGTCGTGGATCCTGAAGGAGGAGCATGGGACGCGTACGTCTGGATCGAGAACGCCGACGCCCTCAATGCCGAGTTCAAGTCTAACGGCGTGAAGATCGTGCGGGACGTCTGTGATCAGCCCTACCGGTGCCGTGATTTCGAGATCGAGGACTGCAACGGCTATCGCCTGTGCTTCGGGCAGTCGCTCTAAATGGCCGAAGCCGCTGCTCACGCTGCCGCGATCGCACAAGCAATCAAGGCGTCGGGTGTCGTCGTTCGAGTCGATCCAGGCGCATTCATGCGCATCCTCAATCGGGTGCAGGAACCGCTGGTCGTGGTCGCGCGCGGAGGCTTTTTTCAACGCGGCTGGCGCTATCTAACCGTCTATAAAGGCTTGGCATTCCACACGAAGTGCCCGGATCCCCTGCTTCTGCCGGGGCGCGCGGAGGTCATAGAAGCGCAAACGATCTGGGTACCTTCCTAGGTCCATAACCTTGCCGACCGGCGTTCGCCGGGTATAATCGTGGCCCGCGCCCGTTACAGGATTCAGCCAGGGGAGTCCTATGGTCGCAGCCCGCTCGTTGTCTCGCGCCGCCCTCGTCTTCCTGCTCGTCACCGCTCCCGCAGTGTGGTACGCCTGCTCAGAGCGGGAGGCTGGGCCGTCGGGGCCGTCGGGGCCGTCGATCACAGCACCGTTCATCAGCCCGGACTTCTTGCAGGCGCTCGCGATACAGCGGCGCCACACCGATGCGCTGCTCGCGATCCCCGGCGTGGTCGGAACCGCGATCGTCCGTCAACCCGACGGACGCGCGGAGATGGCGCTGCTGGTGGAGCGTTCCGGCATCTCTGGTTTGCCTCGTGTGCTCGACGGCGTGCCCATCGGCGAGCGCGTGACCGGCCGGCTCATGGCTTTCAGCGACCCGACGGAGCGGCAAAGGCCGGTCCCGCTCGGCTATTCGGTCGGGCATCCGGCAATCACGGCGGGCACGATCGGCGCGCGGGTGCGCGACGCGCTGGGCCGCGTGTACATCCTGTCCAACAACCACGTCTTGGCGAACTCCAACGGGGCGAGTGTCGGCGATCCGACGTATCAGCCGGGACCGTTCGACGGCGGGACGAGCGCTGATCAGATCGCGACGCTGAGCGACTTCCAGCCGATCTCGTTCGCGAGCAATGGCAGCAACACCATGGATGCGGCGATCGCCCAGTCCAGCGTCGATCTGCTCGACAACGCGGTGCCGTCGGACGACGGCTACGGGATGCCGAACTCTACGATCTACGGCGACGCGGATGGCGATGGGGTCTTCGATGATCGCAATGCGCTGCTCGGTCTGAACGTGCAGAAGTACGGACGGACTACGCGGCTGACGCACGGCCAGATCACAGGGGTGAACGCAACGGTCACGGTCTGCTATGCGGTTTCGGGCATCACGTGCACCAAGAGCGCGCGGTTTGTCGATCAGCTGATCATTTCGCCGGGAGGGTTCAGCAATGGCGGGGACTCGGGCTCCCTCATCGTCACGGACGACGCGAACCTGAATCCGGTTGGGTTGCTGTTCGCCGGCAGCGCGTCCGTGACGATCGCAAACCGGATCGATCTCGTCCTCAACCACTTTGGAGTTACAGTCGACGGCTCGTCCCCTCCACCGCCGGGTCCACTGACCGACGTGGCCATCACAGGCATAACCGGACCGAGCTCGCTCGTGGTTGGTAACACCTCCACTGTCAGCGTGACGGTGAAGAATTTTGGCAATCAGGATGTGTCGAGCTTCGACGTGATCCTGACTGATTCCACCGACAATGTCACCGTCGGCACCCAAACCGTCGGCAGCCTGGCCGCAGGCGTCGTAACCACGCTGAGCTTTGCGTGGACACCGGCCACGCCCGGCGACCACCTGCTGGTGGGCAGGCATGCGCTGAGCGACGACAAGCCGGCCAACGATCAGCGCACCGCCACCGTACCGGTCGCGCCACCGGTCACGGACATCTCGGTGAGCAACATGAGTGTCTCCGGTCCGGTGATCGAAGGGCACGTCGTCACCGTGACGGTCTTCATATCGAACCCCGGCAATCAAGCCGTAAGCAGCAGCGTCGACGTCTCCGTCGAAGACTCGACGGACGGAGTGATCCTGGGTACTCAAACGATCGCGGCACCAGCCGTAGGAGCCAACTCCGCCGTCGCGCTCAGTTGGGATCTGTCGGGTGCCTCAGTCGGTGTGCACACCTTGGTCGCGACGCACAGCGTGGCCGACGACAATGCCGCCAACAACCGGCGCACGCTGGCGGTCAACGTGAATCCGAAGCCGACGGACATCGCTCTGACGGGCATAACCGCGCCCGCCCGCGTAGGACAGGGCGATACCGTTCACGTGCTCGTGACTGTGAAGAATGTGGGTGAAGTCGACGTCGACACCAGCATCGGCGTGGTACTGACCGACGCCACGAACGGCAATGCGGTGATCGGCACGCAGGCCGTGATCGGGCTCGCGATCGGCGCGTCAGACACAGTCGACTTCCCGTGGAATACCGCCGGTGCGGCCACCAATGGTCACACGCTCATCGCGACGCAGAAGCTCCCTGATGCCAATGCGTCGAACAATGCGATCGCTATCAGCGTCATTGTGAACCCGCCGGCCGATATCGCCGTGACCAGCGTGACTGCACCGCCCTCCGTGATTCAAGGAAGCACGGCCTCTATCGGGGTGACGGTGCAGAATGTCGGTGGACAGAATCTCGCGGCGAGCTTCGATGTTACCCTCACGGATGCGACGACAGGCGTAGCGATCGGCACGCAGACGATCACCGGCGGCCTGGCGGCCGGCGGGAACACCACACGCACGTTCAATTGGAACACGGCAGGCGCCGCTATGGGCAGTCATACGCTCGTTGCGACGCAGAGCCATGCGGATGGAAATAGCGCCAATGACCAGGCGTCGACGACGACGATGGTGAGCGCGCCCTCAACCGATATAGCGGTGACCGCGCTGAGCGCGCCTGCTTCCGTAGGGAAGGGCGGCACGGCCACGATCACTGTTATGGTTCAGAATGTCGCCGTGGTGAACGTTAGCTCGAGCTTCAACGTCGTGCTGACCGACGCCACGGCGGGCACTACCATCGGTATACAGTCGATCACAGGTCTCCCGGTAGGTGCGAGCACCTCGCGCGCGTTTAGTTGGAACACCGCGACTGCAGCTGTGGGGAATCACACGCTCGTCGCGACGCACACGCTAGCCGATGACAATCCCGCGAACAATCAGCGCTCTGCGACCGTCAACGTCACGCCGCAGCCGGCCGATGTTGCGGTGATGGCGATCAGTGCCCCCGGTCAAGTCACCGTCGGCGACACGGCGCCTGTCGCCGTGACAGTGCAGAACGTGGGCGGGCAGGACGTCACCGTCGGCTTTGATGTCGTCCTCACCGATGGTACAGCTGGCGGCGTGACGGTCGGGACCCAAACGTTTGCGGGCCTTGCCGCTGGCGCGAGCGCCACGCGCACGATCAATTGGAACACCGCCGGCGCGGCTGTCACGGGGCACATCCTGACAGCGACGCAGAAGTTCCCGGACCCGAACTCCAGTAACAACGCGCGGGCGATCGCGATCACGGTCAGTCCGCCGAGTGTCCACGTGGGCGACCTCGACGGCTTTGTCACCAACGGAGTGGATACATGGTCTGCGAACGTGCGCGTCACCGCGCACGATTCGAAGCATAATCCGGTGAATGGCGTGACCGTCCGCGGCAGCTGGAACTCCGGACCGGAGGTGCAATGCGTGACCGCCACGACAGAAGGCGTCGAACCGGGCACCTGCACGCTCGTGCTCGCGTCACTCCCCATCACCACCCGAACCGCCTACTTCGGGATGAATGGCCTGACAATCGCCGGGTACAGTTACAAGCCCGCGTCGAACCATGATCCGGACGGAAGCAGCAACGGCTTTGGAATCTTCGTGAGGCGCTGATGGTTGGACGGGGAGGCGCCATCGTGCTGGCAATTCTGGCCGTCGGGTTGCCGTCGTGTTCCGGACCTCCGCGACCCCCGGTGCAGGGAGGGGAACAAATCGTCGTGCCCAAACGCAGCATCGATGACGTGCTCGCCAATTACAGCGATTCGCTGATGACCCTGCCCGGGGTGGTGGGTACCGCTATCTCGCTGTGCGAGCGCGGGGAGCGGTGCATCAAGGTGTTGCTGGACGATGCCAGTCCGCAAACGCTCTCCCGGATTCCAACCCGTATCGAGGGCTACCGAGTCGTCACCGAGGTATCCGGAACGATCCGACCCCGCTAATGGCTGCGGACAAGCCGGATCTCGACGCCTCGGTCGCACGCTACTACGCCCAGGCTCCCGAGGAGGAACGCCTCGGGTATGGCGCGGCCATACTGGAGGAGGCGCGCACCCGCGAGCTGATTAATCGTCACGCACCCGGACCGCCCGCGGTGGTTCTCGATGTCGGCGGCGGGGCGGGAGCGTATGCCTTCTGGCTCGCCGACCACGGGTACCGCGTGCACCTCGTCGACGCGTCGCCGCGGCTCATCGAGGAAGCCCAGCGCCGTGCGGCAGGACGACAGCCCCCTCCGTTGGCATCGGCGACGGTCGGCGACGCGCGAGCCCTCGACTTCCCGGATGGGAGCGCGGACATCGCTCTGCTTCTGGGCCCGTTGTACCATCTCACCGACTTTGCCGATCGCGCCCGAGCTCTCGCCGAAGCGAAACGCGTCCTCAAACCGGGCGGCTGGTTGTTTGCCGCGGTGATCTCGCGGTGGGCGTCGCTACTGGACGGCCTGGTGCGCGACCTGTTCCAGGATCCCCGATTTGTGGCCATTGCGACGCGCGATCTGCACGACGGACAGCATCGCAATCCCACGGAACGACTCGACTACTTCACGACGGCGTACTTCCACCGCCCTGCGGAGGCGGTCGAGGAGGTCCGCGCCGCCGGTTTCCCTGATCCACACATCTTTGGGATCGAGGGGCCGGGATGGCTGCTGTCGGATGCCGATAAGCGAATGGAGGATCCCCGACGTCGGGCGGATCTACTGATGGCCGCCAGCGTGACCGAGCGTGAACCTTCGCTGAGCGGCATCAGCGCGCATCTGCTGGTGGTGGCGCAGAAACCAGGCTAATCGCGCGATCGGCGTAGTCGCGCGCAAACTCCGTGTCGTGCGTGGCAATGAGTAAGCCCCGCCCCTGTTGAGCAAGCCGGCGAAGGGTCGTACCGAGCCCCGTGCGGCGCGCGGCATCGAGCGCGGCGGTGGGCTCGTCCATAAGCAACAAGGGCGGATCGAGGGCCAGCGCGCGCGCAATCGCCACCCGCTGAGCTTCACCGCCCGAAAGCTGCCGGGGCCACGCTGCCGCTCGACTCCCGACGTCCAGCTCGGCTAACAGCTCGGCTGCCAGCAGCTCAGCTTCGGGACGATTCTGGCCGAGGACATGCCGCAGTGCGAGAGTGACGTTGTCGAGCGCGGTGAGATGTTCGAACAGAGCATGCGCCTGAAAGACCAGTCCCACACGCCGGCGCAGCGGCCGGAGCCGGAACGCGGCAGGGATCGGTCCGGGGCCGAGGGCGAACCCGTCCACGATAACTTGCCCTGCGTCGAACGCCTGCAGTGCCGCGACAACGCGAAGCACGGTGGTTTTCCCGACGCCGGACGGGCCCATCAACGCGACGATCTCACCGCGCCCGACCGCGAGTGAGAATCCGCGTACGAGATCGCGCGAGTCGTAGCGAACGCCGAGGCCGTCGATCGTCAGGAGAGTGGTCAGGAGGATCGCCCTCCCCAGCGCCGCTCGAGGCGCCGCGCCAGTTGTGAAAGCGGGAGCGACAGCGCGAGATACACGATCGCGCACAATAGTCCCGGAACGACCCAGCTCCCCACATTGGTCGCGTAAATCGCGGTCTGCTTCGTCAGCTCGACGACGGTAATGACCGAGACGAGCGAGGAGTCCTTGAGTAGCGCCACGAAGTCGTTCGTCATCGGCGCCAAGGCGTAGCGCAGTGCTTGTGGCGCCCGCACCAGCCGCAGGATTTGGGCTTCCGAAAAGCCGAGCGTGCGACCGGCTTCGAGCTGAGGTCGCGGGACCGCCTCCAAGGCCCCGCGATAGATCTCGGCCTCGTAAGCCGCGTAGTTCAGGCCGAGGGCGAGGAGCGCGGCAAGAAACGCCGGCAGGCGCACGATGCCGACGAGGCCGTAATAGATGACGAAGAGCTGAAGCAACAGCGGCGTCCCGCGAACCAACTCGATGTAGGCGGTCGTGAAGATCCGCAGCGGCAGTGGTCCATACAGGCGCCCCGACGCAAGCGCAACACCGACTAGTACGGCCAACGCCATGGACAGCATCGAAAGGAGCAACGTGACGCTGGCTGCGCGAGCCAGCGATGGAAGGTACGCGAGTGCGTCGCGAGCCGGTGCGGCGGCACCCCCACCCCCGTCCCGTTGCGCCATCGTCCCCGGCCCCGGCCTCAGCGCGCGCTCGAACAGCGCGCCCTGGCTGTCGTCCCACACCTGCCAGCGGCGGAAGATCTGTTCCAGAGAGCCGTCGCGCATCGCCTCCCGCAAAATCGCGTCGATCGAATCGCGCAGGGCGGAATCGCGTCGTGCCAGAACGCCGACGTAGTGGCCGATCGCCACGGCGCCCGGCAGGATGACGAATCCCTCGTCCCCGTGCCGAAGCAGCGCGCGTTGCGCAATGATGTGGTCCAACAGCACGGCATCGAGTCTACCGGCCACGAGATCGGCGTAAGGATGGACATCGTCGTCGTACGAGACTGGTATGATGCCGGTCGAATCGCGCGCCGAGAGGAGCAGATCGTAGGCGATCGTCGCCCCGAGTGTCCCGACGCGGCGATCGCGCAAATCGCGGAGACCCCGAATGCGATCCCGATCTTCGGTTCGAACCGCGAGAACCTCTCGGAATTCGAAGTAGGGAAGTGTCACCGCGTGCCGGGCACGCCGCACGGGTGTATCTTCGACGCCGGAGAGACCGACCGTGAAGTCTCCTCGCTCGACCGACTGATCGATGTTGGCCCACTGGACCTGGACGAATCTGGCGTGGCCTCGGCTCAGCCCCGCGGCGATGCGCGCGGCAACCTCGACATCGTAGCCCCGCACCTTGGAGGGATCGCCAGGGTCGGCTTCGACGAAAGGCGCTCCGCCCTCCGCATCGCCGCCCCACACGAGCGCGCGCGACTGGCCGTGCTGAGTGAGCAGCCCAAGGGCGATACCACAGACGCAGCCGAGCGCGGCGCCGGCGCCGTTCATGGCGCATCAGTTTGCGCGGTCGATGGGGAATCGCAAGGTGCGAGGTGAAACCCCTCGCCCGCGCTCAACGTCCGGCTGGGTGACCTCTGCGTACGATGCCGCGATGAAATTCAAAGCGCCGATTTGGCCCTACGTGGCCTTCGCGTTGACCGCTCTCAACGTCGCGGGAGCGGGCTATGCCGTGGCAGCTGCCGAACCCATGCACGCCGCGGCCCACGTGATGTTTGCGTTCGGATTCGGGTGGTGGGGATTCCGGCTGCGCCAGCGTCGCCGGGAGGACGATGTCGAGACCGAGTTGCGTGAGACGCTCAAGGATCCGCTCGGGCGACTGGCGATGTTGGAATCGGACGTCTCGAGACTGCAGCAGGAGTTGAGCGAAGTACAGGAGCGCATGGACTTCGCGGAGCGGATCCTGGCCCGTGATCGAGAGTCACGTCCTCCCCAAGTCGGTCCGCAGCGCTAACGCTATGTCCTTCATCGTATAAGGGTTACCCTAAAGTCCATTATGACTTCTGGGGCGCTCGCCCTTCCGTGTCCTAAAAAGCGAGACGAGTATAGAGCATGCGACTGATCGCCGCGGCGCTGCTCATTGCAGGCAATGAGTTCTATTGCGCGACGTCACCGACCGTTGTGGCATTCGGGTTCTGTCCCGACAACAATGTCACGGTACACGTGGCGCCGGGAGTTAACCCGGTGTTTTCGTGGTCGCCGTCCTGTGGGATCTCGGGACTCACCGTATTTGTGGAATCGGACGTAACGGCTCTATGGACCGTATACGCCAGCGAGTCAGCGAACGACAATCCCATCGAGTCCGGCGTGCGATATGGTCAAACGCCGGCGAGGGCGCGGACCGTAACCGGTCCGCTGCAGCTGCAGCGTGGCGTTGCTTACCGAGTAGAGGTCCGCCGCTTGATCTGCGAGCGTAGCGCGCCCTGCTACGTGATGTCCGCAGGCGAGACACGGTTCCAGCCCTGATGCGCATCTATGACTTCGATTCCGACATGGGACAACCGGTACCATTTTTTCAGAGTCGCGCGGCGCAGGTCGCCGAGCTCGGTGGAGGGACGGGCGAGTCTCACGCGTTCCTGCTGCGATTCGAAGCGGGCGGCGTCATCGGTCCCCACCTGGCGGAATTCGGCCAGCTGTTTGCCCCGATGGGAGGAACGGGCTGGATCGAGGGCGGTGACGGCATGCGGCACGCGATTCGCCCCGGTCAGGTCGCGTTCATCGAGCGCGGCGAGATGCATGCCAAGGGTAGCGATGCGGGTATGACGGTATTGATGATCCAGATTCGCGACTTCACCCCCCTCCGCCTCGCGGTCAAGCACGTCAGAGTTTAGTCTTCCACGCTGTGATTCCCGCCAACGAAGCACTCGCGCGGCTGCGCGCGGGCAATCTTCGCTTTGTCGAGAGCCGTCAGGGGCCGCCGCCACGTCCCGGCACGAGCCAGCAGCCATTCGCGATCGTGCTTGGCTGCTCCGACGCCCGCGTACCCGCTGAGCTGGTGTTCGGCCAGGGATTTGGGGACCTGTTCGTCATCCGCGTCGCTGGTAACATCGTCGCGCCGTCGCAAGTAGGCAGCGTGGAATTTGCCGCCGAGCTGTTCGGCATTCGCCTGGCCGTGGTGTTGGGGCACACGCAATGCGGTGCGGTGACGGCAACGCTGGAGGCACTGCGGCGGCCTCGGGGAACCGAGTCGCCGAACCTGCGCGCAATCGTGGAGAGAATTCGTCCCGCAGTAGAGCCGTTAGTGGTTGCGGGTGATGAGCAGGGAGCTGAAGTCGTAGCGGCGGCGGTTCGCGCCAACGTCCGGGCGTCTGTCGAGCAATTGCGACACGGGTCGACGTTGCTCGAGCGCCGGGTCGAGCAGGATGGTTTGCTCGTGGTGGGCGCGGAATACTGTCTCGAGACCGGCGCGGTTGAATTCTTCGATGGAGCACCTTTCGCGTAGACCGTGAGTCACGTGGCATTAATGCCGCGACTGCGTGCTGGCCCGCGGGTATCTGAACTCATGACTACTTATCGGGACCCCTACGGCGCGCTGCACCAATTCTCGGCGGTCTGCCCCCACCTCGGGTGCATCGTTCAGTGGAATCCCATGGAGCGCACATGGGACTGCCCGTGTCATGGATCGCGCTTCGACAAACTCGGCACGGTGATCAACGGTCCCGCAAACACAGGGCTTCACAAGGCGAAAGGATAGGTCTCCGCCACCGCGCCGAACGAGGGTTAACCCCCTAGTTTTCTCGAAATGGCATCACGCGCGGCAGCGCCGGCACCGATCATTCGAACCATCGCGGGACACGAGGTCACAATCTCGAACCCCGACAAGATTCTCTTCCCCAAGCCGAAGTACACAAAGCTCGACTTGGTGAACTATTACGTGGAGGTCGCGGAAGGCGCGTTGCGTGGGGCCGGCGGGCGTCCCAACATGCTCGTGCGTTTTCCGAATGGCGTCGCGTCGCCATCGTTTTACCAGAAGCGTGCTCCCGAGTCGCGGCCTTCCTGGATCGAAGTCGTGACATTGCGCTTTCCGTCCGGCCGCACCGCCGATGAGGTCGTACCGCGGGACGCCGGGTCTCTGGCCTGGCTCGCAAACCTCGCCTGCCTGGAGCTCCATCCGCACCCTGTGCGGGCCGAAGATCTGGACCACCCGGACGAGCTGCGCGTGGACCTCGATCCCGTCCCGGGCATCAAGTGGCCCCAGGTCCGCGCGGTTGCCCAGGTCGCCCGCACCGTTCTGGACGAGTTCGGGCTCGTCGGTTGGCCCAAGACCTCCGGCTCCCGCGGCATGCATCTCTTTGTGCGCATCGAGCGTCGCTGGGGATTCGATCAGGTGCGACGGGCCGCGCTTGCGCTGGCGCGCGAGGTCGAGCGTCGCGCACCCGATCTCGCGACCAGCAAATGGTGGAAGGAAGAGCGTCAGGGCGTGTTCGTGGACTACAACCAGAACGCCAAGGATCGCACGGTGGCTTCGGCCTATTCGGTCCGGCCGACGCCCGATGCCCGGGTATCGGCGCCGCTCAGTTGGGACGAGGTTGACGCGGCCGACCCCGCCGATTTCACACTTGGTACGATGCCCAGGCGTTTTGCCGAACTCGGCGATCGGCACGCGGAGATGGACCGCCATGCGGGTTCATTGGAGGGGTTGCTCGAGCTGTCCGAGCGCCAGGAGCGGCAAGGGCAGGGCGACGCGCCCTGGCCGCCACACTATCGCAAGCAGCCGGGTGAGCCGCCGCGCGTGCAGCCGTCCAAGGCCCGCGCGCGAGCCGAGAAGTACCCCCTAATCGAGGTCAGTCAGGGCAAGGATAAGACGGAAGCGCTCGCGGGTCTGGCCAAATGGAAAAAACGGCACCCCCGCGTCGCGAAACTTCTCGAGCCTGCCGATGTGCTGGTCGATCAAATGCGCGGCCGGTCGTCCGCCTGGTACCGTATTCGGATCAACCTCCAACAGCGGCACGCCGGCATGGTGGGCCTCGACCACTGCGGGCAGAAAATTGGCCACCGCCGTGCCGGACGTGGCGATCAGCGCCACCGGCCGCCCCACGGCGCGCGCGCAGCCCAGGGCAA
>DATFEG010000075.1:0-2917 GCA_035251445.1 Gemmatimonadales bacterium | reverse complement strand
GAGGATGTCGCGGGCCGGTTCATTGACACCGATGAAACCGAGTCGCACCAACTCCCGCAGAATCGGTGTCTTGCCACTCCCAGGCGCACCGGTGACTACGAAACGGTTGCGCACGCTTTGGCAGGCCTCATACAGCGTCGTCCGGATCACTTGAGAGTATGCCGACCGACCCATCGCCACCGCCGGTGGCGGGCGTCGCAGCATGCCGTGGACCGCGCTGGGCACGAAGACGAACAAGTCCGCGTCTCTCAGAGGCTTGGGCGGACTCAGGGATCACATGTGACCGCGTTAGACCGGTCAGGCGGGCGCGAGGCTGGGCCTGCTGGCCGTCGACTCCCAGGAGCACACCGACATCGAGAACCACGAAATCGAATCGTCCCGACGAATCGCGGCAACTTCGTTCCGCGTGACACGCGAATGCGATCGGTCTCAGACTAGCCCCAAAATAAGCGCGTTTGCGGCTCGGCTCTCGGCACAAATCGAGACGGGGTCACGACCGAGAGATCTCCCTCTCCGGCGCTTGCCGGGTTGCGGTCCCACTCGATTTGTCGCATCGGATGCCTTGCCTCCACACGCTTCAGACGGTTGATGCCATCCGGGCCTCGCTATCCCGGTCTCGAGCTGCGGCTCAGCACCGCAGCGGGTCGCGCCAGTGATCGACGCCGCGGAGGAAGACGGCCTGCCACGGGTTCCACGCGAGCAAGCGGAAGACGAGTCGGCGACCCGTGCGCACGACCTGCACGGGAATGAGCATGAACGCGTGGAGGAACGCTTTGAATTCCATCTGGAGCACGGCGGCCTTCTCGGCGGCGTAGCGTCCCGCCCACCGGCCGGTCGCGGGCAGCCGCAACGCGAACCACGCCTTGAAGGTCCACGCGAGCGCGGCCATCACCATGTACGCCCAGTTGCTCAGCAACGTGTCCACGGGCATCCGCGTCGCGCCCACGCCGTGCTTCAGTTGATCGATCAAGTTCTCCTGATTGCACCGGTCATTCGCCAGGAAGACGATCTCCGCCGCGGTCGTGGCCTGATCGTTGGTCAGATAGAAGAAATACCGAATCTGATCGAACAGCCGGTGGTCGCCTTGCGCGACCGAGATGTTCTTGCGGACCACCACCATCCGATAGGGCGTCGCGCACGCCGTCGGCTGGTACGGAAACTCCGCGACCGCCTCCGCCTCGAGACGGAAATTCTTGTAGTCGCGCGCCACGATCGTGGCGGCTTTCACATTCACGGGCCGCTCCCGCGGCTCGGTCGCCACGGCGGAGGCGGGACGCCGCACCAGCGGGCGCCACGCGCGGCCGGGCAGCGCGTCGGCGCACCCGATGACATTGGCGCGCGCATCGTAGCCAAACACGAAGCGCACCCCGTCGGCGTCCCACCGATCGAGATGGCCGGTTTGCGAGAAGTCGGTATCGCCGCGGAACGTGACCTGTCGGAAGCCCGCGTCGCGACACAGCGCGTAGGCTTGATCGAATCGCTCGGCCGCGCCTTCCGACGACGGGCGATTGCCGCTCCGATTGACGAGGAACAGAGGCTCCTGCGTGTTCGCGAGCGACACGACCAACGGGTGATAGCCCCACACCCCGTTGTACGCAATATCCATCCCTTCCTTGCACTGGCCCGTGGTCTCTGCCAGCGTGCCATCGGCATCGATCACGGCTTCCGCGAAGAAGGTCGCGGGTTGCGTGCGCCAGACGCGCACACGTGTCTCGTTGAGGGCGGTCTGCAAGGCCTCGATCGCCGCCTCATCAAACCGGCGGCAGAAATCCCCCGCCGTCGTGGGGTCCGGAATGCGCGGCGTCCCCAGCGCATCGAGATAGACCTCGTCCTGCCGGCGCAGCTCGATATCCTGCAAGCAGGTCCCGCCGCACAGCACGTTGTACGCGATGCCGAGCACGTGATCCGATTCGTGATACGGCAGCGCCACCTTCAACACCTCCACGTGCCGATTGATCGCCTCGACCAACCCCGTGTGCTGCGCCAACTGATGCATCGCGCCGATCCCGCCACTCACCAGCCCGCGCACGCGATCGCTGTGCTCGTACTGGATGTTGCTGGCTCGATACATCGGCGTCCGCTGCGCCGTCCACGTCCGCGGCCGGAGCCGTCGCTCGATTCGTCGTTTGCGCCGTGCGATCTTCTGATGTCTACTCCTACTCACTCGAAATGTCCTCTCGTCGCAGAGCGTTCTGGTTTAGGCACCGTGAAACTCTGCTATGAGGTACGGACATTTCGAGCTTTTCATTTACACGCCGAGCCGCAAACGCGCTTGTACTGGGCCTAGCTCCCGATCGCGACGAGCTCGCCGTCGGTGCGAATGAAGATCCGGCCGGCGGCGATGGCCGGCGAGGCGAGGATGCGGCCGCTGATGCGGTTGCGGGCAATCACCGCCGGCTTGCGGCCCGCCTTGAGCACGACGACGTCACCCGACTCGCCAGCCAGGTAGATCTTCCCGTCGGCGGCCACGGGAGACGCGGTGTAGAGCCCGCCGATCCGCTCGCGCCACACCATCCGGCCCGTCGCGGCGTCCACGCACGTCACGATGCCGACGTCGCCGGCCATGTAGAGCAGCCCGTCGTGGTAGACCAGCGACGAGATGTAGGGTGCGCCGGTCGGCACGTGCCACACGACGTGGGTTTTCGACACGTCGCCGCGGCCGCCCGGTCTGATGGCGGCGTAGGGTCCGCTGCGGTACCCTCGGGAGGCGTAGATCACGCCGTCGTGGTGCAGGGGCACCGGAATCGGGAACCGGTTCGGCTCATCGAAGTGCCAGAGCGCGCGCCCGGTGGCGGGGTCGTAGGCCTCGATGCCGGTGCTCGAGTTCACGATCAGTTCCTCGCCTTGCGCGGCCGGCACGATGATCGGCGTGCTGTAGGAGATCACGCCCCGCGGGCGATCGACCTTCCACCGCTGC
>DATFEG010000065.1:0-27094 GCA_035251445.1 Gemmatimonadales bacterium | reverse complement strand
CACCGCTACGTGCATCTCTCCACCGGGAACTACAATCCCATCACGGCGCGCATCTACACCGATCTCGGGCTGTTCACCGCCGATCCCGCCTTTGGCGAAGACGTCAGCGAGATGTTCAACCTGCTGACCGGCTATTCCCGGACCCGGCGCTGGCGCAAGCTCGTGGTCGCGCCGGTCGAGCTACGCGAGCGGGTGATCACGCTCATCGATCGGGAACGCAAACATGCCGAAGCGGGGCGCCCCGCGCGCATCATCGTCAAGATGAACGCGCTGGTCGAAGTCTCGGTGATCGACGCGCTGTACCGCGCCTCGCAGGCGGGTGTGGATATCGACCTAATCATCCGCGGCACATGCTGCCTGCGCGCCGGGCTGCCGGGCGTCTCCGAGCGGATCCGGGTGATGAGCATCGTCGATCGCTTCCTGGAACACAGTCGGGTCTTCTACTTCAGCAATGGCGGCAACCCTGAGGTGTTGCTCGCGAGCGCGGACTGGATGCCGCGCAACTTCGTGCGCCGCATTGAGGTGATGTTTCCCATCGAGGACGCGCAGCTGAAGGCGCGTATCGTGGACCGTATACTGCCGACAATTCTCAGCGACAACGTCAAGGCTCGGTTGCAGAATCCCGACGGCTCCTATCGCCGCGTCACGCCCGGGGAAGGGCAAGCGGCCGTTCGATCACAGACCGTGCTGCACAGCCTTGCGCGCGGCTCCGCGCAGGTCGTCGGCCATGCAGGCCACCGTTTGTTCGTTCCCGTACCGCGGCGCAACGGGAAGAAGGGGAAAGGTGAAGCGCGCCGGAGCGCCGCGTCGCCACGCGTCCGGCGCGGCACCAAGGGCGCGTCGGGGCGGAAAGTGCCGGATGACGGCTCGACGTAAGCTGGGAGGCGCGCAGTAAGCCGGTAACCTCACCCCAATGCCCGCAAATGGCTCGGGCGCAGCACCCACTCTATCTTCGCCTCGCCCGCGTCAATCCGCTCCCCGAGATCGAGCAGGCTGGCTCCGCCTTTCCCAAGCTCGACGAACGACTGCTCGACCCCCGCGGCCAGCCAGCTGACGATCGTGCCGAGCGACGGCTCGTGGCCGACGACGGCGACCGTCTTGCGTGTCGCCTGGCTGCGCAGCCACGCAGCGAACGCCGATGGATGTTGACCGGGTGCGAGCGCATCGACCTTCAGCGGTTCGCTTTTGTCGAATATCTTCGCCAGGATCAGGGCCGTCTCCATCGCGCGAGTCAGCGGGCTGCTGGCCAGAACGTCGAGTTTCTGCACGAGCGAACGCAGTCCCTTCGCCGCTTCTTTCATCTTCTTCTTGCCGTCGGCGGTCAGGGGGCGGGCGTCGTCGTCGCGGGGCGCCCACGCGTCGTGATCTTCCGCGATGCCGTGGCGTACGATAAGCAGCTGCATAGGCGGAAAGTGGCGCACGGTGCGGAGGTTTGGCAACTTTGTGCCCACTATGATTCTGCTCTCAGCGTTGCTGTTCGTCGTCCAAAATCCGCCCCCGCCCCCGCCCCCCCCCGTTTCAGCACCCACAACTGCCCAGCGCGATACCGCGCACATCGTCATTGTCGCCACGACCGATATCCACGGCCGAGTCTTGGGGTGGGACTACGTCAAGGACATGCCGGCACCGGGTGGGCTCTCCCGCGTCGCGACCGCACTCGAAACGCTACGCGCGCGCTATCCCGCGAACCTGATCCTCGTCGATGCGGGCGATCTGTTGCAGGGCAACCCCTTTGCGGCCTATTTCGGCCGTTACGACAAGCGGCAGCCGCATCCGATCGTGGACGCGCTGAACGTGTTGCAATACGACGTCGTGACGCCAGGAAACCACGACTTCGACTTCGGCGTCGACTTCCTGCGTAACGCGTCCAAACAGGCCACGTACCGCTACGTCTCCGCGAACATCGAGGACTCCACCGGCGCGCCATTCTTTCCGCAAACCGTGATCCTGGCGCGCGGGCCGGTGAAGGTGGGAATCACCGGCTTCACCACGCCGGGCGTGATGCTGTGGGATCGGACGCAGCTGGCGGGGCGCGCGCGCGTCCGGCGTATCGGGGGCGCTGCGAGACCAGCCCTCGCGCGGCTGGAAGGTGAAGGCGCCGATCTGAAGATCGCGCTGATCCACAGCGGGTTCGGTGAGTCGTCCTATGATACGACCGGCATCGGTCCCGAAAACGAAGCCGCGGCGCTCGCCACCGCGACGCCGAAACCGGATCTCGTCATCGTCGGACATACGCATCGCGAGGTTCGCGATACCGTGATCAACGGCGTGCATTTTGTCCAGCCGAAGAATGGGGCGCAGAGCCTCGCCGTTGTGCACGTCTCGTTGGGCAAGGACCCGGGAACAGGCAGATGGCAGGTGACCAAGGTGCACGCGGACCTGCAGCCGCTGGCGGCTGTGGCCGAGCAGCAGCGTTTCACCCGGCGTGTCGACGCCGCACACCAGGCCGCGCGGCAGTGGGCCGCGACGCCGTTGGGCACCGCGGGGCCCGGCTTCGACGCCCGCTACGCGCGCGCACAGGACACCCCGGTGCTCGACTTCATCAATGAAGTGCAGCGGCGCAAGGCCGGCGCGCAGCTGTCGGCAACCGCCGCCTTTGACGTCCAGGCGGGCCTCCCCGAAGGGACGATCCACCAGCGTGATCTCTCGGGGATCTATCCCTACGAAAACACGCTGCGCGCCGTGAAGATCTCGGGCCAGCAGCTGCGCCAATTTCTCGAGCATTCCGCCCGCTACTTCCGCACGTACGAACCCAATCAGCCGGTCATCAACGACAGCGTGCCGGGCTACAACTACGACGTGGTCAGCGGCGTGGTCTACAACATCGATCTCTCGCGGCCGGTCGGTCAGCGCATTCGCGGCTTGGCTTATGAAGGGAAGATCGTCGAGCCGAGCGACAGTTTTACGATGGCGCTGAACAGCTATCGCCAGTCAGGTGGCGGTGGCTATACGATGGTGGCGCGCGCCCCGATCGTGTACGATCGCGGTGAGGACATTCGGGAGCTGCTGGTCGAGGAAGTCCGGCGCGCCCCCCCCCGGACGCTGCAGACTGCGAGCTATCTGAGGTCCAGCTGGGCCGTCATTCCGGACCCGGCGCGCGCGGCGGCCCGGGCCGCGTTCGCGGTGGCCGTGCCTGTGCGTGTTCCGGACAGCACGATACTTCGGGTTTTGGCGCTCACGGATCTGCACGGCCAGCTGGAATCGCGGACCTGGGATTGGTCGGAGGGGCGGCCCGTCGGGGGTATGGCGGCGCTCAAACCATGGTTTGATAGTCTGGCCCGCGCGTGCGCCTGTACGACGGTGCGTCTCGACGCGGGGGATCAGATGCAGGGCACCGCGCTCTCGAACCTCACGTTCGGTCGCACCACGGTCGATGCCTTGAACACACTGGGCCTCGATGCCGCCGCCATCGGCAATCACGAGTTTGACTGGTCGGTCGATACGCTGCGCGCCCGGATGCGGGAGGCCAAGTACCCGTTTGTTTCCGCGAACATCACCAACACGGCAGCGAACGCACGTCCCGACTGGGTAACGCCGTGGACGCTGATCACAAAGTACGGGCTGCGCATCGCGGTGATGGGATTGACGACCAGCGGGACGCCGACCAGCACGGCTGCGCGCAACATCCGCGGCCTGGCGTTCGGCGATGGCGCGCAGGCGATCAAGCGCTATCTGCCGGAGGCGCGCGCGGCCGCCGACTTCGTCATCGTCGTGGCGCATGCGGGCGCAATCTGTGAAGAATCCTGTGGCGGCGAGATCATCGATGTCGCGCGCCAGCTCGACTCCGGCTCCGTCGATCTGATTGTCGCCGGCCACACCCATAGGGGTGTCAATACCGTCGTGAACGGCATCCCTATTATCGAGGCGCAATCGAGCGGTCGGGCGATCGGCGTCGCGGATTTCGTGCGAGTCGGTGGCAGGAGTCGAGAAGTGCGGATGCAGCTGATCACACCGTACGCCGACCAGGTACGCCCCGATCCTGCGCTCGTGGCGACACTGGCGCGCCAGCAGGAGGCCGTTCGGGCGGCAACGGAGCGCCCCGTCGCGCGCGTGAAGTTTCCGTTGAAACGCGAAGGCGACGAGTACGGGTTGGGCCGGCTGATCGCCGACGCGCAGCGGAGCGCGGGGCGTGCGGATGTGGCGATCATGAACAATGGCGGCATTCGGTCGGATCTGCGCGATGGCGTCGTCACGTGGGGCAACGTCTACCAGGTGCAGCCCTTTCAGAATCGGTTGCAACGGCTAACCGTTTCGAGTGCGGTTCTGCTCGCTGCGCTGGAGCATTGCGTCACCGGCGGCCGCCTGCCCGATTGTCACATAGCGGGCGTGGAGGTCTGGTACGACGCACGCAAAGAGTCGGGCAAGCGCATCGTCCGGACCCGGCTGGTCAACGGCAAGAGCATCGAGAAGGATCGCACCTACACCCTCGTGGTCAGCGACTTCATGACGACCGGCGGATCGGGGTTTGCCATGCTGACCGCTGCCCCGCGAGAAGACATCGACGTCGTGGATCTCGACGCGCTGATCCGCTACCTGAGTGTGCTGCCGTCCCCTGTCGAGGCTCCAGCCGAGCCGCGGTTCCACCGCATCGATCAAACCGGATCCCGCCGCTGATGCGGGTTTTCATCAACGACCAGGCGGTCGATGTGCCGCGCGGCGCCCGAGTGCGCGACGCGGTGGCGCAGGCGGATGACGGCCTCGCGCGGCTGCTCGATACCGCGGCGTATGTGACGGATGCCGCTGGTCGTCCGATCGATTCGGGCGATCCGATCGCCGAAGCGGGCGCGGTGTTCCGCGTCGTGGTCTCGGCCAGGCAGGAAGGGAAGCGCCGGCTGACGAAGGAGGCATTGCGCCGCTGGCCCAAGGCCGAGCTGCACGTGCACCTCGATGGGGCGCTGCGGCCTTCGACGATGCTGGACCTCGCTCGCCAGCAAGGCGTCCCGCTGCCCGCGGACACACCGGAAGCGCTGGCCAAGGCGATGCTGGTACGCCACGCGAAGAACCTCGAGGAGTATCTCGAGAAATACACGATCACGCTTTCGGTTCTGCAGAGCGCCGCGGCGCTGGAGCGCGTGGCATACGAGTTCGTGGTCGACAAGGCGGCGGAAAACGTCCGCTACCTCGAGGTGCGTTATTCGCCGCTGCTCCACCGTCCGGCGTTGACCCTGTCGCAAGCGATCGAAGCACCACTCGCGGGGGTTCGCCGTGCGTCCGCCGAAACAGGAACGAAAGTCGGGCTTATCGTCTGCGCGATGCGCACCAGGCCGCCGGCCGAATCGCTCGAGCTCGCGCGCGCGGCCGCGGAGTACCACAGCGCGGGCGTGACGGCCTTTGATCTGGCCGGCGCGGAACGAGGCCATCCCGCGAAGGACCACCGCGCGGCATTCGAATATGCGGCAGCACACGGCATGGCATGTACGTGCCATGCCGGGGAAGGCGACGGGGCCCATTCCATTCATCAGGCACTGCACGAGTTGGGTGCGCAGCGGATCGGGCACGGCACCCGGTTGGGCGAAGATCCCGCACTGCTGGAGGAAGTCATCGCCCGCAAAGTGCCGCTCGAGATGTGTCTCACCAGCAACGTGCACACGCACGTCGTGTCGACCGTGGCGGAACATCCCTTTCGGCGCTATTTCGAGCAGGGCGTCGTGGTCACACTGAACACCGACGGCCCGCTGACCGACGGCATCACGCTGACCGACGAGTATTATCTCGCGCACACGGCGCTCGGGCTCGGCACGGCCGACCTGGCACGCGTGGTTCTCAACGCCTGCGAGAGCGCGTTTCTTCCCGAGTACGAAAAGGTCGCGTTGGTGTCCCGCGTGCAGAGCGAACTGGAGGCGTTGCGCTGATCCTGCAAACGGCTGCAGAGCGGTTGGCGGTGGCACAGGGCGGACTCGATACCCCGGTTCTCGAGCGGCTCATGGGGCTCGTGGGAATCGCCGCCATGTTGGGGATTGCTTACGCACTCTCATACGACCGCAAGCGGATCAACTGGCGTATGGTCGGTGCGGGCGTCGCGCTGCAGATCCTATTCGGGGTCATCGTGCTGAAGACTGGTGTCGGCCGGGCATTGTTCACGTTCGCCACGAACGTCGTGACCGGCCTCCTCGCGTTTCAGGAACAGGGCGCGCGTTTTGTCTTCGGAAACCTCGTTCAGAACGAGGTCCCGCTCGGCGGCGGCGCCGAGGGGGTAGCGCTGACCGGCGCGTACTTCGCGTTCAATGTCCTGCCGACGATCATTTTCTTCTCGTCTCTCATGACGGTCCTGTATTACCTCAACGTCATGCAGTGGATCGTCAAAGGCATAGCGTGGGTCATGCAGAAAACGCTTCGGACCTCGGGCGCCGAGACTCTCTCCGCGGCCGGCAACATCTTTCTCGGGCAGACCGAAGCGCCGCTGCTGATCAAGCCATTCGTCGGAAAAATGACGCGGTCCGAGCTCAACACCGTCATGGTCGGCGGCTTCGCGACCGTGGCGGGCGGCGTGATGGCGGCGTACGTCGGCATGCTCAAAGGATACTTCCCGGATATCGCGGGACATCTCCTGACGGCCAGCGTGATGAACGCGCCGGCTGGATTGATCCTCTCCAAGATGCTCCTGCCAGAGACCGGTGTGCCCGAAACGCGCGACACGCTGCATGTTGTCGTCGAGAAAACCGAGGCCAACGTCATCGAAGCGGCGGCGTCTGGCGCGGCCACGGGTGTGCAGCTGGCGATCAACGTCGCTGCCATGCTCATGGCGTTCGTCGCGCTCGTGGCGCTCCTGAACTTTGGCGTCAGCTGGGTCGGCGGTCTGTTCGGGCATCCCGAAATCACGCTGCAGTGGCTGCTCGGGAAGGCGCTCACGCCTGTGACGGTGCTGCTGGGCGTTCCTCTGGCGGATGCGGACACCGTCGGAACGTTCATCGGCGAGAAGGTGGTGCTCAACGAGTTCGTCGCGTACGCCGATTTCGCGAAGCAGATGGGCTCGGGGCTGGTCATGGGGCCCAAGGCGGCGATCATGACGACCTATTGCCTCCTCGGCTTTGCCAACTTCTCATCGATTGCGATCCAAATCGGCGGGATCGGCGGGCTGGCGCCGCATCGGCGGGCGGATATCTCGCGTCTGGGACTCCGCGCGATGATCGCGGGAAATCTGGCGGCCTTCATGAGTGCCGCGATCGCGGGAATGCTGGTCTGACGGGGAGCGAGATGCGGAATGCGGCGGGTGTGCTTGCAGCGAGCGAAGCGGTACAGAAGCGGCTGAAGGGGCTACGACCTCGCGTCGCGATCATCCTCGGATCGGGCTTGGGACCGCTGGCGAGCGAAGTCCAATCCGCCGTCCGTATCGGTTATTCCGACATTCCAGGGTTCCCACTGCCAACCGTCGCGGGGCACAAGGGTGAGCTCGTTGCCGGAATGCTCGAAGGTGTGCCCGTCATTGCTCAAGCAGGCCGCTTTCATCTTTATGAGGGCCATTCGGCCGCGACCGCCGCGCTCCCCGCCCGCGTGTTCGGCCAGTTGGGCGTCGACATTCTGATTGTGACAAACGCCGCGGGGGGCGTGCGGCGCACGTTCCAGGGCGGGACACTAATGCTCATCGCCGATCACATCAATCTCATGTGGCGTAATCCACTCGCCGGCCCGGCGCAGCCCGGCGAACAACGCTTTCCTATCATGCACGATCCATACGACCGCGACCTGCGCGATCTCGCCCGAACCGTCGCCCGCGACCAGGGGATCGCGCTCGAGGAGGGTGTCTACGCCGCCCTGCTCGGCCCCTCCTATGAGACGCCCACCGAGGTTCGGATGCTGGAGCGATTGGGGGCCGACGCCGTTGGGATGTCGACGGTCCCTGAGGTCCTGGTAGCCCGGTCCCGTGGCATCCGCTGCCTGGGTTTTTCCATCATTACCAACCCCGGGGCCGGAATCACCAATGAAACCCTGTCCCACGAGGATGTCCTGGCGGTGAGCCAACAAGTGGCCCGGCGCTTGGCCGTTCTACTAAAAGGAATACTGGGCCGGTTGATATTGGGTTAATCCCTTCTTCCGGCTGTATCTCCGCCATTAGTTCCTGACCGTTCGTTTGCAACCTTTTTTCGACTTTTTCTGTCGTATCGTTAACCGCCGCGCGCTCGCCGTCAGCGTTCGCGACCGGGGGCAACCGTCACCTTCAGCTCCGGACGCATATGTCGACGACGCTCGCACTGTTACTCGTCCTGGCGGGAAATACGCCGCCGCCTCTCGTTGTAATCGATTCGCCACCCCCGCCGCTGCCCGCGCCGCCCGCGCCGCCCGCGCCACAACAGGTTCGTGCCGTTCGTTTGAATGGGGGGCAGGCGGTAGCAATCGATGGCCAGCTGCGCGAAGCGCTGTGGCAGACCGCCGAGCGGATCACCGGATTCACGCAGCGTGACCCGATTGAAGGGGCTGCGGCCAGCGAGAGCACCGTGGTGTACATCGCGTATGATGACGCGGCGCTCTACATTGGCGCCCGGCTGCACGACGCCAATCCCGACTCGATCGTCGCACGCCTGGCCCGGCGCGATCAGGCCACGAGCTCCGACCGATTCCAGGTGTTCATCGATCCCTATCACGACAAGCGCAGCGGCTTCTACTTCGGCGTGACGGCCGCGGGCACGCTGCACGACGGCACGCTGTACAACGACGAATGGGATGACGACAGCTGGGACGGCGTCTGGGAAGCCAGAGTCACGCGCGACGAAATGGGCTGGACGGCGGAGATGCGGATCCCGTACTCCCAGCTTCGCTTTGTCCGGCAGAGCAAGTACGTCTGGGGGATAAATTTCCGGCGGGACATCGCGCGCAAGAACGAGTTCGCCTATCTCGTGTTCACGCCGAAGAACGGCAGCGGCTTCGTTTCGCGCTTCCCCGATCTCGTCGGCATCGAGCGCATCGAGCCGCCCCGGCGGATCGAGATAATGCCCTACGTGACGACACGCGCGGCGTTCGCGCCACATTCACGTCTTGATCCATTCAATGACGGCTCGCAGGTCGACCCAGGAGTTGGGGCAGACGCCCGCATCGGCCTGGGTTCGAACTTGACGCTGAACGCGACCGTGAACCCGGACTTCGGCCAGGTCGAGGTCGATCCCGCGGTCGTCAATCTCAGCGACGTCGAGACGATCTTCAACGAAAAGCGGCCCTTCTTCGTGGACGGCTCGTCGATCTTCAGTTTTGGTTTCGGCGGCCAGAAGAATTTCTGGGGCTTCAACTGGTCGGGACCGAATTTCTTTTACAGCCGGCGCATTGGCCGTTCATTGGGTGCCACTGCACCGCCGAACGGCTACGTCGACTTCCCAAGCGGGGCACACATCCTCGGCGCGGTGAAGCTCACGGGCAAAGTGGCCGGCAGCTGGAACGTCGGCGGGCTGACGGCGGTGACCGCGCGAGAGCATGCTACGCTCGTCGATAGCATGGGCACCCGCTGGGATCAGGAGATCGAGCCGCTGGCAGGATGGGGCGTCTACCGCGCGCAGAAGGAGTTTCATCAGGGGCGGCAGGGCCTCGGGTTCATGTCGACGATCACCGCCCGCGCGTTCGATGATCCGGCGCTGGCCGACTTCCGCAACAGCAGTGCGCTCATGGTCGGAACGGACGGCTGGGTTTTCCTCGATTCCAGCAAGACCTGGGTCGCTACCGGGTGGGTGGCGGGATCGCGGATCGCCGGGTCGCCCAAGCAGATCACCGATGTGCAGCGCAACTCGACCCACTATTTCCAGCAGCCCGATAACCAGCACGTCACCGTCGATACGCTCGCGACCTCGCTGAGCGGCGGCGCCGCGCGGTTCACGCTCGCCAAACAGCGCGGCAACACGTTCGTCAACTCCGCGGTTGGCGTCATCTCGCCGGGATTCGACGTGAACGATCTGGGCGCCCTGTCGCGCGCGGGCTATGTCAACATGCATTTCGGCGGCGGTCGCACCTGGACCAAGCCGGGCAAGCTGTTCCGCTATGCCGAGGCCGGTGGCGCGATGTTCCGCAACTACGACTGGGATGGCAACATCATTTGGTCGGGCCTGTTCCATTTCGGGTACGTGCAGCTGCGCAATTACTGGGGCGTGAGCTGGAACCTCGCGTACAATCCGTGGACGGTTTCCAACAGGCTCACCCGCGGCGGGCCGTTGGCGCTCATCCCGCCCGGATATCAGGCCGGTCTCGACTTCAACAGCGACAGCCGCAAGCAGTTCTCGGTGAACGGCGGAGGCGGGACCTATTACCGCGGGAGCGCCGATTACGACTGGTATTCGTACCTCAATCTGCAGTTCCTGCCGGTGCCCAACCTGTCACTCAGCGTCGGGCCGAATCTGTCGGGGGGGCACTATCCCCGGCAGTACGTCGATGCCGTTCCGGACTCGACGGCCACGGCGACCTATGGGACCAGTTACGTCTTTGGCCATCTGGAGCAGACTGAGCTGTCCGCCGGGATTCGGGTGAATTGGACCTACAGTCCGACGCTATCGCTGCAAGTCTACGCCCAGCCGCTGATCTCCTCCGGGAAGTACGACGACTTTAGACGCCTGGCGAAGCCGCGCAGCGATGAGTACGAGCCGACGACGGCTCCGTACAATCCGAATTTCAGTTTCAACTCCCTGCGCGGTAATGCGGTTCTCCGGTGGGAGTACATGCCGGGCTCCACGCTGTTCTTTGTGTGGACGCAGGCGCGCCAGGCGGCGGACGACACCGGGGAGTTCCAGTTCGGGCAGTCGATGGAGAAAATGTGGCAGGCGCCCGCGACGAACATCTTCATGATCAAGGCGACGTACTGGTGGAATCCGTGAGGAGTGACGATCATTGATCAATGACCATTGATCAATGATCATTGATCCGAGCTCCATCACGGGGGGATGAATGCAGAGAGGGCCCGGGTTCCTGGTTGGCATGACTGTGCTGGCGGCCGTGGCGTGCAGCTCCGGCAGCGGGGCTCCACCGCAAACGCAGGCGGCACGGTTCGCGATCGCCACCGTCCATTTCGAGCAGAACGCCACCGACGGCGACGTGGAGGTCGTGTTCGAGGTCAAGGGCGGCGACGACGGGCTGACGAGCTTGACCGTCACGGCACCGGACGGGCGGACCGTGATGTCGGCCACGTCGCCCGATACGTCCACGATGGGTGTGCGCCAGTATCGCCTCGAGTCCCCGGAGCCCACCGACGTCCCGCGCCTCCAAAAAGCCTATCCCGAGGGCGTGTATCGATTCGCCGGAACTACCGCGCGAGGGACGCGCTACAACGGCGAGGCGACGCTGAGCCACCGGCTCCCGCCCGCCGTTACGGGCATTACGCCGGCGGACGAGGCCGCGAATGTCCCCGTTCGTGGATTGCGCATCAACTGGACCGCCGTTCCCGGCGTCGCATCGTACATCGTCGCGATCGAGCAGCCGGCGCTCGGCTTCACCCTATCGGTCACCCTCCCGCGCTCCGCGACGTCATTCGCCGTGCCCGACGGGGTGTTACGATCCGGCCAGTCGTACACGCTGGCGATTGGGACACTCGCCACAGGGGGCAACGCGGCCTACGTGGAGACTTCGTTCGCCACGGCGGCCGGGAACTGACACAGCATCACAGCCCCTCGCTCGGTGGCCTTGGCGGCGTCGGAACGAAATGATTCAGCGGTCCGTGGCCGCCGCTGCTCCGTCCAAGCCCGGGCGCGGCCGCGATCGCGCGATGGACGAATGCCAGCGCGTCGCTGACAGATCGTTCGAGCGAGCGCCCCAACGCGAGACCCGCGACAATGCCCGCCGACAGCGTGCAGCCGGTCCCGTGCGTCGAGGTGGTATCGATCCGCTCGTGCGTGAAGCGGCGCACCGTGCTCTGTTCGACCAGCACGTCGACGATGCTCTCGCTGTTCGCGAGGTGGCCGCCCTTGATCAACGCGGCACGCGCGCCGAGGTCGACGAGCGCGCGACCGGCGCGTTCCATTTGTTCCGGTGTCCGCACTCGATCATCAACCAGAATCTCCGCCTCGTTGAGATTCGGCGTGACGAGCAGGGCCAGCGGCACCAGTCGCCGAGCGATCAGCGTCTCCGCGTCGCGATCGAGTAGCCGGTCTCCCGACGTCGCTACCATCACGGGATCGAGCACGTAGTTGGGCAGGCGGTGCGAGGCGATCCGCTCCGCCACCGTCTCGATGATATCCATTGAGCCGAGCATTCCCGTTTTGAATGCCTCGGGTGGCAGATCCGCCGCGAGCGCGTCGATCTGGCGGCCAACGAGGGCAGCGGGGAGAGCCTGCCAATCGAGCACCCCGACGGTGTTCTGCGCGGTGACGGCGGTAACCGCGGTGGTGCCGAACACGCCGAACTGGTGAAATGTCTTCAGATCGGCCTGAATCCCCGCGCCGCCGCCTGAGTCGGACCCTGCAATGGTGAGGGCAATCCTCATGAAGACACTCGTGCCTTGGCGAAAGCAACGGGGCAGGCAATTTTAGGAGCACCCATGGCCGGTACGAGAACGCACATCGCCAGTAATCTGCAGACGACCGTTCGCGATCTCCAACGGCGCAAGGCGCGCGGACGTCGCGGCCTCGCCGTCGTCGAAGGCGTGCGCCTCGTGGAGGAGGCCCTCGCGGCCGGACTCGAGTTCCGGGGCGCGCTCGTGGCTCCCGAGCTGGCGCGCACGACGCGTGGCCAGGCCCTCGCCGCCGAGCTGGCAAGCCGCGCGGTGACGGTCGAAGAGGTCGGCGCGCGCGCGTTCGCGGAGCTCGCCGGGACGGAGACGCCGCAGGGGATCCTCGCAATCGTGCAGCCGCGGGCGTGGTCCCTCACCGACGTGACCAGCGGTCCGATTCTCGTCGTCGATGGGGTACAGGATCCGGGAAACGTCGGCACGCTGATTCGCACGGCGCATGCGCTTGGCGCGGCCGCGAGTCTGCTGTTACGCGGCAGCGCCGATCCCATGAACCCGAAGGCGCTGCGGGCCGCGATGGGCGCGACGTTCCGCCATCCGGTGGTCCAGCTGGACGACGGGCCGTTCATTGCCTGGGCCCGCGAGCAGAGCGTGGTGCTCTGGGCCGCGGCCGCCGACGGTGTGCCGCTGGCCCGCGCGCTGGAATCGCGCCGGATCGAAAAGGAGCTGATTGCGGTGATGGTCGGGAACGAAGGCGCCGGTATCCGTCCGCATCTCAACGAAATTGCCGCGCAGCGCGTGGCCATTCCCCTGGCCGGCGGCGCGGAATCGCTCAACGTGGCTGTCGCCGCGGGTATCCTGCTCTACGAGGTGTTGCGTGGGCGTTGACCCACTGATCATCGCCGGCGCGGTGCTTCTTGGCCTCTGCGTCGGCAGCTTCCTCAACGTTTGCATCCTCCGGCTCCCGCGCGATCAGTCGTTATTGCGGCCCCGATCGACATGCCCACACTGCAAGCAGCCGATCGCGTGGCGCGACAACATTCCGCTCTTTTCCTGGCTTTGGCTGCGCGGCAAATGCCGTTGGTGTCATAAGCCGATCTCGCCACAGTATCCTCTCATCGAAGCGCTGGTCGGTGTGTTGTTCGGCGTCTCGGTGCTCGTCTACGGGTTGACGTTGCAGGCCGTAGCCGCCGCGTTGCTCGGAACGATCCTGCTCGGCATCGCGATCACCGACGCCCGTCATTACATAATCCCCGACGAGTTCACCTGGGGCGGGCTCGTGATCGGCCTGCTGCTCGCGCTCGGCGGGGGCGCGCAGGGATTCCTGCAAGCACTGCTCGGTGCCGCGGTCGGGTTCGTCCTGCTGTGGCTCGTCGGGATGGCGGGCGCCTGGGTGTTCAAGGAAGAAGCGATGGGCGGTGGCGACATCAAGATGATGGCGATGGTGGGCAGCTTCGTCGGCTGGCAGGGCGTGCTACTCACCGTCTTCGCGGGCGCGTTGCTGGGCTCCCTGATCTTTGTGCCGCTCTCGCTCGGGAGGAAAAAGCGTCTCGTGCCGTTCGGGGTATTCCTCGCGGTAGGTGCGGCGGTCACCTTTGTGTTCGGGGATGCGATCATCGCTTGGTACGGGCATTTTCTCAGAGGTGACTGACATAGATGGCTAACCCCTTCGAAGGCCTGTTCGATTCCGGCGATGTGCTGGAGCGCGTGGGCATCGACCTCACGGCGCAGGCACGTCGCGGCGATCTCGAGCCGGTGCGCTGCCGGGACCCCGAGATCGCGCGCGTCATTGATATCCTGCTGCGGCAGGGAAAAAACAACGCCGCGTTGGTGGGACGCGCCGGCGTCGGCAAGACCGCGGTGGTCGAGGGATTGGCGCAGCGAATCGCCGCGGGCAACGTCCCGCCGGCATTGAAGGACGCCCGCGTGCTGGGCCTGGACCACGTGTCGATGCTCGCGGGAACGTCGTTCCGCGGACAATACGAGGACCGCATCCGGCGTCTGGTGCAGGCACTGCAGGCCGATCGCAATCTCATCCTCTTTGTCGACGAGCTCCACAACCTCATCGGCCAGGGCACAGCGATGGGGGCGGCGATGGACGCCGCCAACATGCTGAAGCCCGCACTCGTGCGAGGAGACATTCGCGTCATCGGCGCGACCACCGGCGAGGAGTACAACAAGTGGGTCAAGTCCGATCCCGCACTCGAGCGCCGCTTTCAGCCGGTCACCATTGAGGAGCTGGACGCCATTCAAACCTGGGAAGTGCTGGTCGCGCGGCGGCCGCGTCTCGAGCGCCATCACGCGGTAGCGATCTCCGACGATGCGCTCAAAGCGGCGATTGTGTTGACTGACCGGTTCGTCCCGGAGCGCGCGCGCCCCGACAAAGCGATCGACGTGCTGGATGAGGCGTGCGCGCACGCGCAGGCCACTGCCCAGGTAGCGCCGGAGCTCGACAAGCTGATTCGCGACCGCAAGAAGCTCGAAGCGTTGATGCGGCGCGGGGCGACGGAAGAAGAGAAACGTGCTCCCCAGGAGCCGCTCCCGGATCTGGCGACGGTCCTCCAACGGTTCGGCGAAGAGATTGAACAGCTGCTGAGCGGCTTCGAAGGGCGGCGCAGGCCGTCGCCAGAAGCGGCGGACGAAGACGGACCGGAAGCGGCGCCTTCCCCGTCCGCCGGCGACCGCCCTCGCTCGCCATTGGAGGAGCAACGTGACGAGCTCGATCGCAAGCTCCGTCAGGAGTTCGAACGCCAGGGCATTGTGGTTAGCGGCAAGGAAATCGCTCGGGTGGTCGCCGCAGCGGTGGGGAAGGGCATCGAGTGGGCCGGCTGATCCGTCTCGCGTCACTCAGCGGCATGCTGGTCGCGATGGTTGCCGCGGGCTGTCGCGAGCGCGCTCAGGCGGTGCAGAGCGAAGCGGAATTGAAGGACATGGTGCGCCGCATGATGCCGCTCGTCGGCCAGGCGGCGGGACTCCCCTTCAAGCGTGAACCGACCGTGTTGCGGCGCACACGCGCGCAGGTGCGCGACTACGTCATTCACAAGTTCGATGAGGATCTTCCCCCCGCCGATCTCGCCGGACTCGAATCGTCGCTGCGCCTGTTCGGTCTGATTCCCGATTCGCTGCATCTGCGCTCGACGATGATCGATCTGCTGACTGAGCAGATTGCAGGCTACTACGATCCGGATTCGAACGCGCTCTACATCCCCGCGGATATCGAGCCGTTTCAGCTGCGCATCGTCGTATCGCACGAGCTGGTGCACGCGCTGCAGGATCAATACGTGAAGCTCGATTCCATCATCACGCAGCGGCGCCGCAACGATCGGCGCTCGGCGGCGCAGGCGATTCTCGAAGGGCAGGCGACCGTCGCGCAGATTCCCGTTCTCATGCCCGAGCAGAAGCCCGACACATTCCCCCTCGGGTGGTTCTGGAAGCAGCGCGAGGTGATGGCACAACAGCAGGCGCGCATGCAGGAGTTTTCGCGCGCGCCGCTGTGGCTGCGGGAAGGGCTGGTTTTTCCCTATCTCGGCGGTGCGGACTTCATCGTGTGGTACCGGCGCAAATACTTCGATGTATCGATACTGGACCCACGCCGGATGCCCACGTCGACCGAGCAGGTTCTGAATCCCGAACGGTACGCCGTCAAGGACGAGCCGACGGACGTCATCTTCACGAGCGCGACCGTCGACACGGTGCAATACGAAGACAATCTCGGCGCGTTCGAAACGCGACTGTTCTTCCAGCAGCATTTGAACAATGAGGCCGAGGCGGCTCAGCTCGCCGAGGGGTGGGACGGCGATCGGTATCAAGTGCTGGGCCCCAAGGCGGACGTGCTTGTGTGGTATAGCGTCTGGGATGACGGCGCTGCTGCGACGCGATTCGCGCGTGGCCTGGAGCGCGCCTGGGCCAAACGCCCGTCAGGCGGCCGCTCGGACAGACGGTCGGAAATAAAGCAGCTGACGATCGAAGGGCGGCCCGCTGTGCGACTAGTCGATGCGCCGGCACGTTGGAAGGGATGGCGCGCGCTGCCGGCCGTTCGACTCAGTGCAGCAAGCGACTGATCGTGTAGATCGTGAGTCCGACGAGGCCGCCTACCAGCGTGCCGTTGATCCGTACAAACTGCAGATCTCTTCCCACCGCCAGCTCGAACCGCTTCGATGTCGCCTCCGGATCCCAACCCGCCACCGTCTGCGCGATCAGGTCACCAATCTCGACCCGGTATTTCTCGACCACACCGGCCGTGAGGTCGATCAGCAGCTCGTCGATGTCGGCGAGGATGGCCGGATTCGACTGTAACGCGCGCCCGAATTCACTCAGCCCATTGTCGATCGGTGTTGGGGCGGCGGTGGGAGCGCTGCGGGCTGCCCCGTCGGCAAGTTGCGTGACGGCCTCTTGAATGCCGTCCCACAGCCGCTTGGACAGCTCTGCCGTGCCCTCGTCCATCAACCACTCTTCCTTCAGCGCTTCGGCGCGGGCAATCACTTCGGGCGAGTGTTGCAGCCGATCGATAAAGTCCTTGATCGCGTCGTCGAACGCGGTGCGCAGGGGATGGGATGGGTCCATGACCATATCCCCCAGCAGCCGTTCGACCGCCGCGATGATCTTCTGATAGATCTTGTCATCCACCACGGGCGGAACCCACCAGGGCGTTTCCTCGCGGACGCGATCACGAATCACGTCGCGATTGTTCCGCAGCGCATCCGCGGCCAGTCGCACCGCCGCATTGAGCAGCTCCTCCTGCCGGTTATCGGCGAGCGCCAGGGCCAGCGTCTTGCCCAATGCGGGCGCGACCCGGAACGAGCGCACCCGGTTGCGCACAACTTGCCCCACCAGCTCCTGCACTTCGGCGCGTGGCAAAGCGTCCAGGGTTTTCGCGAGCCCGCTGGCAAACTGCCGCGCGATCTGGCGCGCGTGGTCGCGGTCGGACAGCCAATGTGCTGCGCGCTCGGCGGGATGGACCCGTCGCAGGTTCGCGCTGATGACCTCGCGCGACAGGAAGTGCTTTTGCACGAACGTCCCGAGGATCTGGCCAATCCGCTCCTTGCGAGTGGCGACGATAGCGGTGTGAGGAATGGGGATGCCGAGCGGGTGTTTGAAGAGTGCGGTCACCGCGAACCAGTCTGCGAGGCCGCCCACGAGCGAGGCCTCCGCGGTCGCGCGCACGTAGCCCAGCCAGGGATACTGGGGCTCAAAGATCATCGCCACGACGAAGACCACCAGTGCGACGCCCAGCAACCCGGTCGCCCGCCACTTCATCGCGTCTAACCGGGCTTGGCGCTCCGCATCGTCGGGTCGGGACCACTGCGGCGTTACCGGGCCTGCCGGTTGCGTCGGTGGCGTCTGCCGCGTCTCGCTGATCGGGTCAGGCATAGACGGCAAGATAAAGCCCCCTCTTGGTTTCGGGGTATTCGCCATGTAGCTTGCTACGCTTATGTTTACGGCCCTTTCCGAGGAACTGACCGGCGTACTGAGCCGGCTCAGGGGTCGCGGGGTGCTCTCGGAAGGCGACGTCACCGACGCGCTGCGTGAGATCCGTCGCCACCTACTCGAAGCCGACGTGAGCTTCGAAGTCACGCGCGGATTCGTCGACCGAGTTCGCGAGAAGTCGACCGGTGCGCTCCAGGTCAAGGCCGTCAGCCCCGGCCAACAGATCACCAAGCTCGTCCATGACGAGCTCGCGCGGATGCTCGGCGCGACGGATGAGTCCTTGGCGCGCGGAGTAGGGGGGCAAAATGCGGCACCTCTACAATTCGCGTCTGTAGGCCCAACGGTAGTTTTGCTGGTGGGGTTGCAGGGATCGGGAAAAACGACCACCGCGGCGAAGCTCGCGCGGCGGCTGAAGCTCGAGCAGAAAGCACCTGCGCTGGTGGGGGCTGATATCTATCGTCCGGCCGCAATCGAGCAGTTGCAACAGCTCGGTGCGCAGATCGGGATCCCGGTGTTTGGGAAGCGGGAAACGGGAAACGTGGTGAAGCTGGTGCAAGACGCGCTGCGCGAGGCTGAGTCGGCACGTGCGCGGACTGTGCTGGTCGATACGGCTGGGCGGCTGCAGATCGACGCTGAGATGATGGATGAGCTGCGTGCGGTGAAGGAAGCGGTGAAGCCGCGCGAAATCCTGCTCGTCGCCGACGGCATGACGGGGCAGGACGCAGTCAAGATCGCCAAAGGGTTTCACGACGGAGTCGGATTGACCGGCGTGATCCTGACGAAGCTCGACGGCGATACGCGTGGCGGCGCCGCATTGTCCATTCACGGCGTGACGGCCGTGCCGATCAAGTACATCGGCGTCGGCGAAAAGACCGACGCGCTCGAGCCGTTCGATCCGGTTCGCATGGCTGGGCGGATTCTCGGGCAGGGTGACGTCGTCGCGCTGGTGGAAAGGGCTGTTGCGAACGTTGATGCGGAAGCTGCCAAACGACTGGAACAGAAGGTCAAGTCCAAGAAGGGCATGGACCTTCAGGATTTTCTGTTGGCGCTCAAGCAGATGCAGAACATGGGACCGCTCAAGCAGGTGCTCGGACTCCTGCCGGGGATCAACGCAAAGGCGTTGAAGGGCGTTTCGATGGACGACAAGCGTCTCAAGCATGTCGAGGCCATCGTACTGTCGATGACCCCTGCGGAGCGGGCCGATCCGAGCCTGCTGAACGGCAATCGCAAGCTGCGGATTGCCAGAGGATCGGGACGGACAGTCCAGGAAGTGAATCGGCTGCTGGAACAGTTCCAGCAGATGCGCAAGCTCAGCAAGTTCATGAAAAGGATGTAGGGACACGTTATGGCAACTCGTATTCGGCTGCGTCGCGTGGGTCGGAAGGGTCAGGCGTACTTCCGCATCGTGGTCGCGGACTCCAGGTCGCCGCGTGACGGTCGGTTCGTCGCCGCGATCGGCAATTACAACCCGAAGGCCAAGCCAGCGGTCATCCAGGTGAACGCCGAGCAGGCGCAGGCCTGGCTCGAGAAGGGCGCGCTGCCGACCGACACGGTGCGCTCGCTCTTGAAGAAGGCCGGCGTACTGGGCAAACGGGCGCCCGCCGAGTAGTCGGGCGGCTGCGCAAGCCGCACGGCCAGCAGGGGGAAGTCGCGGTGATCCCCCTCGTGGAGAACTCGGGAACGGTGTTCGTGCCCAAGGCGCGGCTGTACATCGTGAACGAGGCGCGGGACGTGGTGGCGGGTCCACTGGTGGTGGCACGCCGCCGCTCATATCACCGCGAGTGGCTGCTGGGATTCGAAGGTGTGACGTCGCGGGCCGCGGTCGATAGCTGGCGCGATCAACTCGTGGCGGTGGACGAATAGATGTTGCGGATCAACGTGGTAACGCTGTTTCCCGAGTGGTTCGCGGCCCCGCTGGGCTCGAGCATTCTGGGAAGAGCGGCGAAGGCAAGACTGGTGACGTATCGGGTCGTGCAGCTACGTGACTACACGCACGACAAGCACCAGACGGTGGACGACACGCCGTACGGTGGCGGCGCTGGGATGGTGCTGAAGCCTGAACCGTTCTTTGAAGCCGTGGAGGATTTGCGCGCCAAACCGCCGATCGTGTTGCTCTCGGCGCGCGGCACACCGTTCACGCACGAGCGGGCGGTGCGATATGCGGTCGGCGCAGAGTTGACGGTGCTGTGCGGGCATTACAAGGATGTCGATCAGCGCGTGGCGGACGGGTTGGGCGCGGAAGAAGTGTCGATCGGCGATTTCGTGCTGTCGGGCGGCGAGCCCGCCGCGCTGTGTGTAATCGATGCGGTCGTGCGGCTGCTCCCTGGCGCGATCGGAGATCATGAATCGGCGTCGACCGATTCGCATTATGAAGGACTGCTGGCGCCGCCCAGCTACACGCGGCCACCCAGCTATCGCGGGCTCGACGTCCCGGACGTATTGTTGAGCGGCGACCACGACAAGATTGCGGCATGGCGGGAGGCGCAAGCCGAACGCCTGACACGCGAACGGCGGCCGGATCTCTGGTCGCAACATGGAGAGTAGTTATGGAGAAGTTGCGGGCAGTCGAGCGTGAAGGGCTGAAGACCGACATCCCAGCTTTTGCTCCAGGCGACACGCTGCGCGTCATGGTGCGCGTGCGCGAAGGCGAGAAAGAGCGGCTCCAGGCGTTCGAGGGCATTTGCATCGCCCGGCGCGGCGGCGGCATCAACGAGACCTTCACGGTCCGGAAGATCTCGGCCGGCGTGGGCGTCGAGCGAATCTTCCCTCTGCATGCGCCGTCGATCGCCGAGATCGGCCTCACCCGCAAGGGTCGCGTGCGGCGCGCCAAGCTGTATTTCCTGCGCCGCTTGGCCGGCAAAGCCGCCCGCATCCGCGAGAAGCGGGGCAGTGCGGGGCCAGCGCAAGGGATCACCGTCCCCGAAACGCTGGAACAGGAGCAGTCGCAGGCGTGAGACGCCGCCGCCCGTCGTTGAGACGCGAGGCGGCGTTGTGGAGTGAAGGACGAATCAGCGTCGCCGGGATTGACGAAGTCGGCCGCGGCCCACTGGCCGGTCCAGTGGTTGCCGCGGCCGTCGTGTTTCCGATGGGCGTGAGGCCGATTCGCGGTCTCAACGATTCCAAGGTGCTCAGCGCGGCGCAACGCGAACGGTTCGTCACGAAGATTCGCGAGCGAGCGTTTGCGGTTGCCGCCGGCGCCGCGAGCGTGCGTGAAATCGATCGCCTGAACATTCGCCGGGCGTCGATCCTCGCTATGGAGCGCGCGCTGCGCCGGCTCGGCTTCGCGCCGGCGTACGTCCTCGTCGACGGCCTGCCATGTCCCGAGCTGGGTTGCGAGCACGAGGCCATCGTGGATGGAGACGCCCGCTGCCATTCGATCGCGGCGGCCTCGATCATCGCCAAAGTGCTGCGCGACTATCTCATGGACCGCCTGGCCCTGCGGCATCCCGGCTATTTCTGGGAAACGAATAAAGGGTACGCGACACCCGAGCATCTCGACGCGATTCAGCGGCTCGGTCCCACGCGCCATCACCGCTTCAGCTTCGAGCCGGTCTCGCAGATCGAGCTGCTAACGGTTTCGAGCGCGACGTAGACCCTTCAGAAACTCCGGCAGCGGCCGGGTATTGAGGATGTCGGCCGCGGTCAGCCACGCGCGCCGCGCGTTCCCGACGGCAAACCGCATGAAGCCGAGCTCGCGCGTGTTGTGCGCGTCGGTCGAGAGCACGAACCGCACACCGTGCGATTTGGCAGCCGCCGCCAGGGTATCGGGCAAGTCGAGCCGCTCGCTGCCGTTGATCTCCAGCAGGCACTTCGCGTTAGCCGCGGCTTTCGCCACGACGTCGAAATCGAGCGGGTAGGACGGCCGGTTCGGAAGGATCCTCCCCGTCGGATGGCCGATCGCGTCTACCCAGCGATTCTCGATGGCCGCGAGCAGGCGCTCGGTCAACTGTCGCTCTGTCTGTTTCAGGCCATAGTGAATCGTCGCCACCACGTAGTCGGCCTCGGCGAGAACATCGTCGGGGAGATCGAGCTTGCCGCTCTCCAGAATGTCCATTTCGACGCTTTTCAGAACGCGAAACCCACGCATTCCCTTGTTCAATCGATCGATCACCTTCCATTGGGCGCGCAGCTCGGTAGGGCTTTGACCAGCCATCGCGGTCCGCGGCGAATGATCGGTGATCGCGATGTACGCATAGCTGAGTGACCGCGCAGCCTCGACCATCTCGCCGAGGGTTGCTTTGCCGTCGCTCGCGTCGGTATGCATCTGCAGATCGCCGCGGATATCGTCCAGCGCCACGAGCTCGGGCAGCTGATGGGCTTTGGCGAGCGGGATTTCGCCGCGGTTTTCGCGCATCTCGGGCGGGATCCAAGCGAGTCCCAGGGCCGCGTACACGTCTTTTTCGGTCCGGCCAGAGATGCATTTCTCGCCCTTGAACACCCCGTATTCGTTGAGCTTGAGATTCTTGCTCTGCGCGATCTTGCGGAGCTCGATGTTGTGCGCCTGAGAGCCGGTGAAGTATTGCATCGCGGCGCCGAAGCAGCCGGGCTCGACGACGCGCAGATCGACCTGCAGTCCGCCCGAAAGGCGTACCGTGGACCGGGTGTCGCCCTGGGACGCGACGTGCGTGACGTCGCCGAACTTCCCAAACCGCTCGATGACCGCTGCCGGATTGGTGCAGCTGGCGACGATATCGAGGTCCCCGATGGTTTCCTTGCGCCGCCGGAAGCTGCCCGCGACATCGACGTCGGTAATCCCGCCGCCTGCCTTCAGGTGCTCCACGATCGCGCGCGCATACTGCTCCGCCACGTGCAGCACAATTCGCTTCGCGCCATCTCCTGCGGCGGCGGCAGCGACTCCTTCGCGAATCTTGTCCAGCAGCTTCGGTCCGAAACCACCCAGCGTACCGATCTTGCCCTGGTCTAGCGCTTCCTTGAGATCGGCGACGCTGTTCACCTTGAGCTGGTCATGAAACAGTTTCACGCGCTTGGGGCCGAGACCGGGGATCCGGAGCAGATCGAGGAGTCCGGGTGGAATGATCGCGACAAGCTGTTGGCGTTGCGGGAGCGTACCGGTCGCGACGAGCGCCGTAATCTCTTTCGCGATGCCACCCCCGATCCCCGGCAGATCCGTCAAATCGAATGCGCCGCCCTTCACCAGCTCCGCGAGCGGATCGGGGTGATCCGCAACGGTGCGCGCGGCGTTACGGTACGCACGAACCTTGAAGGGATTCCCCTCCGAGATCTCCAGGAGGTCGGCGACTTCTCCCAACAAACGAGCGATGTCGGCGTTCTGCATACGGAAAACTAGCCTTCTTGCCATCCCTCATTTCTCGTGATACGCTAGCCGCTCCGAAACACACCCCTATCCCTTCGGAGGCCGACGCATGCTGCGCAAGCTTCTGGGGCCGGTGTTCTTGGCTCTCGCGTTCCCCGTGGTTGTCGCCGCACAGTCGCAAGCGACGACCGGCATCATCCGTGGTACCGTGACCAATCCCGGTGGCACGCCGGTTGCCGGCGCCACGGTGGCGCTGCGTGAAACGCAGACCGGGTTTCAACGCCAGGTCACGAGTAACGAGCGCGGCATCTTCATTGCCTCGCTGCTGCCGCTCGGGACGTACGATGTCACGGCACGCGCCGTCGGCTTCAACGAGACGCGGCGGACCGGCGTCGTGGTGCGCGTGGGTGCCACGGTCGAGCTGGCGCTGGCGCTCGCCACGATCGAGCTGCAGGCGGTGACGGTCGAGGCGGCGGCGCCGGTCGTGGACGTGACCCGGGTCGAGAGCGCCACGCGCTTCTCCGAGGAGGCCGTGCGGGGCACGCCGAACAACGGCCGCAACTACCTCGACCTCACGACGCTCACGCCGGGCGTGGCGATCGTGCAGGGTCCGGACGGCGACGAGATCACGGTCGCGGGGCAGCGGGGCATCCACAACAACGTATCGGTGGACGGGGCGGACTTCAACAATCCGTTCTTCGGCGAGCAGCGCGGCGGCCAGCGGGCTGCGTTCACGTTCAACTTGGATGCGGTGCAGGAGATGGTGGTGCTGAACGGCGGCGCGCCGGCCGAGTTCGGCCGCTCCTCCAGCGGGTTCATCAACGTGATCACCAAGTCGGGCACCAATACGCTGCACGGCACCGCCCACTACTTCGGCAAGTTCGACGCCCTCTCGGGCGACTACTCGGCGCCGACCGGCGGTCTCCCGACGATCGCCCCCGACTTCTCGCAGGGCCAGTTCGGCTTCACGCTGGGCGGGCCGATCGTGCGGGACCGGGCGTTCTTCTTCCTGGCGTACGACCAGCAGGTCTACGACGAGGTGAAGTACGGCGGGCAGACGCGCGGCGACCCTGCGCTCGTCGCGTGGATGGACACCGCCTACGGCGGCGCGCTGGCCGGCGACTTCGGTGCGCTGCAGCGCAGCAACGACGCCCGCGCGTTCATGGGCAAGCTGGACTTCCGCCTGGGCGCCAAGCACAACCTGTCGCTCAAGTACAACTACGCGTGGTCCGAGCAGGTGAACGGGACGTTCGACGTGCCCTCGTGGGCCGTGAGCGCCAATGCGATCGAGAAGGACGACTCGCATGCGATCAACGGTGGGCTGACGTCCTACCTGTCGTCGGCCGTGTCGAACGAGTTCCGGTTCCAGTGGTCCCGGGAGAACCGGCCCCGACCCTTCGCCGGGGCGCGCAGCAACTTGCTGGCCGACCCGAACCCCACGGGCGACGGCGGGGAGCGCCCGTTCCCCGACGCCGCGATGGACTTCGCGGGTCAGTACCGGTTCGGCATGCCGTTCTTCATCCCGGTCGAGTACTACGACACCCGCGTCCAGCTGCTCGACAACATCTCACTGCTGCGCGGCGACCATTTCTTCAAAATGGGCTTCGAGTACAATCGCGTCGAGTCGGTGCAGACCTTCATCGGGTTCGCCAACTCGCGCTACATCTTCAGCTCGGTGCCCGGGTTCCTCGGCTTCACGGCCGACTCGACCTTCGTCACCTGCTCGGGCGGCGGCACCGGCACCAACTACACCTGTCCGGTGGGCGAGACAATCACGGGGCCGGTCCTGCTGTACCTGCAGCAGGCCGGCGTGGACCAGAGCGTGATCGCCTCGGGTACGCAGGATATCCCGCAGACCGACTTGTCGGTGTACATCCAGGACAGCTGGAAGCCCAGTCCCCAGCTCACCCTGAACTACGGCGTGCGCTGGGAGGCGGAGATGCAGCCCGATCCGATCACGCCGCCGAGCGACGTGTTCTACCAGCCGTTCATCGGGCAGTCCGTGACCAACGCGACGGGCACGTACCTGTTCCCGTCGGACGGGACGATCCCATCGGACAAGAGCATGTGGCAGCCGCGTCTCGGGATCACCTATGACCCGCGCGGCGACGGCCGCCAGGTGTTCCGCGGGTCGGCGGGCCTGTACTACGCCCGCATCCCGGCGCTCAACCTCGCCAGCTCGCGCAGCACCAACGGCTCGAACGGCTTCACCTACTTCCGCAACAGCGGATTGACCGGCGTGCTCGGGCCCGTGCCGGGGTTCGGCAGCCTGCTGCCCGACAACGTGCCCGCCAATGCGGTGTTCTTCCCGGACGTGTTCGTGTTCGACAAGGACTTCCAGAACCCGCGGACGCTCAACGTCACCGTGGGCTACGATCGCCAACTGGGTGCCAATCTCGGGATGTCGATCACGTACACGTACGCGCAGACGGACCATCTGACCCGGTTCGTCAACCGCAACCACGTCGTGTTCGGCAATCCGTGGTCCACGGGCTTGGCGCCCGGCGGCACGAACGGCGTCACGGCGCTGACCACGGTCGAGAGCAGCGCAAAGTCCCGGTACAACGGTGTGACCCTGGGCATACGGCGCGTGCTCGATCCCGACTTCCAGTTCGAGGCGAACTATACGCTGTCGTGGGACAAGTCGGACGACGACAACGAGCGCGACCCCTTCACGTTCCGCCACGCCAGGCCCGACAATTTCGCGCCGGAATACAACTGGAGCGACCGCGACCAGCGGCACCGCGTCAACGGTTGGTTCCACTGGCGCGTGCTCGGGCCGGCGAGGCTGAACGGGCGGATCTCCTACGCCAGCGCCCAGCCGGTGTCGCAGAGTTGCGGGCCGAGCGAGCTCAGCCCGCTAGCGCCGGCGTTCGGCGAACGGGCGACCTCCGCGGCCGACCGCAACTGCGGCCTGATCGCCGACGACTCCGTCCTGACCCGTAACACCCTGCGGAAGGACAACGAATTCTTCTCGCTCGACCTCGGCCTGACCTATCCGATCGACATCGGCCCGCGCGGCCGGCTCGAGGGCATCATCCAGTTCTTCAACGTCACCGGGTCCGAGAACTTCAAGGACCCCGTCTACGGCAACTACCTGTTCAACTTCGACGGCACGGTCGCGGCCGGTTACGGCGATCCGCGGCAGGCGCAGGTCGGGATGAAGTGGGTGTTCTGAGGGTCGGTCGGAAAGTCTGACGGACTGACGACAAAAAACGAGCGGGCCCGATGGGGAGCCCGCTCGTTCACTCCGGGTCTAACAGTCCGTCAGTCCGACTGTCCGACTGTTATTTGCTGCGCCATCCCATGCAAAAAATGCGGCCGGCCGTCCGTTCTATCTGGCACGTAACAGAGGAACAGATAGTTGCCAGGTGTGAATGTGAGAGTCACCCAACCGACCTTACCCTGATCGGGTCCGGCGAAACCGCCGACCGGCACCGAGACCGGCTCGCCTTTCATTCCGCCGGCTATCCAGCGCTGCCAGTCGGCGAGTGTCTTGCCCGGCGCCAGGCGTTCGACGGTCAGCTCATGAAGCTGCGGTCCTGTGTTCTCCACGCGAATTGTGTGCGTGCCGGCCGTGACCGGTTGCGACAGTGCGAACGCGAAGTCTGACAGGGTCACCGTGAGGTCGGCCTTCGGCTCGGCCGCGCGCGAGGGTGGGGAAGTTACGACCAGTCGACGGAACATTCCCTTTTTCACGTGCTCCGTTCCGTCCGGACTCGGGATGAAACACACTATCTCGTAATTGCCTGGCTCCAGATGGGCCGTGATGATCGAGCTGTCGCCTCCCATCACGACCCCCGGACCTCCCGGAAATGTTGGTTCGAGTTTCAGGAACGCTTGCCACCATGCTTCCATGGTGCCCTGCGGTGTCTGCGCGGCTTCCAACTCCTCGAACGTCTTGCCGGGCGCTCCAAATAACACCGCTTGATGGGGCTCGCGGCCGTGATTCAGCAGGCGAAGGGTCGTGAGTCCGGCAGGAATCGTGTCGGGTGCCCCGAAAGCGAAGTCGGTCGCGGTAATAGTCACGACATTCGGCGGGC
>DATFEG010000062.1:0-5595 GCA_035251445.1 Gemmatimonadales bacterium | reverse complement strand
TTGCCGAGCAGGTTCAGGAACGTGAATGTGTCGCCTTCGCCGAGGAATTCGCCCTTGGGGCGCGGCGGGGTCCACACGATGTAGCCTCTGGCCTTGAGCTGCGCGGCGGTGAATCCTGACAGACCGAAGTAGTCGAAGACGTCGCCCTTCACCATTTGCTTCCCGTCGCCCCAGACGCGATACAGTCCACCAAACGGCCCACGACTGGACACGTTCTCGCGCGTCCACGGCGTGCTGTAGTAGGCCGCATTCTCCGCGCTCGCCCCCACCTGAGCGGCGTAACCCAGGGGTACGCCTCCCACGCCGGCAGGCAGCGTTTGGATGCCGGGCCAGCGGGGTTTGATGTAATTCGCGTACGCGTCGTCCTGATCGCCGGATGGCGAGAGGATGGCTTTGCGCGAGACCTTCTCGCGGACGGCGGGCCACTCGGGCGTCGTCGAATATTTCTCTTCGATCGACGTGAGCGCTCGCGCGATCGTGCTCTGTCCACCCCAGGCGAGGAGATATACGGGGCCCGGTTCGTCGTCGAGCAGCAATGCCTTGATCAACTCGGAGCCGGGCGTGTCCTTCGAGATGTCCCCGTCGAACTCCACGTTCCCCCACCGAATCTTCGACTTCAGCTCGGCGGGCGGGGGATAGCCTGGCGCATGCACGCGGAGGTTTGGATACACGCGCTCGTAGGTTTCCACGGCGACGTCGATGAAGCGTTCGTCCGACGGCCAGCGCCAGGACTCACACGGGCACAAGTTCAGCCCCCACCGTGAGTACTCGCGGTTCGGCACGGACAGTTTCCTCCCCGAGCCATCGCCCTTCCAGTGAAAGCCGCTGCTCGCGTAGATGAGGCCTTCGGTCCGAAAATCGGTGCTGTAGAGCAGATAGCGGATAAGCGAGTTCCCGTCGTCGAGCTCGGGGTCAGTGGTGACAACGACCCGGGGCTTCTGAGCCGCAGCAACGCTCGGCGCCACGCCGCTCAACATGAGCAGGAGGAGCGCCAGCGGAGAGCCAGGAACGTTGATGCCAAGCATGTGTGTCAGATATATGAGCAGAGCGGATCCTTCGCTACAACAGATGCGGGCGCCGCACTCCGAAGGGATCCTGGGTGATTCGTTCGGCCGCGACCGACAACGCGCGCAACAGGGCTAGAGCGACGGCGCGACGCTCGTCAGGATGACACGCCCTCGCGCCGGAACGTCGCCCACGCGTAGAGGGCCAGGACCAGTGTGCCGATGCCACCGATCAGCTCACTGAGGACGACTCCCCGCATGAAGGCCGCCCGGGCAGCCCCTACGAGGGTCGTGCCTACCTCGGCCGGCAGCTGTTGCGCGGCGAGGACAGCGCCGCCGAGGGTCGACATCGCTGAGTGGGTGACCTCCGGCGGCAGCTCCACGGGTAACGCTGGGCCGAGCAGGCCACGATAGATCGCGACGCCAATGCTGCCGAAGACGGCGATGCCCAACGCGCCGCCGAACTCGGCGCACGTCTCGGAGATGCCGGATGCGGCCCCAGCCCGCTCGGGCGGCGCGGACCCGATGATGACGTCGTTCGTGAGCGTAAAGACGGGCGACGCGAAGAAGGTCAGCACAAACGTCGCACCCGCAAAGAGCAGCAAGTTCCCCCGTACCCCCAAGGAGAGGGGGTCAGCGGACGACATGCTCGCCGCGATGAGGAAATAACCGACCGCTGACCCCGCGAGCCCCCAGGACATGAGGATCGCGGGCCGAATGCGACGCGCGAGCACCGGCGTCATCAGCGAGCCCAGCACGAACCCTATCGCCCACGGCAACGTCCAGAGTCCGCCGGCAAGCGGTGAGTATCCGAGCACGAGCTGGAAATACTGTGGCAGATAGACGAAGGCGCCGAACAGACAGAGGATAGCCCCGCCGTATAGCACGAGCGACGCTCGGAACGTCGGAATGCGGAACAGCCGCAGATCGATGAGCGGATCTGAGAGCCGCTGTTGGCGCCGCACGAACACGACACCGATGGCGGCACCCACTAGAGTCAACGCGATCGCCGAGCGGCTCAGGCCCTCCTGCGCGGTCAGCTTGAGCCCACCGATGATCAGCAGAACCGCCGCGAGCGAAAGCGCGGCGCTACGCAAGTCCAGTTTACCGGCATTGGGGTCACGATACTCGGGCAGCAGAACCGGGCCCACGACGAGCAGCAGTATCATGACCGGCACGTTGATCAGAAAGACCGCGCCCCACCAAAAGTATTCCAGTACCGCACCGCCCACGACGGGGCCGATCGCGCCACCGACGGAGAATGAGATGATCCAGATACTGATCGCCCGCGTGCGCTCGTGAGGGTCGTGAAACATGTTGCGGATCAGTGAAAGCGTGGACGGCGCGACGGTGGCACCGGCGATGCCGAGCAGAGCGCGGGAGACTATCAACATCGTCGCGCTGTTCGAGAACGCCGCGAGCACAGACGCGGCGCCGAAGAACACGGCACCGACGAGCAGCAGGCGGCGCCGGCCAATGCGGTCGCCCAGCGTTCCCATGGTGATGAGCGAGCCGGCGAGCAGAAACCCGTAGACATCAATGATCCACAGCAGTTGCACGCTGCTCGGCTCGAGATCGATGGTGAGACGCGGCACCGCCAGGTGCAGCACCGTCAGGTCCATCGAGTACAAGAGGCACGGCAAGGCGATGACGGCTAACCCGATCCACTCGCGCTTGCCGGCCTTGGGCGGCGCTTCGGTAATGGGGTCTTCCCCGTTGGTGGTCAATGATTCGTCGAACGAGCCGGGCCGGAATCGACCAAAGCTAACCGTGCAAAAAAGAGCTAGGATGTCACCTCATGTTTCTCGGCCTTCTCCTTGCCCTCCAGGCCGGCACGCCGGCCTACGACCGCGTCATTCTCGGCGGCCGGGTTATGGATCCGGCGTCCGGGCTTGACGCGGTGCGCAACATCGGGCTCGTGGGCGGACGAATCGCCGTCATCGCCGCGGACGCCATACTCGGCCGGGACACAGTCGATGCGCGAGGATTCGTCGTCGCGCCCGGCTTCATTGACCTGCACGCGCACGGGCAGACGGCCGAGACCTATCGGTTCCAATCACTGGACGGCGTGACGACGTCGCTCGAGCTCGAGCTCGGCACGTCCGACGTCGCCGCCTGGTACCGCGATCGAGAGCGCGGCGAGCGCATCAACTACGGCGTCAGCATCGGCCACATCAGAGTTCGGATGTCGGTGATGCACGATTCCGGCGAGGTGATGCCCGTAGGCGACGGCGCCTATCGCGCGGCGTCGGCAGAACAAATCAACGAGATCACCCGGCGCCTCGAGCTCGGCCTCCGCGAGGGCGCGGTGAGCATTGGCGCGGGGTTTCCGTACACGCCGAAAGCGACGCGCGACGAGCTGCTAGCCGTGTTTCGTGTCGCCGGGAGGACGAAGGCACCCGTCCACGTGCACATTCGCCCCGGTGTCGCCGGTTTGACCGAAGCGCTGGCGCTCGCGGACGAAACCCATGCTCCGCTTCACGTGGTCCACATCAACAGCTCGGCACTGGCGGAAACGCCGGTGATGCTCGCGATGATCGGCGATGCACGCGCGCGCGGTCGCGACGTCACGACGGAGACCTATCCGTACACGGCCGGCATGACGGAAATTCAGTCGGCGACGATTCAAGACATATACCGATCCGCTACCGCGGCGCGACTCGCCGAGATTGAGTGGCCGCCGACGGGCGAGCGCTTGACCCGCGACAGCTTTGCGCGCTATACGCACCTCGGCGGACCAATCGTCATCCACTCCAACACCGAGGAGATGGTGGCCACCGCGATCAGCAGCCCCCTCACCATCATCGCGAGCGACGCATACTGGAGGAACGGCACGGGGCACCCGCGGACGACGGGGACATTCTCAAAGGTGCTGGGGCGCTATGTCCGCGAGGCCCACTCCCTTTCCTTAATAGACGCACTCCGCAAGATGACGCTTCTGCCGGCGCAGCGACTGGAGGCGCGAATCCCGGCGATGCGGCAGAAGGGACGCCTGCAGGTCGGCGCCGACGCCGACATCACGATCTTTGATCCCGCGACGGTGTTGGATCGCTCGACATACCGGGACCCGTCGCTCTCACCGGTCGGCATCCAGCACGTGATCGTGAACGGTGTGTCGGTCGTCGCGAACGGGCGGGCCGTCGAGGGCGTCACACCGGGGAAAGCGGTCAAGGCGGGAAGATGACTGAAGCGCCGACGGATCCTGATCTCCTGTACGTCGGGACGTATACCGAAGGTGGGCGGTCTGAGGGCATCTTCCTCGTCCGCATGGTGCGGCGTTCCGGGGAACTGTTGCAAGTCGGCTCGGTCAACGCGGGGCCGAATCCATCCTTCCTCGCCATTCACGCGAACGGCCGCGTGCTCTACGCGGTCAACGAGCTCGAGCAGTACCATGGGAAACCGACGGGGGCGGTGAGCGCTTTTGCGATCGATCCTGCCACCGGCGCACTCACCAGGCTGAACGAGCAGCCATCGGGAGGTGGTGCGCCCTGCTTCGTCAGCGTGGACGGGCGTGGTCGATTCGCGCTCGTCGCCAACTACGCCGGGGGCAGCGTGGCGCTGCTGCCGATCCAGGCGAATGGCGCACTCGGCCCCGCCGCCCACGTGGTTCAACACACGGGAACAGGACCGAATGCCGAGCGCCAGGAAGCGCCGCATGCCCACTGCATCCTTCCCGATCCCTCCAACCGCTACGCGCTTGCCGCGGACCTCGGCGCCGACCGCGTGTTTGTTTACCGCCTCGACTTGGAGGGAGGCAGCACGGCGCTGCGTCACACCGAGGGCGGCGACTTGCGTCTGCGTCCCGGCGCGGGCCCGCGGCACATCGCCTTCCACCCAACGCTGCCGCTGGTCTTCGTCGCCAACGAGCTCGACTCCACAGTCGCCACGCTGCGTTTCGACGCCCAGCGCGGGACCCTTGCCCCGGTTGCCACGCGGTCGACGCTTCCGGATGGGTGGACCGGCACGAATTACCCGGCTGACATCCACGTCGCAGCGTCTGGACGCGCCGTGTACGTGTCGAATCGCGGCCACAACAGTATCGCCGTGTTCTCCGTGGCGGGATCCACGGGTGCGCTCGCACTCGACCAGGTAGTCTCCACAGAAGGCGATTGGCCGCGCAATTTCAGCCTGCACCCCAGCGGGCGGTGGCTGCTCGTCGCCAATCAGCGCTCCGACTCCATTGTCGTGTTTGGGCTTGACCCAGAGACCGGCAGGTTGACACCCACGCCCCCGGGGGGGAGCGGGCGCATCGCGATTCCGAGTCCCGTCTGCCTCAAGTTCCTGCCGCCGCTCCCGCATTGAGCTCGGAGAGTCTCCGGCGGGTCATCGGGCTCACCGGTGGCACGGCGCTCATCGTCGGCATCACCATCGGCTCAGGGATCTTCCGCACCCCGCCCACGATTGCCGGGCTTGTCCCCAATGCACTCGTCATCATGGGACTCTGGATCGCGTTCGGGCTCATCGGCATTTGCGGCGCGCTCACGGTCGCGGAATTGAGCTCGCTGCTGCCGCAGCCGGGCGGCGTGTACGTGTTCTTGCGCGAGGCCTATGGCGACGCGGCTGCGTTCGTCTTCGGCTGGTTATACGTGCT
>DATFEG010000067.1:0-13700 GCA_035251445.1 Gemmatimonadales bacterium | reverse complement strand
GGAGCGGCGGCGGGGGCGGGGGGTCTCGAGGTGGTGTCCTGCGCGGCAGCCTGTGCAGCGAGTCCACCGATCAGTAGTAGCACCAGCGGCGCTTTCATGCGTGCACCTCCTGGTTTGGGTTCGCGGCCTCAGTTACACGCCGGCGGCTGCGGCGTTCCAGGGTCGCGCCGACGACTGCGGCGATGATACACCCGAGCAACGTTCCGGCCATCTGAAAACCCAGTTGATATTCGAGCTGGATCCAGTGGCACTTGGGCGCGAAGATCGGCCCCACCAAGCGGCCGCACTTGTCCTGCGAAAACGCAAAGCTCCAGCTCGCGACCAGGCCGAACACCAGCGGCAGCAGCGCGACGAGAAAATGCCGCAGTTGGATTCTCATCGGCCACGCTCGATCTTCCAGCGATCAATCATACGACCTCCTTCGATCACGACGTACTCGTCGAAGTGCGCCTCGGTGAGACAGGAATGGTTCGGAATGATCTCGATGCGATCTCCGACTTTGAACTTTCCTTCGATCGCGGCGGGTGCTGCCGCGCGAATCACGCCATGTTCCTGCGAGACGGAGGCGATGGTGAGCTCGGGGTGACCCTTTACTTCACCGAACGCGGGCTCGAGGCTTCCCCCCAGATGGGCCGGTCCGAGGTCTTTGGAGAGGGAGAGGGCCCCGGCATCCACGACGAAGTGGGACGCGCCGGGCTGATGTGAGACGACCGTGGCGAGCACCGTCACGGCGACGTCCTTCAGCTCACAGCACCCGATGAGCACCATCGTCCGGTCATAAAAGATGTAGTTGCCAGGCCGAGCTTCTGTGACGCCCGTCAAGTCTTTTACGGCCGCCATCGCGGGCGTCGAGCCCACACTGACCCCGCGGACGGGCAGCCCGTCTTTGCGCAGGAGCTCCGCAAACCAGACCATCACCTGGCGCTCCTGCTCGGCAATCTGTGCGGCCTCGTCTTTGTTCCGGGTGCGATACGCATGGCCCGAATGGCTGAGAATGCCGTCGAACGTGATGCCGTGCTCCGCGCCCAGCTCGCGTGCCACGTCGAGACCATACCGCGATGAAGGGTCGACGCCGGCCCGATGGTAGCCGCAGTCGACCTTGAGCCACACATGCATGCCCGTTCCGCGGACGGCCTTGGCCGTCTCCAGGTCGTCGAGCACCACGCGCAACGTCGCCTGTTCGGCGATACGGCGCACATGGGCCAGGTGTGTGGGATCCAGGGGGAATGCCCAGGTGAGATCCGTGAACCCGCCGCGCGTGAACGTTTCGGCTTCGAACAGCGTCGAAACCGTGATTCCCTGAGCGCCCTGCGCCAGTTGGCGCCGTCCCAGCTCCAGGCACTTGTGCGTCTTAATGTGCGGCCGGAGCCAAACGCCCAATCGCTTCCCGCGATCAGCCATATGCTTCAGGTTGCGCTCCATGACATCGCGATACAGCAGCAGCGCGGGGGTTTCAACGTCGATCATGCGGATCTCCGAACCAGCACGCGAGCCTTGTTGCCGATGGGAACGGCCCGAAAGAAAGCGTACTGCAGCGGGTTGACGGAGTACGTCTCCCACACATCGAGCACCAGCCCCGCCCGCCTTGCCGCGAACTGAAACGATGCTCGGCAGTACTCTTGGACATGGCCGGGCGTGTAGGTCGGCGCGTAGCGACGCCGGTGGATGCCCAGCCGATCGAGCAGCCGTCGCAGCCGCGCATCGAAAGCATCGATATTCGGGAACTCGAGAACGCTGGCTCCACCGGGCCTCAGCAATCGGCGAATCTTCGTCAACGCGGCGACCGGATCGGGAAGATGCTCGAGGACGTGCGTGAGCACCACGCAGTCCCACGCCTCATCCACGCCTTTGTACGCCGTGATATCGGACGTTTCGACATCCAGACCCAGCGTTTCACGCACCAGCTTGGTGTGCTCCGGAAAGAGCTCCACCCCTTTCACATCCCAGCCGTCTTCACGCGCAAGCCATAAGACCGTTCCGTCACCACATCCGAGATCCAGCATGCGACCAGGTTTGGGCAGATGGCGCTTGATGAACGCGTACGTCTGTCGATGACCCCGGTTCTGTCGTGTCGGGGCCCGTGGATCAAGGCGCGTGAGGATGTACTTCTCCTGATTCACGCCCCCGCGGGTGTCGTACACGACGAGCCGGCAGGATGGACAGCGATAGAATTTGAACTGGCGCCGATCGCCCTGGGTGTAGAACAGCGGCAGATCGGCGGTGCCGCAGAGCTTGCAGATCATCCCACCCTCAAGGGCTCACCTACCGAACCAAATGGAACGTGGTCTGGCGCCGCAGAATCCAGCGCATCTGCCCGTCCGCGGCAAGCTCGGCATCCTCTTCCTGCGCGGAGCGGACCAGTTGCCCTCCCCATTCGGGAACAGGCGTCGTCGCTTGCAGCTCGATTGAAAACCAGGTGCTGGGGAGCAGCGGGACCTCGCCGCGACCCGGTACGCCTTCCTGGTGATCCCACAAGCCGATGAGCGGCCCGGCCCCGTGACCCCGATCGCCGACGGGGTGGGTGTAGATCGTGCCGTTGATACCGGCCGCCCGCATCGCGGCGAGCGCGCTGGCGAGCACGTCGTTCCCGCTTCGTCCCGGCCGCATTTCGGCGAGCAGGATATCCTGCAGGCGGTTCGAATTCTGCAGGGCCCGCTTCAGCCCTTCTGGCGCGTCGCGTTCCCCGTCGCGCAACACGTAGCCCATGTGCTGGGTGTCGGTGTTGAGTCCGAGCGCCGTGATACCGAAATCGCAGTGCAGCACGTCGCCGCGCTGAATCACGACGGTATCGAGCCCGCTCAGATCCTGACCGCGCCGCTGTACATCGACGTCGGTATGAAACCACGTGCCGAGTCCGAGATCGTTCACGCGCTGGCGCATCCACCAGGCAACATCATCGGTCGTAGTCTTGCCGGGCGTAATGACGGCGCTCGAAAACGCCGTATCGATGATGGCCCAGACTACCTCCATCATCCGGCGATAGACGGGCAGCATGCCGGGAGCGCGGATTGTCTGGTAATCGAGCGCGAGGCGATCCGCCCGAATCACGCGCGTGAGGTAACCGGGCGGGAGCGCGCGCGAGAGCTGCTCCCATTCGCCCGCTGAAAGCCCGTCGGAAAACGCATGCGTGTGCGAGATGTTGACCGCGATGGTTTTCGGATCGCGCTCGCGAACGAGGCGTGTCAGGAGGTCCCATTGACCCTGACCCACCAGCTCGGGTCGGCGTCCGATGGACGGGTCGACTGTATCGCGAGCGACGTATGCTTCATACACACCACCTTGCGAACCACCGCCCAACGCCAGGCGCTCGATTCCGCGCGCGCCGCGATCGGTGAAGACGTAGATCGACCGGCGCCGCGCGAACATCGTGGTCGGAGACACGAGCGACCAGAACGTCGGATCTTCGTTGTATTCCCGCATGGCGACAATCCACATCTCGACGCCGTGTTGGCGCATGAGGCGCGGCAGCACGGAATCGAGGCGGTACTGAAGCCACTGCTGCTGTACCACCGCCTGCTCGCGCAACGTCCCAAGCGGTCGCGTGGGTGTGGATGAAAGCGAGGAAGTTTGAATCAGCAGCGCGAGGAGCAGCCCGGATGTCATTGCGTAACCCCGTTTTTCACGGCGGCATAGGCCAGTGCCAGCCAGCCGGCGAGGAAACAGAGTCCTCCAACGGGCGTGATGGCGCCCAGGGAGCGCATCCCGGTTAGTGCCAGCGCGTAAAGACTGCCCGAGAACAGCAGAGTCCCCGCGATGAACAGCCAGCCTGCGGCGCGCACGCTCGAGAGAGGCCAGCGGGTCGCTGCCATCGCGACCACGAACAACGCCAAGGCGTGATACATCTGGTAGCGGCTACCGGTTTCGAAAACGGCGAGCAGATCGGGCGCGAGACGCGCGCGCAACGCGTGCGCTCCGAAGGCTCCAGCGGCCACTGCGATGAATGCCGAGATGCTGCCTGCGAGGGCGAGTCCCCTATCCATCGACGCGGCGGCCGGTGACCTCCACTCGACGCATGCGCTCAATGCGACCCGATCCGCCAACGAACGACGACACGGCCCAGCTCACGAGGCTCACAACGATAGCACCCACGGTCGCGGCCAATAGCCCGGTGACCTGGAATCCGGGAACGAGCCAGGCGACGAGCGCGAGCGAGATGCCGTTTACGATCAGGATGAAGAATCCCAGCGTGACGACGGTCAGCGGCAGGGTGAGGATGATGAGGATCGGCCGAATCACGGCGTTCACGAGGCCGAGCAAGAGCGCGGAGACGATGAGCGACCCTGTCCCCGTGAAGCCGATCCCCTCCAGCAACGCATCCGCGACCCATAGGCCGAGCGCGGTGATGATGAGCCTGATGAAGAATCCTATCATGGCGCTGAAGATAACCTTCCCGCGACGAAGCGCGCGGTCAATCCGGGGCGTGCCTGCACGCCAAGTTTCGCGTCCATGAGAATAGACCCCGAAAGCGAATCCTGACCCGCCCACGCGAGCGCAACGCCGGCAAACGGGCCCAGATCCACGGGCCAGCCGCTCACGATCGCCTGTTCCGGCTGGCCGAACCAGCTCACGTCCAACGTGTCGGCCTTTGGCGCGCGGAATGTCATGCGTCCGCGAAAGACGCACTCGCCGTTGAAGACGACCGTCGCCGTATCGAGGACGACGCCACCGAGCCGAAAACGATCGCTCATCGACGGTGCATCGGGGAACGTCAATGTGTCGCCGCGCGCGACGACCCAGTGGCCGACATACGGGAGGGAATACCGCTTCAGCCGGTCGAACTGATAGCCGGAGCATGGACTTCGCGCGCCGCCACCGCATGCGGCAGCGGCCACCGCCAGCGATGCGACCACTTGGAAAATGTGCCTCAAGCGTCAGCGATCATTGGACACTGATCATGTTCATTGATCATTGTGAGGTATCCCTCGCCAGCGAATCGGCGCGCATCACTCGGACGTTCACCGAATCGGCCGCGCGCATCGCGTTTCCAACGGCGCGCGCGTTGGGGAGCTTCGAGTTCGCGAGAATGCTGTCCTTCTGGCGCTGGGTGAGGGTATCGGTGGAGTGATCGGATTTGCCGGTGCCACAGGCAGTTAGCGCAATGACCACCACGCAGGAGAATAACCTCATAAATTGGGCTCCGGTTTTTTGTCCGTGCCGGGCTTCAGTCCACGGAATACGATTACATACATGGCACCGACTTGGCAATCGGTACGCAACTCGATTCGGAGCTCTCATGCGTCGCTTCCCACTCGCAGCCATGCTCCTGTTGCTCGCGTCCTGCAATCGGCCGTCCCTCGCCGATCGGTTGGTACGAGGAACATGGGTCGATCTCACGCATGCCTTTGATTCCACCACCATTTTTTGGCCGACGGCTCAAGCGTTTCGTTTGACCGTCGTATCGGCGCAACGCCTGCCGAGTGGTTGGTATTATGCGGCGAACAACTTCTCTACGGCCGAGCACGGCGGCACGCATCTCGATGCTCCGGTGCATTTCGTGGAGAAGAAGCGGGCCGCCGATGAAATCCCGCTCAGCCAGCTGATTGCACCGGCCGTCGTGATCGATGTGACCCGGCAAGCCGATTCCAGCGCTGACTATCGGGTCCATCAATCGGACATCACGGCGTGGGAAGCGGCGCATGGTGACATCCCCGATGGCGCCATTGTTCTGATTCGCACGGGCTGGAGCAGCCGCTGGCCCGATCGCGCGCGCTACCTCGGCACCACGAAGACGGGGGCCGCGGGAGTCGCGGAGCTGCATTTTCCCGGCCTCGATCTCGACGCGGCCCGGCTACTCGTGCGGCGCCGGGTGGCTGCGGTCGGCATCGATTCGCCCAGCATCGACTACGGCCAATCCAAAACGTTTCAGGTCCATCGCCGGCTGTTCGCGTCGAACGTGCCTGCCTTCGAGAATGTGGCGAATCTAGACCGTCTGCCGGCGACTGGAGCGTTCGTTATTGCGCTGCCGATGAAGATCAAAGGGGGCAGCGGGGGGCCGCTCCGGATCGTTGCGCTGTTGCCCTAGGCGGGTAAGCCCTTCCGCAGCACGTCCTCCATGACCTCGCAGAAGCGATCGATTTCGGCGAGCGTCGTGTAGACGTTCGGCGTGATGCGCAGGCAGTTGAATTCCGCGTGCGCGATCGGCGTCACGATGATGCGGTGGTGATCGAAGAGGTACGCCGCGAGCTTGTTTACATCTAGCGTGCCAGGCGTGAACGAGGCCAACCCGCACGACTGCGCCGGATCGGCGGGCGTCAGGATCTTCGCGCCGGGCAGCCGTTCCAGCCGCCTGGCCCAGCGATCACGCAGGAAGCGCAGCCGCGCGGCCTTGCGCTCGCCTCCGATCCCCTCGAGGAAGTCGAGTGCCTCGACGATCGCGTTGTGGTTCGCTGCCGGATGCGTCCCAATTTCCTCGAACTTCCGGATGTTCTCGTTCATCTCGGGCGGCGCCGCCATCAGCGGCCAGATCTTGCCGATCTTGGTGCGGCGGACGTACAGGAAGCCGGTGCCGATCGGCGCTGTGAGCCATTTGTGGAGGCTCGTGCCGTAAAAGTCGCAGTCGAGATCGTCGCGCTTGAAGGGAAACTGGGCGTACGCGTGGGCGCCGTCCACGATGACCTCGATACCTTTCGCCCGGCCCAGCTGGCAGATCTTTTTGATCGGAAAGATCTGACCGGTGAGATTCGTGATGTGACAGACGTGGATGACCTTCGTTCGCGGCGTGATGGCGGCTTCGATGCGCCGCGCGATGTCGTCCTGTGATGGCGGCGGGACCGGGAAGGTGATCTGCTTGAGCACGATGCCGTCGCGCCGCTCCCGCTGTTTCCACGTCGTAATCATGCGCGGGTAGTCCTGCGTGGTCGTGACGACCTCATCGCCGCGCTCCAGCGGGATTCCCAGCTGCACGATTTCGAGCGCTTCGCTTGCATTGCGGGTGATAGCCATCTCTTCCGGATCGCATCCGAAGCTCGCGGCGAGGCGGCGGCGGACCGCCTCGATCTCCGGTTCGATCCAGGACCACATCGTGATCGCCGGTGCCTGGTTCGACACCGCCAGATACCGCTGAAACGCCGCATTGACCACGCGCGGGCTCGGCGCCACGCCGCCGTTGTTGAGATTGACCATGCCGCGGTCGATGTCGAATGCCTGTTGGATCTGACGCCAGAAATCCTCGTCTTGGGCAACGTCTTCGGGAGTGCGGCCCGGCAGCGTGCGCACGGTCGGCGTGATCCGCGCGAGCGCGTCGCTCTTGAGAGCGGCCATCGAGGTACTCGCGGCGAACAACGACTGGAGAAAGTGACGGCGATTGGGGGGGGGCATCAGGAACCTCGCAGACGGCGGATGAAGACGGCGTAAGCGAAACCATTGATGACGAGCACGGCGGTGCCGAGGATGATCTGGATCCGCGGCGTGAGGCCGGCCGGATAGATGGCGGGCAGCAGGTAATGCTCGATGAATCCGCCACTGTAGCCGCTCTGACCCGCCTTGGCGCGCAGCGAGTTCTCGAGCGGGGTCAACGGACAGATCCAGCCACGGTATTCGATGAGTACCCCCCAAATCGCAGCCGGGACGTGCAGCCAGGCGACCCAGCGCCAGCGCCACGCGAGGAAGCCGCCGAACACGATGAAGAGAATGAAGAGCGCGTGGACGACGACGATGCCATGCGCGAACAGCCGATAGAGCACGTTTAGGTAATAAAGCAAAACCCCCCGCCCGGCCAGATCCGGGCAGGGGGTTTGCGCTGGTTGGTCGAGACTTACTGCCCGCCGCCAAGCACCCCAATAGCGGGGCCGAGCATTCCCTCAAAGGCCGAGCTCACGCTACCGGCTGCCTCACCAAGAGCATCCAGGGCCGCATCGTCATCGGCGCTGAGCCCATCTGCGTCGGCACCCTGACACGAGAGCGTGTAGCTATTCTGCGTGCCGGTCACGGTGCAGCTCGCGTACATCCCGCCGTCCACCCTCGACGTAAACTCGCCTGTCACGTTGCCCAGATTATCGGCGTCGAGACTGCCATCGAGCGTGATCACTTCGGCGCCATACTCGAAGCGGAACGAGAGCCGCAGGCTGATCGTCGTGTCTGTCGGCGTTGCGGAGAATGAGACCCTCTGCCAATTACGCACGTGCACGTCGTGCGAATTGACGTCGAAGGAGACGTCTTCGGTGACGCTGATGCTGTTGCTGGACAGCGCCGCGGTGATCGCGCCGTTGAATCGGAGCGAATCAGGCGAATTCGCGGCGTCCGTGATGTACCCGGTGGTGTTGATCGTGACCGACGTGGGCGACTGGCCGCCGATCCGTACCGTGTAATCGACATAGACGGGGGTCCCGCCCACGCCAGCGACGATCACGTGCACCTTCGGGTTGCCGGTGCCGGTTTCATCCATCAAATCGATGTACCCGACCTCAGTACCAGGCGCCGGACCAGCGGGAAGGCCGGTGAGCGGATCGATCGCATACAGGATGAACCGCACGCCGTTTTGCGGCGCGCCTGCGCGCGCGGTCGTATCGTACCCGGCACCAACGGTTGCAAAGTTCCATTCGAACGTCTTGCCGGCGAACTCGGGCGGCAACAGCGCCGCAACTCCGGTCACGCTCATTTCCGGCAGCAGCTTGGTGAACATCCGGGCTCCATCGATGCGGTCCGCGTACGCCCGCAGGCGCGACGACGCGCGGAGCGGATTCGTGGAACCGGCCAACGCAAGCGCCCGCATCGGAGCCGCTACGGGAGTCGGGACCTCGATGATCACCGACGACAGGCTCTGCAGCGGAGCTGCATTGAACAGCGTGCCCAGCGCCGCAAGCTCCGCGGCAGTGGCCTGAGGATCGGCCGGGGATTTGGGGGCCACGGCTTCGCTGCACGCGGCCGAAACGACTGCGAGCGCGAGCACGCCACTAAAGAGCAACCGCATACTGCCTCCAGAAGAAAAGAGAATGGACGACATGAATTCTGCATGCGCTGCGACCGGGGTTGCTGTGACCCCACACACGGGGACTGCGGCTAGACGATCACTCCACCACCAAGGAGGCGTTCACTGGCGTCGTACAACACGCCGGACTGCCCAGGGGTGATTGCCCGCACCGGCTCCGCGAGTCGCAGCGCAATGCGACTGCCGGCGGGGGCCAACGCACCAACCGTGCCGGGGACGGCACGCGCGCGATAGCGGCATTGTACCCACACGGGATCGCCGGGCGCGAGCGGCTCGGCGAGCCAGTTGACCTCTTCGAGTGACACGTCGTGTCCAAACAACTGCGCACCAGGCCCGACGACGACTTCACGGGTCTCCGGGCGGATCGCGACGACGTACATCGGCTCGGCAAATCCTCCGGGCAACCCGCGGCGTTGGCCGATCGTATAGCGCGCGAAACCATCATGCGCGCCGATGACGTCGCCATTTGTCGTAACGAGCGGTCCCGGCGCGAGTGCGGGAGCGCCTTCGGGAAGACGCTGCTCGAGCACCGACACGTAATCGTCGTCAGGGACGAAGCAAATCTCGACGGATTCCGGCTTGTCCGCGGTAACGAGGCCGAGTTTGCGTGCCGCCGCGCGGGTCTCCGCCTTCGACAACTCGCCGACGGGCGTCAGCATGCGGCGGACTACCGTGCGATCGATGCCCCAGAGGAAGTACGACTGATCCTTCTGGCGATCGCGGCCGCGATACAGCGCGCCGTCCTTCGCGATCGCATAATGGCCGGTTGCAATCGCGTCACAATCGAGCGCGTCGGCGTGATAGAGGAAATCGCGGAACTTGGTGAACGAGTTGCAGCGCACGCACGGTATCGGTGTGCGGCCGCGCGCGTACTCGGCCACGAAATTGTCGATCACGTCGTGCCCGAATCGGTCTTCGAGATTCAGCACGTAATGCGGAATGCCGAGCTTGTGCGCGACGAGCTTCGCGTCCGTGATCGAATCGAGCGAGCAACAGGGCCGGTCGGGGACGCTGTCGCCGTAGCAGAACAGCTTCATCGTGGCGCCGATGACGTCGTACCCTTGCTCGACCAGCAATGCCGCGGCCACCGAGGAATCCACGCCGCCGGACATTGCCACGAGGACTCGGCCCCCCGTCATCGGTGCAAAACCGCCGATAGGGACCGCACCTTCTCGACAATCTTCGGCAGGGCAGCGGTCAGAGCGTCAACGTCTTCAAGCGTGCTGTCCTTGCCGAAGGAGAACCGCAGCGCCGCAACGCCGAGCTCGCGCGGTACGCCCATAGCGGTCAGCACGTGCGAGGGCTCGACCGCGCCGGTACTGCAGGCGGAGCCGGACGAGCAGGCAATGCCGGCCAAGTCGAGATGCATGAGCAGAGCTTCGCTGTCCGTGCCCGGAATGGACGCGTTCGAGATGTGCGGCGCGCGCTCGCCCTGCCGCCCGTTGATCAGGGCGTCGGGAACGATGGCGAGCAGCCGGCGCTCCAGCTCATCGCGCAACTCCCGCAGTCGCGCCGCGAGCGCTTGCTGTTCCTGGGCCGCGAGGCGCGCCGCAACGCCGAGTGCGATGATGCCGGGCACGTTCTCCGTCCCCGGGCGGATGCCGAACTGCTGGCCCCCGCCGTGGATGATCGCTTCCACGGCCTTGCGGTCGCGTACGATCAACGCGCCCACGCCTTTGGGGGCGCCGATCTTGTGGCCGGAGAGAGTGAGGAGTGTACAGTTGAAGTTGCGAAGTGAGACCGGAACCTTGCCGAACGCTTGAACGGCATCGGTGTGGAACAGGACGCCGGCCTCGTGACATCGAGCGGCGAGCTGCCGGACGGGCTGCACGGTCCCGACTTCATTGTTCACCCACATGATGCTGACCACGGCGACGCCGTGTTCTATGGCCTTGGCGAGCTGGGTCTCGTCGACCAGACCCGAAGCGGTCACGGGTAGAATGACCTCTTCGCCGCCGAGATGCTTGACCGCATGCGCCGCGGCCAGGGCTGCCTTGTGCTCGGTCGCGGATACGGCGACGCGGAACGGACCGCCGCGGTCCTTCGACGCGAGCGCGGCACCGATGATCGCGAGGTTGTCGGCCTCCGTGCCACCGGAGGTGAACACCACCTGGTTCGGCTCGGCGTCAAGCGCCTCGGCGATCGCGCGCTTCGCTTCCTCAATACCCGCGCGCGCCGCCCGCCCAAACCGGTGCGCGGACGACGGATTGCCGAAGGCTTCCTTCCCGAGGTAGGGAAGCATGGCCTCCAGCACTTCCGGCCGCACCGGTGTGGTGGCCGCGTTGTCGAGATAGGTGACGCGCTTTGCCATGAAAGTCCCGCAATCTAATCACACCCTAAAGGGTGTGCTCGGCAAACCTTGTCCTAAAGGACATCAAATCGATTGCACCCCGAGCCGCAACACATCCTCGACCTCCTGGGTTTCGGGCGTGTAGAACGGCTCACCGTAACGCTTGCGGATCAATGATCCGTAATGAGCCGACTGCACTCGAATCAGTTCGTACAGGTCCTGCCCCGTGGGGTGGATCTCCCCGGCGGCCTTTGCGCCGTCAAATTGGGACGCATAGCAGTGGATCGCCTGCATCTTCGTTTCGAACACGTCCGAAATGTCGACCACGAAAGTGGGCTTGACGGGATCCTCTCGATAGGCGAGCGCATACAGCAACTTGTACGGTCGGTGCGCTTCGCCGCCCCTGGGCTCGTATTTCGCGAGCCCCGCGAGATAGCAAGCGTCCCGCCCCAGCTCTGATGCAATGCGGTGATCGGGATGGCGGCCGACGGGGAAGGGAAGAATCACGACACGCGGCCGTGTGCGCCGGATCAGCTCGACCAGGATCCCTCTCGAGCGATCGTCATTCGCGAGATGGGCGTCCGGCATCTGGGCATTGAGCCGAATCGCAACACCCAGTGTTTTCGCCGCGCGCTCCGCTTCAGCCGCGCGCGTGCTCGCGTCACCGCGCGTCCCCATTTCTCCCTGCGTCAGGTCGATGATTCCAACGCGATGGCCGGCCTGCGCCGCCTTGGCCAATGTCCCGCCACAGGTGAGCTCGACGTCGTCGCGGTGGGCGGCGATGGCGAGCAGATCAACAAGCTCCGTCAAACAGCCGGCTCCTTTCTTGGCGGCATACGGCGGCAACGGGCGGCAACCGTTGCCGCCTGTTACCGCCTGTTGCCGCCCTATTCATATCTCAACGCTTCAACCGGATCCAGCTTCGCCGCCCGCGCCGCCGGGGCGATGCCGAACACCAGACCGACGAGGATGGAGGCAGCGGTAGCAATCGCCGCGGGCACGACCGGAATCGACGTCTCGAAGGCGAGCAGACGCTTTAACGCTTCGCCTACGCCCACTCCGATCACGATGCCAATGATGCCGCCGAGTAGCGTGAGTGTGGCGGCCTCGACCAGGAACTGCCACAGGATTGCGCGTCGGGTGGCGCCCAAGGCTTTGCGCAAGCCGATCTCTCGCGTGCGACTCGTTACCGAGACCATCATGATCGCCATCACGCCGATTCCCCCGACCATCAACGCGATGCTCGACAACACGAGCATTACAAAGAAGAACGCGAACGTAAGGCTGTCGAAAATTCCCAGCACCTGGTCCGACGTGAGCAGGTCGAAGGTGTTGGCCTCGCCGGCGCGCAGGCCGCGTAGCCGCCGCAGCGTCAGCGTCGCTGCATCCATCGCGCGGCTGACGGTGACCTCCGGTTTCGGCTTCACCAGGATGATCAGGCTGTTCCACTCGTCGATGAAGAAGCTGCGGCGTGCGGACTCGAATGGCACAATGGCCGCGATCTCGGGCGTCCCCGGGACCTCGAAGATATTCGTCGGCCGTTGCCAGACGCCGATGATCTTGAACGGGTTGCCGCCGATGCGCACGATGCGTCCCAACGGGTTCAACGCGCCGAACAGGCGATCGATGGTCCGCTGCTCGACGATGGCGATGGGGTCGCCGCCGCGCAGCTCAGCCTCGGTGAACGATCGCCCACCGGTGATGCCGCCGCCGAGAATCTCCATGAAGCGGTCGTCCGCGCCGAAGACGCCCAGCAGGCGCGTGCGTTCGCCGCCGTATTCGAACCGCTGAAACACCTGCGTCCAGATCGCCGCGTAGTGGACTTCCGGCAGGCGGGCGAGTGCTTCGGCGTCCTGCGGGACCAATCGCGGCCGAACGCGGATCTCGCGGGGCACGGCATCGGGGTTCACACCGGTCGTCGAGAAGTAGCGGAGCACGCGAAACGTCGTCGGACCCACCACCTCGAGCGTGTTCACGATCTGCTCGCGAAAGCCCGCGACAATCGAGGCCATCGCCATGACCGTAGCGATGCCGATCACCACGCCGAGCACGGTGAGCGCGGAGCGCAGCTTATTGGCGCGCAGCTGCTCGATGGCGATGCGCCAGCCCTCGCGCAGCGAGTGGAGCTTCATCTATTCCTGGCGCAGCGCTTCGATCGGATCGAGGCGCGAGGCGCGGTGCGCGGGATACACGCCGAAGACGACGCCGACCACCACGCCCAGGAGCAGCGCTAGGCCGATGGACCACGTTGTCACGCGCGCAGGCAATGGCGAAATCGCCTGGACCAGCTGTGCCAGGGTGAAGCCCGCCCCCAGTCCGGCGAAACCGCCGAGCAGCGACAACGTGAGTGCCTCCGCGAAGAACTGGCGCCGGATGTCGCTGCGCGACGCGCCCAGCGCCTTGCGGATCCCGATCTCGCGCGTCCGTTCCGTGACGCTCATCAGCATGATGTTCATGATCACGATCCCGCCGACCACGATCCCG
>DATFEG010000051.1:0-2572 GCA_035251445.1 Gemmatimonadales bacterium | reverse complement strand
ACCGAACGGCCGCTTCGAGGTACGCGGCCACGTTGTAGGCCGGCATGATGACGCTGACTTTAGGGTGCACAGACATGTGAGCCGTCACGCCTGCCTGCAACAGCTCTGCCGCGTCGACGCGCGAATTAGTCGTCGGAAACCTACACGGTGAGGAATGGCAATGGATCGGGTGTGAAGAGAACTTCCCAGAAACCCGTGACCTGAACTTATCGAAGAGCTTCCGCGTCTGTGAACGTGCCAGACCGTTTCACGAACTCCGTTGCCATCGGGTAGCCGGGGACCGTTACCAGTCCCCAGCTCCCACACCACCGGACATGCCGTTCGGCATCCGGCGGTTCACAAAGCGCCCTGAAGGCGCCGCTGTTCATCAAGGAGACTCAGGAGTCCCCATCCGCGAAGCACCGCCGTGGGTACGGCTGCGTGCATGTGACTCGCGCCCGCGTTCCACCACGGTCCGTGACCGTTATAGGCAGAAATGCGTGCGCGGGTCGGATCCAGGCCGCGGCGAATGAGTTCTTTGGCCCGAGTGCGCGGTCGTTTCCACTGCCGCCAGAGAATGCAGCGGCAGCGGCGCCGAAGCCACGTATCGAGCGCTTCAAAATGACTCTTCACTTCGGCCAGCCGAAAGTATCCAACCCACCCCCGCAGCAGCGGGGTCAGGTCGGCCACCGTGTGAGACACCGACCGGCCGCGACCGGCACGGAGTCGAAGCCGCAGCCGCGCCTTCAATCGCTCAAGCGATTGTGGTGCGACGCGCAGCTTTGGCTCGCGGTGCCAGGTCACGCTGTAGCCGAGAAATTTGCGCTGCCACGGACGCGCGACAGCACTCTTCTCGCGATTGACGCGCAGCCGAAGACGCTTGGCGAGAAAGCGCTCCAGCGATGTCAGCACGCGTTCGCCCGCCGTGCGCGACTGCACATACACATTGCAGTCGTCGGCGTAGCGCGCGAAGCGATGACCGCGGTGCTCCAGTTCCCGATCGAGGTCATCGAGCAGGATGTTACTCAGGAGCGGTGAGAGGGGCCCGCCTTGCGGCGTGCCCTCCAGCCGCGGTGACACCAGCCCGCCGTCCATCATCCCCGCGTGCAAATAACGGCGAATCAGGAGGAGCACTCGTTGGTCCTTCACCCGCCGAGCCACTCGTGCCATCAGCACGTCGTGATTGACGCGGTCGAAGAATTTCTCGAGGTCCAGGTCCACCACCCATCGAAATCCCGCCGCGATGTAACCGCGGGCGCGCCGTACCGCGTCGTGCGCGCTGCGTCCCGGGCGGAAGCCGAAGCTGCCGTCCGAGAAGGTCGGGTCGACGATGGGCTGCAGCACCTGCAGCACGGCTTGCTGAATCAATCGGTCCAGCACGGTGGGAATGCCGAGGGTGCGCGGGCCCGACCCGCCCGGTTTGGGGATGTCGACCCGTCGGACCGGTTGGGGCGTATACGTCCCCTGCAGCAGTTCCTCTCGGATGCGCGCCCAGTGCTCACGGCAGTAGGGCATGAGCTCCTCAACGGTCATCCCGTCGACGCCCGCCGCCCCGCCGTTCTTCACTACGCGCGCCTGCGCGCGAATCAGGTTCTCTCGACGCAGCACCTCCTCCATGAGCCGCGACGTCTCTGTGTTGGATGTGTCCCCTCGTGCCGTGGCGGCTTGACGCACCCCGCCGGTACTCATCGCGGTGCCGCCGCGACCCCTGCCGGCGTGTTCGCGCATCTCAGCGCGTTGATCGGCGTCTCGTTCCGTCATCGAACCAGTGGTCCCACACGTCGCTTCGTGTTTGGCCCTTCTCCGCCGTGCGCCGCGGATACTATGGCCTCGGCTGACTGCTGCATCGCCATCGTTGCGTCTTGCAACGCAACTAGCCACCCATGGCAGCGGCGCAGCTCTCCCAGGGTCAGGCGCGTGACGTTCGCTCCATCTACCCGCCGCATATACGCACGTTCGGTCCGGATGACATCGGGCTTCAGGTCTTTTGGCCCCCTCGCCCCCTCGCGCGCGCCTCGAATGCGGTTCGTGTACCTCGGGCCAGAGCTCTGCCTACGGCTTCCTTCCCACGACACCTCGCGATGTCGCAGCTGCCGTTCCGCTCGGGGTTCCGGTCATCGCGGCCCCCAGAGGACTTTCACCTCCACGTCACTTCCCGCATCGCTTTCGCTAGCGGTTACTCAGCGCCAGTCACGGCGCTTCGCGCCATGCCTGGCGCACCAAAGAGAAGATCACCGCAGAGATTGCGGCGATCCGTGGGATTCCAATGGGGGCAGACTGTCAGTCCCCGAGCCGGTTCGAGGAATTCGACGATGCGCCGTCGTTGCTCGACTTCGTTGCGCGAGTGCGGAAGCTCACAGGTAAGCCCATCGGATTGAAAATGGTTGTCGGGGCAAGCGCCGAGATCGACGCGCTTTGCGCCGAGATGCATCGACGCGGCGATGGACCCGATTTCATCGCGGTTGATGGGAAAGAAGGCGGCTCTGGAGCCGCACCGCTGGCGCTAGCCGACTACGTCGGACTGCCGCTGGTAGACGCGCTAACCATCGTAGACAACGCACTCCGTCGGGAGGGGCTCCGCGACGAGGTCACG
>DATFEG010000032.1:0-3671 GCA_035251445.1 Gemmatimonadales bacterium | reverse complement strand
GTTTACGGATAGATGCGATACAGCATTCGCGGATAGGGAATCGTTTCCCGCACGTGCTCCAGCCCGCAGATCCAACTCACGCAGCGCTCGATGCCCATGCCGAAGCCTCCGTGCGGCACTGAGCCGAAGCGGCGCAGGTCGGCGTACCACTCGAAAGACTCTTGCGGCAGGGCGTGCGCCACCCACTCGCTCTCCGTCCCCGTTTCGAGGAGAATCCGCAACGCGCCAAGACCCGCAAACGCCGTCGTCAGGCGCTCGCGCGTCGTCAGCACCCGCTGATCCCGTAGCCGCGCCGTCCACGTCGATGATCCGAACCTGGCTTTGCCGCATGTGAAGATCAATGGCACCTTACACCATGGCTGGTTGCTCATTTTTGAGTGCTCTGTTTCCGCAGAGCAAACTGCGTTTGTGGAGCGCAAGTTACCTCGCTAGTGTCCTGTAACCGTAGATGGTGAAACAAATGGCGCGGCCCACTCGTACTCCCGTACAAGGAGGCGAGCATGCGGAAGGGACGCCCAAAGGTTGCGTTGATCTTGACGACGGACGAGCGGCAGCGACTGGAATCGCTCGCGCATCGATCGCGAACGGCGGCGGCGTTGGCGCGGCGGGCGCGGATCATCTTGGCGTGCGCCGAGGGCACGGACAGCAAGGTGGTCGCGCGGCGGTTGCACGTCACGCCGGGCACGGTCTGCAAGTGGCGCGGTCGATTTATCACGCAGCGACTGGACGGGCTCTACGATGAGCCGCGGCCCGGAGCCAAGCGCACGATCACGGATGCGCAGGTGGAGCAGGTGGTGATTCGCACACTCGAAACCACGCCGCGCGGGGCGACGCACTGGAGTACGCGCTCGATGGCGAAAGCGGTCGGCCTCAGTCACACGGCCATCAGTCGCATTTGGCACACGTTTGGGTTGCAACCGCATCGGAGCGAGACGTTCAAGCTGTCGAATGATCCGTTGCTGGTCGAAAAGGTCCGCGACATCGTCGGCCTCTATCTGAATCCCCCCGCGCATGCGGCGGTGTTCTGTGTCGATGAAAAGCCGCAGATCCAGGCGTTGGAACGGACGCAGCCCCTGTTGCCGCTGCAGCCAGGCCAGGTGGAGCGCCGCACGCACGATTACAAGCGCCACGGCACGACCACCCTGTTCGCCGCGCTCAACGCGAAGACGAGCGAGGTGATTACCCAATTTCATCAACGACACCGATCCGCACAGTTCCGCGAATTTCTCGATCTGATTGACGCGCGCGTCCCGCGTCGCCTCGACGTGCACATCATCATGGACAATTACAGTGCCCACAAAACGGCGCTGATCCGAAATTGGTTCGCCAAACGCCCGCGCTTTCATGTGCACTTCACCCCGACGTACGGCTCGTGGCTCAGTCTCGTCGAACGCTGGTTCGCCGAGCTCACGATGAAGCAAATCCGGCGCGGCACGTTTCGCAGCGTCCCGCAACTCAAAGCGGCGATCCAGCAGTTCATCGACGCACATCACGCCGATCCCAAGCCCTTCGTGTGGACCAAGAGCGCCGACGAGATCCTGGCGAGCATCGCTCGATTCGCCCAGCGGACCGCCGACGCCAGGGCCGCGCATGAACTTTCACGAACCACCGTTACAGGACACTAGCCGCCAGGCGGATTCAGCCTCTGAGCCGTAATCAGGAACATCCGCAGCCCAGACTCCATGCCACGAAGCAGTCACCTGCAATGCTCGACTTCAGCCCACAGCTCGCCATGACAAAAGACGCGGAGGGCGCCGCTTGCCGATACGACAATAGCCACCACATCGCTCAGTCTCGATACCGCAGCCGCCGCGACATGTCGGCTGCCGAGCCCCAGCGGTACACTGATGCCCTCGGCCGGAACGTCGAGATACCGACACGCCGCAACGACGATTCCATCATCGGCAACCACGAATGCGCCGTCCAGCTGCGCGAGTTCCTTGATCGTTCCGCGCAGTCGCCGATCGGTGATGTGCGTTGCCGCAGGAGTATGGCCCGACAGCGGGTCCAGGATCAGGGGCCGCGAACAGGCCATCACCGCCTCGGCGCTGCCGAGCGTGAACAACGCTCCGAGGGGGTGGCCCTCCCGGCCCTCCTGCGCCAGCTCAATCGCGAGAGCAAGCGTCGACTCGAAGATCTCGCGTCTGCACGAGGGCGCCTTCGAGCAGACCGCATCCACAATCGGCGTCGACTCCACTTGCATGCCTCCAGGCCGAATTGTCCGCGCGCTTCCTAACCTCATCCGAGGCGGACGCGCCGCGCTTTCCGCTGAGGCGCGCCGTGCCCGCAAGAGCGGCGTGCGACGTACGCTATTCGAGTAGACAGTGCCCCTCGCGCGCATACCATCCCGTGGACGGAGGAGAGGCGGACTTTTTTGTAGGGGAGCGCGAGCGACCCGCTGTGGCCGGCATCGTGCAGCTGTGCCGCAAACTGTCGTGTTCTGTCGTCCACAAATGCGACGCCCAGTTCTCCTGTCTTTTCGCGGCCTGGCTCCCGTCAGTGCCCGAGGGCGCCGCCCGGCTTCGGCGGGTAGCCTGTGAGAGACGACCAGGAGGGTTCGACGATGTGGACCATGCTCGGACGTTCGCTCGGACTCGTGCTGCTCATCGCGACGCTCGTTGTCGCAGCTCCTCTCGACCAGGTGTCGCGTTCCGCAGCGATTGCCGCAGAGCTCGGCAAGGCGCTCTCGGAGCAAGGGCTCGACGCGATCGCCGCCCAGGACCCCGACGAACAGGATCGCTTCATTGCGGCGTTATTCTTCAAAGACACTCAGCTGCTCGTCGTATCAGCCCGTTTCGCCTCACCATCGCTGCTGAAGGCCCGACTGGCGCAAAAGCAGTACCGCGATGTGTATCTTGATCTGTCCGGTTCAGCGATTCCCGACACCAGCATTCTTTTCCAGGATATGAACGCGGACGGGTTATGTACCCGCCGCGATCAGGCGGCCGACATCGTCTACGACGAAGGCCAAACGGCCAAGATCTTCGACGGTGACTGGGGCAAGGACGAATCGGCCAAGACCTACGAGCAGGAGTTCGCAGCGGCGGACCAGCGGTACAGCCGCTTGCTGAGCATCCTGTTGGCCCAGCTGCGGGCAGGAAGTGACGATCTTCACAGCCTCGGACTGGCGTCGCGGTGCTGCGCGCCAGCGGCAGCCGGCGCGGCCGGAGGTGGTCTTCGATCACGTCGCGCGATCGTTCTAATCGGGAACGGAATCTCAATACCCTCCTGATTGAAGCGCGCGTGCAATCGGGTGATGAACTCGTGCTTGATCAGATATTGATCGACATACTCACGCGCCCGCAGGATGACGGTGAAATTGATGCTCGAGTCCCCGAACGTGTGGCACCGGATGAACGGCTCGAACTCCGTCACCCCTCCGGTCACCTCCACCATCACGCTGCGGCCGACTTCGGTGACCACCCGTTCCACGTGCTTCAGGTCACTCGAGTAATCGACCCCGACTTCCACGAGCACCGCCAGTTCCTGCGACGGCAAGTGATGATTGACGACAATCGCCTGTGCGAGCTTTGAGTTCGGGACCAGGACGAGATTGTTGGCGAGCATCCGCAAGCGCGTGGATCTCCAGCTGAAATCCACCACGTACCCCTCCTCGCCCGAATCCAACTTGACGTAGTCGCCAACGCGGATCTGGCCTGCAAGCGTGATGA
>DATFEG010000015.1:0-28388 GCA_035251445.1 Gemmatimonadales bacterium | reverse complement strand
CGGCGTGTCGCGTGCGGCGTTGTAGTGGAAGTCGCGCGCGGGCCAGAGTTCGACCCCCCTCCCCGGTCGCAAAGGCCCGAGCGTTTTTTCGCTTCCAGCGCGCTGAAATGGTAACGCTCGGTCTGCGCGTCGGATACATCGTGGGGCGTGGCGCTACACTCTTGCACTTCAGCAAGGAAAGACCCGATACTATGGGCATGCCGCTCGCACACCGGCGCTTTACCGTGGACGAGTATTACCGCATGGCCGAGGTTGGCATCTTGGGCCCGGACGATCGCGTGGAACTCCTGGACGGTGAGATCGTCGAGATGAGTCCCATCGGCTCCCGGCACGCCGCAACGGTGACTCGTCTCCAGCGTCTGTTCGAGCGCCGCGCAAGCGATCGCTCCATCGTCCGCGTCCAACAGCCGGTCCGGCTCGACCACTACTCCGAACCTGAACCCGACATCGCACTCGTCCGCCCACGGGACGACTTCTACGCGGCTGGTCACCCCACACCGGGCGACGTCCTGCTCATCGTCGAAGTCGCGGATACGTCGCTTCGCTACGACCGCCACCGCAAGCTGCCAAGCTATGCCAGGGCAGGCATTCCCGAAGTGTGGCTCCTAGATCTCACGGTGGATCGCGTCGAGACACATCGCGAGCCCGGCGGCGACGACTACGCCGGCCATCACATCCTCGGCGCGGATGCGACAATCTCCCCCCTCCTCCTGCCAAACATCGCGATCCGCGTCGCCGATCTCCTCGGCTGAAAGGAGCACGGAGCAGTTGCCACGCAGCAGTCTGCTCCTTGCTCCGTGCTCCGTGCTCCTTAGATCAGCTCGGCCCCCTGCTACGGCGGTAAACCCGCGCGGTCCAAAGTTCGACTAGCTTTCCCGCCCGTGAATCGCCGCCTCGCCTGGGCAGGAGTCGCCCTCTCCACCCTCTTTATCCTGGTCGCCACCCTCCACGTCGCCGGGAGAACCGTCCCCCCGGGGTGGTCCTTTGCCCTCGCCTCCGGCAACGAGGCACTCGCCGAGCTGATCCAGAACCTCCTGCTGTTCATGCCCCTGGGCGCGAGCCTGACCCTGGTCGGCGTCCCTCCCCTCCGCGCCGTCGCGATCGGGACCGCCCTCTCCTTCTCCGTCGAGTTCGCGCAACAATGGATCCCGGGCCGAGATCCGAGCGTAGGCGACATCGTCATCAACGCGGCCAGCACCGGTCTCGGCGTCGCCGTAGCCGCGGCCCGCCGCTGGCTCTGGGCATCCCCTGCCCTGAGCGCTCGACTTGCCCTCGGCATTGCGGTCACCGCACTCCTCGTCTGGACGGCCACCGGCCTCCTGCTCCGCCCCGTGTTCCCAGACCCACCCTACCGCGACGCCTGGACGCCCGACGTTGACTACTGGGGACGCTATAGAGGAAAGGTGCTCGCGGCTCGTTGGGGCCCTGTGACTCTCGCGCAGGACACAATCGGCGAGGGACAGTTCCTGCTGAAGACCGGCCAGGCGCTGGAAGTGACGGTCATCGCGCCGAACCGGCCGCCACGCCGTGAGTCGCCATTCCTCGCCTTGTTCGACGAGCGCAACACGCAGGTCCTGATGTTCTTCATCGATGGCGCAGACCTCGTCGTGCTTCATCACATGAAAGCGCTCGCGCTCACGCTGGAGGAGGTCGACCTGCGCTGGCGCCACGCGCTGGCGCGCGTCGCGCCAGAAGACACCTTCGTCGTGCAAACATGGCGCGGCGAGTACGGCGTCTGCATGTCGGTCAATTCTGCACGCCGCTGCGGCTTCGGCTACACGATCGGCGATGGCTGGAAGCTCATCTTCTATCCGGAGCACTTTCCGGCCTGGTTGTATCTGCTGCTGAACATCTGTTGGATGGTTGGATGGACGGTTGGGGTGGGATGGTGGGCGGCGAGAGCTACGGCGGCGGGTAAGGCAGCGGCGGGTACAGCAGCGGCGGACAAGGCAGCGGCGGGTACAACAGCGGCGGCGGGAAATACGGCGGCGGGTAAGGCAGCGGCGGGTACAACAGCGGCGGATAAGGCAGCGGCCGTCGCGGCGGCTGCGGTCGTGTTGCTTGGGCTGATCGTAGTGCCAATGATGACCGGATTAAAAACGACGCCGATCCTGGAATGGATCGGCGCGCTCGGGGGACTTGGATTAGGTACGTATTTAACACGTCATTTTTCAACGCCTCCTACGACGCCTTTCATTCAACGCCATTAGAGTCGACGCCGTTGATTAAACGCAACCATTCAAGGTCGTACTATGGGGCAGCAGTGGTGTCCGGATTGAGGACTATCCTATATACCGGCCCGTTAAGTGTCATTATGTAGACATCGCCCCGCGCATCTTCTCCAAAAGAGCTTATAGAGCCGCCGGGCGAGATCCGCGACGAGATGTCGCGCAGATCCGTGATCCCGCTCCCAGTGTACTTGAACGCCTGCACAAAGCCGGCGCAGTGATCGGCGTAGACATAGAACCCCAGCAGCGCCGGCACGGTCGGGCCCCGATATACGTAGCCCCCTGTCACCGAGCACGCACCGAAGGCATGGATGTAGTCGGTCACCGGCGACACCAATCCCGCCTTGTTGCACGACTCGCTGGGATCTTGCGGGTAGCAGTGCGTGCCCTCCATGCGGTTCCAGCCGTAATTCACGCCGCGGCCGCGCTGATTTGCCGCAGAGGCAACGTTGATCTCCTCCCACCGATCCTGCCCCACGTCGCCGATGTAGAGGTCCCCCGTCTGCCGGTCGAACGAGAAGCGCCACGGATTGCGCAGGCCGCCCGACCAGATCTCCGGCTCGCTCGCGGTGTCGGTGGCAAACGGGTTGTCCGCGGGAATCGCGTAGCCACTCGCCCCGTTCACGTCGAGCCGCAGCAACTTGCCGAGCAGTGAGTGTCTGTCTTGCGCATTGCCATCGGGATCTCCACCCCCTCCCCCGTCCCCCGTCCCAGCCCACAGCATGCCGTCGGGGCCGAACTGGAGCTGCCCGCCGTTGTGATTGTCATAGACGGGGTGCGCGACCTTGAGCACCGTGTCAGCCGTCGCTTGATCCGCGCTGTCGGGGTTCGTCGTCGAGACGTTGTAGCGCACGATGCGAAGGTCGCCGTTCGGCGCCGTGAAGTAGACATAGAAGCGGCCGTTGGTCGCGTACTGCGGATGGAACGCGACGCTCAGCAGGCCGCGCTCACCCCCCGCGGAGATTTGTCCCCGGATATCGAGAAACGTCCGCGGCCCCGTTGCTTGTGCGGTGTCGTTCGCGAGCACCATCACCCGCCCGGCCTGCTCGACCACAAACAGCCGCTGCGAGTCGGCGGGCGGCGCGGTCACGTACACGGGATCCACAAAGCTGTCCACCAGCGCGAGCGTCGGGGCGCCGGGAGGAGGCGGCGGTGGCGGCGGAGTGCTGAGAAACGAGTCGCAGGCAGCGGTCGCAGCGGTCACCACGAGCAGCAACGGTAGCAGTCGATTCATTGACCCTCGACTATCCGGTAGAGTGTGCCGGTGTAGGTCATCAGATACAGCTCGCCTCGCGCGTCTTCTCCGAACGACACAATCCCACCCGCCGCACTGGGGGGCGAAAGGTTCGGCCAATTGCGCGTTCCAGTGACCGCTCCTCCGGTGTACGTGAAGCTACTGACCATGTCCGTACAGTAGTCGGCATAGAGGTAGCGGCCGGCGAGCTGAGGCACACGGGTGCCGCGGTACACATAGCCGCCCTGTACGTTGCAGGCGCCGTTCAGATGCTGATACTCCAAGACCGGCGGCGTGAGTCCCGTCGTGTTGCAGGTGGGAGCGTTGTAGCAGTGATTCCCTTCCAGAATGCTCCACCCGAAATTGAGTCCCTTGCCGGCGTTCGGCGCCGGCGCCACGTCGACTTCCTCCCACGTGGCGTCCCCGACATCGCCGACATAAAGATCACCGGTCTGGCGGTCGAATGAAAAGCGCCACGGATTGCGGAAGCCCCACGCCCAGGTCTCGGGCACGAAGCTCGTATCGCTGACGAATGGGTTGTCTCCGGGAACGGTATACCCTGTCGCGCCGTCGACGTCGATCCGGAGGATTTTCCCATTGAGAGTGTTCTTGCGCTGGCCATTCCGTTGCGGATCGCCGCAGCAGCCGCCGTCGCCGAGGGATACGTACAGCTTGCCGTCGGGACCGAACTGCAGCTGTCCGCCGTGGTGATTGCCAAACGGTAGCGTATAGCCGGCTGTGGGGTGTGGGATCGCCAGAATCGTGTCGGCGGTGGTTTCGTCCACGCTGTCCAGCGCCGCCCACGCCAGGTAGCGGACGATGCGGATATCCCCATTCAGATTGGTAAAGAAGAGGAAGACCTTTCTATTCGTCGCGTACTGAGGATGAAACGCGAGGCTGTACAACCCATCCTCATCCGCTGCGCTGATCTCGCCCCGTAGATCGATGAACGGCTGCGCCTGCAACACGTCGTTTTTGAAGAGCCGCACCCGCCCCTGCCGCTCCGTGACCACCATCCGCGCCGAATCGCCCGGTGGCGCGGTCAGGAATGTCGGGTATGGGAAACTGCCCATCGATTGCAGCGTGGGGCCGGGTGGTGGTGGCGGAGGTGGCGGTGGAGGCGGGGGAGGAGAGTACGAATCCGAACAAGCGGCGATCAGCAAGAGCAGCGGCACATATCTCATCCGAGCACAACCTCGACCCCCTCGCGCCGCAGCCGGCCGAGCAGGCGAGCCTCGATGCGGACGCGGAGTGTCACGACGCCGTTGGTCTGTTCTTGATGCAGGATCTCTGCATCGCGATGGAGAGTGGCGAGCAGCTTTCCGTCAGCCACCGGAACTCTGATTTCCGCGATGGGGCGGAGGGCTTGGGCGGAGGTGCGGAGAGCAGATCGGAGAGCCTCGACACCATCGTGCGTCGTGCGTCCTGCGTCGTGCGTGGCCGAGGTAAGGATCGCGTGCGGGTAACGCTCCCGAACCAGCGCAAGGAACGCTTGAGGGTCTGGTAACAAATCCGCCTTGTTAAATACGTGAATCACGCGTTTGGGAGAAACGGAGGTCGTCTCTTTTTCGACGACATCGAGTTGCTCTTCCCACCCAGGGTGGCTGGCATCGATCACATGCAACAGCAGATCCGCATCTTCTGCTTCTTCCAGCGTCGCCCTGAAAGAGGCAACGAGATGGTGCGGCAGCTTGCGAATGAACCCGACGGTGTCCGTGAGCCGGTAGCGATAGCCTTCGCCCACGTCCACTTCGCGCGCCAGGGTGTCCACGGTCGCGAACAGGCGGTCCTCGATGAACACGTCCTGGCCGGACAGCGCTTTCAGCAGGCTCGATTTGCCGGCGTTGGTATAGCCGACGAGCGCCGCCGTCGGGATGTCGCGCCGGCCCTGCCGCTGATTGGCGCGATGCTCGGCGACATCCTTCAGCCGCTTCCTGAGCATCGAGATCTTCCGCCGAATGACTCGGCGGTCGGTTTCGAGCTGAGTTTCGCCGGGTCCGCGGAGCCCGATACCGCCGCGGATACGCGATAAGTGCGTCCACATGCGGGTCAGGCGCGGCAGCAGATACTCGAGCTGCGCCAATTCAACCTGTAGCTTGGCCTCGTGACTGCGGGCGCGCGTCGCAAAGATGTCGAGAATCACCTCGGTGCGATCCATGACGCGCAGGCCGAGACTCTTCTCGAGTTTCACGCCCTGGACCGGTGTCAGGGATTCGTCGAACAACATGAGCGTGGCGCCGGTGGCCGACATGTCTTGCTTCAGGGATTCGACCTTGCCCTGACCGATGTAGAAGTTGGGTGTGGGAGCGTCAATTCGTTGGATGGTGCGCCCGACCACTTCGGCACCGGCAGTGTCGGCCAGGCGCTGCAATTCCTCGAGGTGTTCATCGACATGCACCGCGTCGTCGGAGCCCTTGCGAGGGGCGCCAACCAGGAAGACACGCTCGGTTGGTGACTGAATCTCGATCAGCTTACGGATGCCCGCTCCTTGACCCCGGGTTAGACAACCTAGGGAATCAGTTTCCGCAGCGGAACCTTCCCGTTGCCTTTAAGCTCGACCCTCTGCTCCCCTATAGGTGTGTCCAGCAGTACAGCCCCGGTGAGCCCATAGGGCAATTCTTGCGATTCGAGCAGAGACCTGGCGGCGGCGCCCACGCCGGTCCAGGTGAATCGCACCGGCATGACGATGCGGCTGTGGTTCACCGGGGACAAGTCCAGGGGCTTGTCGATCAGGGCCTCCCCGAAATCGGTCCCCGCCAACTCGAGGGCAACTTCGAGCCGCGTGCTGCGCAGGCGATACTCATTCGGATTGTACACGTCGAACACGAGGTCCATCGTGCCGCCTTGTAAGCCAAGACCGGTAACGTTGATCTCCTGGAGCTCAATGTCGGGCTGTTGGAAATTGAGGGCGCTCTTGAGCGTCGCGCAGGCGCTCAAGCTCACTAAGAGACTAGGCAGAACTACTAGCAATGCACGGAGAACGGAGCACGGAGCAGTCCGCTCCGTACTCCCTGCTCCGTGCTCCGTGGCAGCCGGTTTTTCCATACCCGCTAACATAACGGGCGCTGGGCTAGGACTGGGAAGTGCGCGGCGACGGGCTACGGGGCGATCCAGCCCTCGCGGATCGCGTAGCGGACCAGGTTCGCCGTGTCATGCACGTTCAGCTTTTTCATCAGCCGGCCGCGATGGAATTCGGCGGTCTTGACGCTGATGTGCAGCGCTTCGGCGATCTGTTTCGTGGATTTGCCTTCACCCACAAGCGTCAACACCTGTTTTTCGCGGGGGGTCAGCTCCGAGCCGGCCACAGGTGGGGGGTTGGACGCCGCTTCAACGATCGCCTGGGAGGCGCCAGGACTCACGTACAGACGTCCTCCGCGCACCTCCTCGATCGCGCGAACCAGGTCCTCGGCGCCCTGGCTCTTCTGGACGAAGCCGCGCACGCCGGCCTTCAGCGCTTCCTTCACAAAGCGGCCGTCCTCGACGCCGGAAAGCAGGATGACGGGGCATTCCGGCTTGATGCGCGCGATCTCTTTCGCGGCCTCGACACCGTTGAGCACGGGCATAGCGACATCCAGGACCGCCACGTCCGGCCCCAACCGGCGCACGGCGTCCACCGCAGCACGGCCGTCCCCTTCGTCAGCGACGACGTCGAGACCGCGTTTTTCCAGCAGCGCCTTCAAGGCTTGGCGCAGGACCAAGTGATCGTCCGCCAACACCAACCGCACCGCCATCAAAGCTCCCAAGGGCTTGCGTCGGTCACAAAATGCGGTGCGGGCCTTAACTAGGCCAGTGCCACCTGGCCCTTGAGCAGGGGCTGTCGCGTGAGTCCGTACATGTCGGTCCGGGGTGTGGCACCTAAACAACAGTCACGGGTTCAATAAGAGGACTTCTCGGAGAAAGCCATGGCCGTCCCGTTCCCTATCGACCGATCGTCGCGCAGCGCCAGCCGATCGAGTGGCAATGCGGTCCCCGCAATCGCGCAGCTCACTCCGGAACTCAAGGCATCAATTCGTATCCTCGTCGTCGACGACGAGCGCAGCCTGCGGGAGAGTTGCGCGAGCGTGCTGAAGTACGACGGCTATCCGGTCAGCCTGTGCGGCCGCGGCGAGGAGGCGAAGGACCTCTTGAAGCGCAACACATTCGATGTCGTGTTGCTCGACCTGTTCATGAGCGGGGTGCCGGGCCTGAGGTTGCTGCGCACCTGTCTCGAGGCGCAGCCGGGCATTATCGCGATCATGATCACCGGCAGCCCCAGCGTCGAAACGAGTCTGGAAGCGCTGCGGGCCGGCGCCTGGGATTACTTGCCAAAGCCGTTCTCGGCGACGCACCTGCAGATGTTGATCGGCCGCGCCGCACATGCCGTCATGGTCGCGCGCGAATCGCACAAGATGCAGAAGGCGTTCGTGCGCGAGCACGGCAACAGCGAGCGCGTGACCGTTTTGGGGGCGGCCCCTATCTTCCGGCGCGCGGTGGAGCTTGCGCAACGCGTCGCGCCGACTGATGCATCCGTGTTCATCACCGGGGAGAGCGGCTGCGGCAAAGAGCTCATCGCGCAGTTCATCCACCATCACAGCCGCCGCAGCAGCCGCTCGCTCATCGCGCTCAATTGCGCCGCGCTGCCCGAGCATTTGCTCGAATCGGAGCTGTTTGGCCACGTCAAGGGTGCCTTCACGGGCGCCGTCCGCGACAAGCAGGGCCTGCTGGAAACGGCCAACGGCGGGACGCTGTTGCTCGACGATCTGGTCGAAATGCCCAAACCGATTCAGGCCAAGCTGCTGCGCGTGATTCAGGACGGCGTCGTGCGCCGCCTCGGGAGCGAGAACACCGATGCGGTCGTGAACGTGCGTTTCCTCGCTTGTACGAACCGCAATCCCGAAGAATCGGTCGAGCAGCACGTGCTGCGCGAAGATTTGTACTACCGGCTGTGCGTCGTGCCGATTCATGTGCCGGCATTGCGCGAGCGCCCGTCGGACATTCCGCTGCTCGCGGAGTTCTTCCTTTCGCGTTATTGGGCGCGCCACCGGGGGCCGGCGACGCCGGTCCCCAAGTTCTCCGATGCCGCCGCGCGCGCGCTGCGCGGCCGGCCCTGGAAAGGCAACGTGCGCGAGCTTCAGAACGTGATCGAACACATGGTCGTCATGCTGGAGCCCGGAGCGGAAATACGGGCGGAGGATTTGCCGGCGCTGGGCGAGCGGCAGGTCGAGGACCTGAGGACCTGGACGCCCACCACCGTGTCGACGGAAGAACCATACTACGCCGCGCGCGACCGGCTGGTGGCTGAGTTCGAACTCTACTACCTCACTCAGCTCCTGACCCACTCGCGCGGGAACATGTCACGCGCCGCGCGGGTCGCCGGCGTCGATCGCACGACGCTGTACCGGCTGCTGGACCGGCACGGGCTCGACCGGCGCGTGCTCACCAGCGCTCGGTCGCAGATGCAGAACGGCGGACTGATCATTGATCATTGATCATTGATCAGTGGTCGCTCAGGCTGCTGGTTGCTCCGCGGGCAGCTCTTGACGCCGCGCCGGGAAAGCTGTGCCTTCGGACAACCAGTTCCACGTGTGGCGGAGTCCTTCTTCCAACGACACGCGCGCCTCGAACCCCAACACGCGGCGAGCGCGCTCGATGGACGCGAGCGAATCGCGCACATCACCGGCTCGCGTCATCTGCAGAGTGTAATCCAAGGGGCGCCCCACCACGCCGCCGATCGCGTCGATCAGATCCAGCAACGAGGTGCGCCGTCCCGCGCCGACGTTTACCACCCAGCCGTTCACCGCGGCCGCAGGCGTAAACGCTGCGAGCAGATTCGCATCGACCACGTTGTCAACGTAGATGAAATCACGTGTCTGGCGTCCATCGCCATAGACTTCGGCTGGGCGTTGCTCCAATGCCGCCTGGAGGAAATTGGGAACGACGGCGGCGTACGCTGACCCTGGCGTCTGGCGCGGTCCGAAGACGTTGAAGTAACGCAGCGCGACGCCCTCGAGGACACCGGCCCGGGCGAAGGCGAGAACGTACTGTTCTCCGGCGAGCTTCGATGCGGCGTATGGCGATCGCGGCTCGGGCTCGGCGGCCTCTGTCTTGTCCACAACAGGCGTATCGCCGTAAACCGAGCTCGAGCTCGAATAGACGACGCGCTGCACGTTGGCGCGCGCGCACGCCTCCAAGAGCCGCATGGTCCCGTTGACGTTGGCAGCGTGACATGCCCAGGGATCGACCAGCGACGCCGGCACGCTCGCAAGCGCCGCGAGGTGAAACACGACATCGATGCCGTCGACCGCGGCGCGGGAGACGTGGGGATCACACAAGTCTCCACGGACGAACTCGATCTCCGAGGCAACCGGGCGGAGATTGGACTCCGACCCGGTGCTCAGATCATCGACAACTCGAACCGCGTGACCGCGCTCAACCAGCCGAGCTGTGACGTGAGAGCCAATGAACCCGGCTCCACCTGTCACCAGGCAGCGGCGGGGCTCTTGGTGTTCTTCAGGGCGCACGCCCATGTCGAATGCAAGGCCAGCGCCGTGACGCGCGTGTCCCAGGGTCTATACCCCACGTGCGGTAACTCACCATAAAAGAATGAGATGGAAAGTCGGGCGAGACTTCATGCGGCGGCGCCACACGTGGCGATGTGGCAACGCATCAACAGTTTAGTTGCTATCCTACGCGGCTTAGGCGGCTATCCTACGCGGCAGGTGTCGCCTCTCTCCGGCCGGGTTCGCTCGTACGGCTCGGCTCACGCCGCGACGAGCATTCGGGCAGGTCCAGCTCGAAGAAAAACCGCGTGCCGCGTCCCGGCTGTGTTTCTACCTGGAGCCGGGAGCCCATTCCCTCGGTCAGCTTGCGGCAGATCGCAAGTCCCAGGCCGGTGGTGGAAAACAGTTTGCCGCGGCGGTGATCGCCACGTGGCACATCGCGCACGGAATCGAACAACGTCGGCATCATCGCGGGATCGATGCCCCGGCCGCTGTCCCGCACCGAGAACTCCATCCTGCCGGGCCGGCATTCCCGCGTGGTGATCTCGACAAACCCGGACTCCGTGAACTTCAGCGCGTTCGTCGTGAGATTGAGGAGCACCCGCCGGAGCGCCACCGGATGGCCCTGCCGCTCGTCCACCACCGGAGGATTGAACCGAATAGCAAGTTTCTTCACCTCGGCGACGGGACGGACAATGTCGCGGACCGATTCCAGCACGCTCGTCACCGAGAACGGAATTGGCTGCGGCTCGAGCAGCAGATGGCTGCGCGTGAGGTCGATGATGTCGCTGCCAACCGAGCTGAGTCCCAGCGCGGCCGTTGCGATCAGACCAACCTGGTGGCGCTGCATTTCGGTCAACGGACCACTTCCCTCACGCTGCAACGTGTCGGCGAGAACCAGGATCGACGCAAGCGGCGAATGCATGTCGTGCGCAACTTCGGCGAGCAGCTCCAGTCCGGCGCTGCCGCCGAGCTGAGTCACGAGCGCGTGCGCGGCGGGATTGTGGATCGCTTCGCGGGTGCGTTCCATGGCCAGCAACAACCGCGGCAATTCCCGCTCGCTGACGCCGTGCGCCTTCCAACGCGTCAACACCTCCTCGCGCATGGCGTCGAGCAGCCCTCGCCCGATAGGCGAGTGCGCGCGCGTGTCGATGACCGCGGTTGGGGTGACCTGCATCGCCAGCACGCCGGCCACGACTCTGTCTGCTAGCTCGCGAACGTCCGCTGGGGTTATGTGACCGAGCTCGTCACCGCACTGGCTGAGGATGTACTCGACGGCGAATTGCGAAATCTCGTGCGGAAATCCCATCGATTCGCTGCGCACACGGAATGGCGCAGGCTCGCTGCTGGCTTGTTGAGACGAGCGTTCGACAGGCATGGAGGCCAATTTGATAGGGCAGCTATAAGCTACACTTTCCTAGGGAACTTGCTAGTCTCCCAAAACAGGGGAAACCGATAGTTTCCTCAGGGCTTGCGTCGGTGCGACGAACATAGCCTCTTCATACATCGCTGCGGCGGGACCTCCGACGCATCGGATTCCGACAGCAGTGTGTCAGGATTACACCAGTTTGTGAAGGACGAAGGAAAGCCGTCTGGTCATGTATGCGTGGCGGGCCACTTTAGCAATGGCGTCACGCGCATGTAACGTGCATGTGAGGTTTGGAGCGTGGCATGGTTCCGGCACCGCCTGTAAAAGGATTGGAAATGCCCTCTCAGGGACCTGCGGCACGACCTGTAGATCTCTTAATCGCCAGTACACATGAATGGACCAGCCAATCGCTAGCGTCGATCCTGCTACCGCATGGCTATGTCGTAGGTAAATCGTATAATCGCGCGCAGACGCTGAAGCGCGTGCGCAACAACCCCCCGGATGCTTTGATCATCGACGAACATCTCCCCGATGCCGACGGCTACGCCCTATGCCGGGAGCTCATGGAGGAGAATCTGATCGCCCCCAGCACACCGGTCTTCCTGGCCTTCTCGCGCTCGCCCACACGCCGGGATCGGATCGCAGCTTTGCAGGCTGGTGCCTGGGCATGCCTGGGGGAACCAGTCGATGCCGAGGAACTGACGGCCATGCTCGACGTCTTCGTCCCGGCGAAGCTCGATGCCGATCAGGCCCGTTCCCAGGGGCTGATCGATGAAGCGACGGGCGTTTATAACGTGCGCGGGCTGGTGCGCAGGGCGGAAGAACTGGCAGCGAGCGCGACACGCCGCCATGTCGCCATGGGCTGCATTCTCCTAGCGCCAGAAATCGAAACGACCAGGGGGACGGAATCTGGCAAGGGGGCGGACGGCGCGCCCAACGGCGCCCATCTCCCACCCCCACTGTGGGTGCTGCGTAATATCGCCGCTGCGCTCCGGTCTTCCACCCGGCATTCCGACGCTATCGGGCTGCTCGAAACAAATGCCTTCGCAGTCGTAGCGCTCGATACGGATGCGCTGCAGGCCCGGCAGCTCGCCGAGCGACTGGGTGCGGCGATCGTGGCTAAGCCCTCGAGCCCGAGCGTTCCCCCCCTGCCCCGCTTACAGGTCCGCGGGGGCTACCACGGAGTTTCCGGCGATGCCAAGCGTTCGGTGGATGCCGCCGCGCTCATGAAGCAGGCGGATGCTGCCCTGCAACGAGCCCGTGCCGACGCCAGCCATGGCTGGCTCCAGGGGTACGCCTAGCCCCTTCCTTTATACGGGTAGGAACGATACGGAATGTCCAGTGATCAATGATCATTGATCAATGATCGTTGAAAACTGGACATTCCGTTTTGGCACTGCCCTTGCACGGGCTGTGAGGCATGACAGCTCGCGCCCTTGCCTTGCCCCTCGTTGCGGTTGCGTTCGCCGCGCTCGCGCCTCGTGCCGCAGCCGCTCAGGTGGTATCTGGACACCTTGCCCTCTCCGGTCGGGTTTCCCCTGCGCCGCTGACCATGAGTTGGTCCATGCCCATGAATACCGTGACGCGACGTGTGCCGTCGTGGAGCGCCACGGACATCGGGCTTGCCGGTGGGTTCCTGGCCCTGTTGTGGGTGGACGCCGCACAGACCCGCTCGATCGCTCGCCATGGGTGGAAGAACGGCTTTTACGAGGCCAATCCTATCCTGGGTCCCCGGCCAACCGTCGGGCAAATCAACACGTACACCGCTGCAGCGGCTGTCGCGACACTGGGCGTTGCCGCAGTTCTGCCCCCGCGTGTGCGCCGCTGGTTTCTCGCTGGCGCGGTTGCGGTTGAAGCGACGACCGTGATTTATATGACGACCAGTGTAGGTATTCCTCTCACCATCCGATAACCACAGGGACCGAACCCGGGCTGCCGCCCGGGGTTAGCCGGACCCGCAACAACATTGCTACAAGCCTGTCAGCAGTATCCTGCGTTTTGCTGTGAGCAACTTGTGACTCTTTTTCGCAAACCATTGTGAGTCCAACAAGTTGCGAACGGCACCTGTGGGTGCAGAGGTTGCATTTTCGTTGGTGATACGCGACACAGCGTGTCGCAGGCACTGGACGAACTAACACCGAAAGGACTATCGTTGCTTCCCCCAATGCACCCCCCCAGCACGTTCGGACCTGGATCCGCGTCGCGACGGATTTCCGCGCCCTTCGATGGGCGCGACATGTCGCACCTTCTGCCGCTGAACAACACCATGAAGGCAAGCGTGCGCATTCTGGTCATCGACGACGAGCGTGTGTTGCGGGACAGCTGCGCAACCGCATTGCGATTCGAAGGCTATCAGGTCGAGGTCTGCGGGCGGGGCGAGGAAGCGCTGGAGGCGCTCCAGCGACACGCGTTCGATATCGTGCTGGTGGACCTGTACATGAATGGGACCGCCGGGACACAGCTGATCGGTGCCGCCCTCAATGCCAATCCTGACGCGATAGTTATCGTCATTACCGGCAAGCCCACAGTCGAGACAGCGCTGGAAACACTGCGCGCGGGCGCGTGGGACTACCTGCCGAAGCCATTCACCGGAAGCCAGCTGCAGGTGCTCGTGGGCCGGGCTGCCCACACGGTTCACGTGGGGCGCGAGACGCAGGCGCTGCGCGCGAGCGCCGAGGTGGGCGCCGACGATGCCGTGGGCATGGGGTCGGCGCGCGCCTTCCGTGACGCAATTACTCTGGCCCGCCGCGTCGCGACCACCGATGCATCGGTATTCATCACCGGCGAGAGCGGCAGCGGCAAGGAAATGATTGCGCAGTTCATCCATCGCAACAGTCGGCGCGCCAGCAGGCCGCTCGTCGCGGTAAACTGTGCCGCACTTCCCGAGACGCTGCTCGAATCGGAAATGTTCGGGCACGTGAAGGGCGCCTTTACCGGCGCGGTGCGCGATAAGCCCGGATTGCTCGAGGCCGCCAACGGCGGCACCATGTTCCTGGACGAGCTGATTGAAATGCCCAAATCCATCCAGGCAAAGCTGCTGCGCGTCATCCAGGACGGCGTAGTACGGCGCGTCGGCAGTGAAGAGACGGACGCGGTCGTCAACGTTCGCTTTATCGCCGCGACGAACCGGGACCCGGAGGCGTCTGTGCGATCGGGGATGCTCCGCGACGATTTGTACTATCGCTTACGCGTCGTCCCGATTCGAGTGCCGACGTTGCGGGACAGAGCGGACGACGTCCCCGTCCTCGCCAAACACTTCCTGGACCACTATTGGAAGCGTCACCGTAACGCCGACGAAAAGCCACCCGCGTTCACGAAAGCGGCGTTGTGGGCGCTGCGTTCACATCCCTGGCCCGGCAACGTGCGTGAGCTTCAAAACGTCATCGAGCATGCCGTGGTGCTGCTCGAGCCGGGTTCCGAGATCAGCGTGGAGGACATCCCGTTCATCTCCGAGCAGCGCACTGACACCCAGTTGATCCAGGCTTCCGAGCAGGAAAGCACCGATGACGGCTATTACGCGGCGCGTGATCGGCTGCTCGGCCAGTTCGACAAGCAGTATCTCACGCGCGTGGTGATTCGCGCCGGCGGCAACCTGTCCAAGGCCGCGCGCCTGGCGAAGGTGGACCGGACGACGTTCTATCGCCTGATGGAGCGTCACGGATTGCAACGGGACCTGCTGGGCGGTTCGGACAAGGACAGCAAGGACAAATAAACGCGGGCGGTTTGAGGGCCGTCGCAGACCCCCACCGTAGTTGTAAGCCCGCCGCCTCATCTCCGGCGTCACGCACGGCGGCACACATCGCGTAAATCCTTCGGCCGCAACGCCGACGGTAACTCCGGGACGGGTGCACGGCTCCTGCTCCGTGACGGAGCATGGCGTCGGCTCAGTTTCTCGAAACCGCCACATTCGCGCCGCTCCTGCCGCAATCGGTGCCACGACGCGTCCTGGCCATCGCTGCTCACCCGGACGACGAGGTCCTGGGCTGTGGCGGTACCCTCGCGCTACACGCGCGCGCCGGCGACGAAGTCACCGTCATCATCGCCTGTGAGGGAGAGCCAATGCGGTACGGACCGAGCGCCGTCGGGCCGCCCGATCCCGCCCGTCGCGCCGCCGAAATGCTCGGCTTGGCCGAATGCCGGCAGCTCGGCTTCCCCGATCAGCGGCTCGACACCCTCTCGCTCCTCGAGCTCATCCGGCCGCTCGAGCACATAGTCCGTGAGGTCCGGCCGAGCGTGGTGTATTGCCAATTCGGGGGCGATGGCAACCGCGATCACGAGCTTCTCTTCCGCGCCGCACTGGTTGCGACGCGGCCGCTCGAGGCGTGCATCGAAGGCGTCTACGTGTTCGATACCGCGAGCAGTACGGAATGGGGCTATCCGCGCGCCTTCATTCCGGACACGTGGGTCGACATCTCGGAAACACTCGAGCAAAAGCTGAACGCGATGTCCTGCTACGAGCGCGAGGTGCGCCCCTATCCCCACCCGCGCTCGCTGGACGCGCTGCGCCATCGGGGCCGCGCGTGGGGCAATCAGTGCTGCATGGATGCCGCGGAGGTGTTCATGACGGTCCGGCGCACGCTGCGTGCCGGCCGCATCCCGGGATGAGGGAACCTCTGCATGGGGAGCCTGAGCTGGGGGTGGCGGTGCGGGCCAGGGCGCTCCTGCGCGCGGGCGCTCGGTCGCGCTGACTCGCGCGAGTCATGAAACGTGGATACTTCGTGCGCGCCGTGCGCCCAGCGCGCAGAGGCGCCCATGCCCGCACCGCCACCCCCAGCGGCAGGCGCCTATGCAGAGGTTCCCTAGTTTCCGATTTTCGTCAGCGCGTAGATGGTCAGTGGAATCGTCAGTAGCAGGCTGACTCCCCGAATGACCTCGTACACGCTTGGGCCGCTTTTAATCGGAATACTGACCTCATCTCCAGAGCCCAGGCTCAGCTGATCCAGCGTCCGTCCCGCGCCCAGCGCGGCACGCATTGCGGACTCATCCAACACAGTCGTGCCGCCGCGGAGCGCGCGCGCATCCTTCAACTTGGCATTTGCCACCAGTCCGCCGGCGACCTGGAAGGTTGCCGAGAGAGGAGCATCGCCGGGAATGAGGTAATAGCCGGGGTGTGGCACGCCGCCCGTTACCGCGATGCGGACGAGGCCACGCGCGTGCACGACCGGATTGCGCAACACCCGGCTGAGCTGCTGCGTGAGGTATGACTCGATCTCACTGTAGAGGACGCCGCGGAGTGACACTGCACCGACCATGGGCAGGTCGATATCGCGCGTGCTCGAAACCACAAACGTATCGGTGAACACCTGCTCGCCGTCCACACTGAGCGCCACGCCATCGCCCGGCTGAAAGTCTCCGTTCGAGAGCCGGCGGTATAGAACGGCGGTGGCACCCGTATCGGGCGTCGATGCCGTTGCCAGGCGTTCCTGCATCGCTACGAGCTCGGCTCGAGTGGCGGAGGTCCGGCGGGCATCGCGATCATCGACGGCTGCTTGTCCGAACAGCGTCCGCGGCATCCCAACGGATAGGACGCTGAACAGGATCACAAAGCGCAGCAACATCACGAACGGTCGCGGAGAATCTTTGCTTCGGCCCACGTGGTCTCCTCATCATGTAATTCGTAACCTTCGAGTGAATAGGAATAGCGGCGATACACCTCGGGCGAGCGAACGCCATTTAACACGGCCCCGAGGACCCGTATTGGCAGACGGCTGAGGGCGTCGAGCTTGCCTTCGGCGAGAGTCCGGTCGGTGGTGCCAAGCCGCACCACGAGCATCAGATTGCCCGTGAGCGTTCCGAGCACATAGGGCTCGATGCCGGCGGCCAACGGTGGACTGTCGATCAGAATGACCGAGTACTGTTGCCGGAGGCGCACGAGCAGTTGCGACATGGCGGTGGAGCTGAGCAGTTCAGGGCCGGTGCGCGTACGGGAGCCGCAGGCGAGGAACGTCAGATTATCGCGTCCCGTCGACTGGAGCGAGCTCATGAATGGCGTCGCATCGCTGAGCACATCGGTCAGCCCGGACTTGCGGTGCACGCCGAGGACGCGATGCAACCGCCCGCGCCGAATGTCGCCGTCGATGAGCAGGGTCTTGAACCCCGCATCGGCAAACGCCAGGGCAAGATTGATCGAAACGAACGACTTCCCGTCGCCCATGCCCGGACTCGAGACGGTCACGACGATCGGTGCGGCCTTGCCGTAGGCATGCATCACGTTCAAGCGGATGCCGCGGAACGCGTCGACGGCCTGCGCCGAACCTTTCCCGCCTTCCCGCGACAGATGGGGCAATGCGCCGAGAATGGTGAGACCGAAGCCTTGCGTCACTTGACCCACATTGTGCACCGTGGGATCGATCTGCTCGCGGAGGATCGCGCCCCCCACGCCGATCCCCAAGCTCCCGAGCATCGCAAGGACGATGAGGATGCGCGCGACGTTTCCAAGCGGCACTTCGGGAGGCTCGGCCGCATCGAGAATCCGTACGTCCGCGAGGCTGCTCACTTCGGCGAGTCGCGCTTCGCCGTACCGCTGGTCGATGCGTGTGAACACCGCTTCCGCAGACTGCGCGTTACGGCTGAGCCGCGCGTCCTCGAGCAGCAGCGCGGGAAGCTGTTGCAGATTCCCTGACGCGGTCCCGACGAGCCGGTTGAGCTCGGCCTCACGCGTGGTGAGCTCGCCGATCACCGTGCGCGCGAGCCCGGGAATGATCGACTGCTCGAGCTCGGCAATCTGACTCGCGACGCGCCGTACTTCCGGGTTTTCGTCGGTGTAGCGATAGCGCAGTCCCCGGATATCAGCCTGCCGGGCCGTCAGCTCCTGGAGTGCCCCGTTCAATTGAGCGGATTTCTGCACGGGCTCGATGAAGCCGAGCATGTCCAACGACACGCCCGCCGTTCCCGCGCCGTCCAGGATACGCTGGATGGATTGGCGATCACGCCGCGCGGCCATGAGCTCCGACCGGAGACCCAGATACCCGCTGACGGACGGATCGGTCGGGGCGGGATGGCGCGTCAGGCCGGCTGAGCCTTCGGTGAGGAGCGGCGCCGAACGCGCCCGGAACGAACGCAACGCGTCTTCGGCTTCGGTGAGTGTGCTGCGGGCATGCTGCAATTGCTCGCCGAGGATCTTCGCCAACTCCGCCTGCTTGCGGCGCTTCAAATCGGTCGCGACGACGACGAACCGCTGCGCGATGGAATTCACCGTTGCCGCGACACCTTTGGGATCGGTGCCTCGGAGCTCCAGCTGAATGAAATTGCTGCCGAGCTCGGCCTTGACCCGCAGGTCGCTTCCGAGGCCGCGCGCAGCCTCATAGTAGGACTCGACGGTAAACTCGATCGTCTCCCCCGCGCGGAGTGCCGCAGGCCCGTTGGGCGGCGGCGCCCACACGAAACCGGCCGCGCGACCGATGGCGTCGTCCCGCTTCCCCTCTTCGACCAGCGCGCCGTCCGTAGTGTGCAGCTTCCAGGACCGGTCCTTCGCGACCGACAGCTTGTATGTCCCCGGCTCGAAGGTCTGGCCCAGCGCCAGCGTACTCACTACCGCCTCGCGGCCCTTGGTTTGCACCGTGACGTTGAGTCGCTGTTCGTGGACCACGTCATCCAACACCGAATGCGAGCGCAGCAAGTCCACCCAGCCGGTGACCCCGAGCATCCCGGCGTTGAGCGGGTTGACGCTGCGTGGGTCGGTCAGCTCAACCCACAGGACCGCGCGCGCAACATAGGTCGTGCGCAGGTACCGCGTCGCGACGAAGGTTGCGGCCGTGCCAAGGATGGTCACACCGAGCACGAGCCACTTGGCGCGCATGATGGTCGCCAGCAACTGCCGAAACGGGTCGTTGTGCGCGGGATGCGGGATTACGGTATGCGGGATTGCGGCTTGTGCGATCACTGACGATGCAAGAACCGGTAAGTCGCGGGTATCGCCAGAGGACAACAATTGTTGTTGTTCGTGGTCCATGATGCAGAACTCTGTGCAATCCCGATACCGCCGGAAGTGTATGTCCCCACTGTCGTTACCCGCAGCCCAGCCGCCAGATGTAACAGAACTGCGACAAATTCGCGGAGCGGCCCCCGCACATCGCTCGCTGTGGCAGCTCGTCTGCGGACTTGTGTATTGCGCGTGTCATGCTCTCGTGACGCGATGGTGACACCAGCGCATAAGTCCTTTCACCACAGCACTAAGCGTCTCACCCGTCTCGCGCATGGCGTATGCATACGCAGAGGACATCCCTTCTCTAGGACAATTGTGACCGGCTTGGAATTGCGGCAAGCAGTGGCGTGGGGTGTTCGTGTCGAGCGTTCCAACGCCGCTTGCCGGGCTTTGAATCTGGGGGTGGCATGCGTCGGTTTGCTGCTCGCGGCGCCGATGATGTTCCTCATTGCGGCTCTAATCAAACTGACATCGCGCGGCCCGATTCTGTATACGCAAACGCGCGTCGGCGTCGATCGCCGCCTGGCGCTTGGGTCCTCCAATCACCGGCGCACGCATGACCAGGGCGGGAAGCCGTTCACGATCTACAAATTCCGCACGATGTATGCGGGGGACTCGCGGAGCGCGCCGCAAGTCTGGGCGACGCAGAACGATCCCCGCGTGACCCCCGTCGGCCGGGTCCTGCGCAAGTATCGTCTCGATGAGCTGCCGCAGTTTCTCAATGTGCTGCGCGGCGACATGAACGTCGTCGGTCCCCGCCCCGAGCAGCCGAAGATCTTCGCCCAGTTGCGCAACCAAGTGCCGGGGTACCAGACCCGGCAGCTGGTGCCTCCCGGGATCACAGGGTGGGCGCAAGTCAATCAACGCTACGACACCTCGATCGATGACGTTCGTCGCAAGGTGTCCTTCGACCTCGAGTATGTCGCTCGCCGATCCCTGTTCGAGGATCTCCGCATTCTCGCTCGCACGGTACCCGTTGTGTTGAACAGAGGTGGTTGGTGAGACCCTTCCGGATCGTTGCCGTAACGCAGAGTGACCCCTTCTTTACGGGCCGTTTTTTTGAGACGTTCCTGCCGGAATGCAGGGCATTGGGGGTCGAGACGATCGAGATCGTGCTGCTCCGCAACTTCAACGAATCGCGGACGGCCCTCGCCACGAGGATGTGGAAGCTGTACGGCACGCTTGACATGATGCGGCTGTTAGGCCGCTACGCGTACTCCCGCGTCGAAGAGGGCTTCGGCATCCCGCGCAGCGTCGAGGCGGTGGCCGCGAAGCACACAGTTCCCACGCGCTCACTGGCGACGATCAACGATCCAAACTATCTGCGGACGCTATCGCTGCGGGGCGTCGATGTGCTGTTGTCTGTCGCCGCCCCGGAGATCTTTCGATCGACCGCGCTGACCGCCGCACCCCTGGTGTTGAACGTGCATTGTGGGAAACTCCCGCAGTATCGCGGTATGATGCCCACCTTCTGGGCCCTCCATCGCGGCGAGCGGGAGATCACGATCACCGTGCACACGATGGCCGCGCAGATCGATCGGGGTGACGTGCTGGCCGAATACCCGGTGTACGTTCGTGCCGAAGACACGGCGTTCGATCTCGCCGTCCGGGCTAAAGAGGTGGCCGGGCGCGCGGTGGCGCGTCTCCTGAGTCGCCTGCAAACCGAGGCCGTGCCGGCACGCCCGATGCACGCCGCCGAGCAGCGCTACTTCAGGTTCCCGACCCGCCAGCATGCCCAGGAGCTGCGTGCTGCGGGCAGACGGATGCTGTAAGAACAATGATCAATGATCATTGATCAATGATCAATGATCGTAGGCGGGGATAAGATCAATGATCAATGATCAATGATCAATGAATCAATGATCAATGATCACTGATCACTGATCACTGATCACTGAAGTTGTAGGCTGATGCCGCCTGTCCCTACGATGAACTGGCGAATTCCCCGGTGAAATCAGCGACTTGATTTGGCGATACAAGATCATTGATCAATGATCACTGATCAATGATCACTGATCATTGATCAGGTCTTCCGCTTGATCTCGAGTCCCAGCGCCCCCGCACGCGACGTCGCCCAGGATGCGGTAATCGTATTCAGATTCACCGCCCATTCCGCCTGGAGATCACTCGCCTGAGACTCGCCTGACGCGTGCTCACTGATCTCCGTGAATCCCGGACCCGGCGTGACGGCAAGGGTGTTCTTGTTCACGCCAAAAGCGCCATAGGCCACGTTGTTCGCATTCGCCAGGGCGGCGAGCGGCACGCTCAGCCCGGTCACGTCATCGCCTCGCGCGCTACCCACCTGCGCGATCGCATCCGCGCCGTTCGTACCCGTGATCTCGACACCATCCCACTGCGACACAGTCCACTGCGCGTTGCTCTGTGCCCCCGCGAACGTGATGGTCAGCGGCCCACTTCCCGGCGACGCGCTCATGGCCCGATAGACCGTGAGCCGCCTCTCGAGCGCCGTCACCGAGTCGAAGGTCACGGTGCCCACCACGGTCCACGCCGCCATCCCACCGCCCGTCACGACCGGCGTGGGCGATGCCCCGCCGGACCTGCGTGACAGGACGGCCACGGTCACCAGCGTATTGGGAGCGGGACTGATCGTGGCCGTCTGATAGGTACTCACATTGACCACGTTGTTCCCCGCCGTCAGCAGGGTATGACTGATCGTCCCTGGCGGTGGCGACGTGACCGTCACCGTCAGCGACGCCGGCGCACTCGCGGCACCAGCGTTGTCCGTGACCGTCAACGTGACCGTGTAATTGCCGCCCGCGCCGTAGGTGTGCGACGGACTCTGGATCGTTGACGTGCCCCCGTCGCCAAACGTCCACTCGTAGCTCGCCACCGTCCCATCCGGATCAGTGCTCGTGTTCGTGAAGCTGCACCCCAGCCCGCTACAGTTGACCGTGAAGTTCGCCACCGGCGGCTGGTTCGGCGGCGGTGGCGTTGCCGTCACCGTCTGCGACGCCGGCGCACTCTCGGCGCCGGCGTTGTCCGTGACCGTCAATGTGACCGTGTAATCGCCGCCCGCGCCGTAGGTGTGCGACGGACTCTGGAGCGTGGACGTGCCCCCGTCGCCAAACGTCCACGCGTAGCTCGCCACCGTCCCATCCGGATCGGTGCTCGTGTTCGTGAAGCTGCACGCCAGCCCGGTACAACTCACCGTGAAGTTCGCAACCGGCGGCTGGTTCGGCTCCGCGATCGTGATCTCGAAGGTGGCGGACGTGACTTGGCTCAGCCCGGTCGCCGTGGCTCTGAGTCTGTACCCGGTGGCCGCGGCGTCGATGCTCAGATCACTGAACGTCGCCAGGCCGCCTACCGCGGCGACCGGCGTGGTCCCCGACAGTGTCCCGTTGCCCGGGTTAGTGCTGATTGCCAGCGCCACGCTGTTGGTGGCGTCGGTGACTCGATTACCGAACTGATCGTGCACCGCCACCTGAACGGCGGGCGTGATCGCGGCCCCCGCTGCTGTCGTCGATGGCTGCGCCGCAAAGAAGAGTTCCGCAGGCACGTCCGGCACGACCGTGACGGTATCGGTCTGGGTGATTCCGACGTTGTTGATGATGGCGGAGACGATCTTCGGCTGCGCGACGGTCGACCGAATCGAACCGGTCGCTACGCCGTTCGCGTCGGTCGGCCCCGGCTGAGTCAGCGTGTTAAGGGATCCCGAGGAAGCCAGCGTGACCGTCGCATTGCTGACGGGTTGCCCGTTCGCGTTCCTCGCGGTGACCGTGATCGTCGCGGTGCCGGACCCTGCCGTGACCGTCGCGGGCGCGGCGCTGACCGTCGACAGCGAGGCAGAAACACCCGGGGGCGGAGGCGGGGGTGAGCCCGGCACGGGATGGCACGCGGTGCTGCCGGAATCGGTGAACGTCTTGCCCGCAACCGGGATGAACTTCCAGGCGTAGCTGTCCTCGTACAGATACAGCTTGAGCACGCCGCGGGTGTCGCCGTTGCCCACTTCGCTGGTGGGGAACTTGTTGCTCACACTGCCGCCGCCAATGCCGCCCATGCCCGCGATGATGTGCCGCGTACCGTATACGTTGTCACGGGTGCCGTCCGGCTTCATCCGCCCCAGCCGCTCATAGAAATGCCGGTGGCCGGCGAGGACGAGGTCGGCCCCGCCCGCGTACAGCGCATCATAGAAGGGCCGCACCGAGCTGTAGGTGACGCCGCCGCTCCCGGTGCCGCCGCTGGAGGAGTACAGCGGGTGGTGGAAGTACGCGACCGTGCACAGGTTTTGGTTCGCCGCGAGGTCGTTCCGCAGCCAAGTGGTCTGCGCCGACGAGCTAGACTTGGAGATGTTGCTGTTGAGCACGACGACGTGCCACGCGCCGAGGTTGAAGCTGTAATATCCCTTGCTCGGATCGCCCGCCGCCGCGCCGAAGTAGTTGTAGTAGCCGGTCGCGCCACTGGTGTTGTAGTCGTGATTGCCGGCCGAGGGCTTAGTCCGCGCCTTGTGGCGGCCCCACGTGGGGGCGTAACAGTTGTTGTACTCGGACGTGGTCCCGTTTGGATACACATTGTCGCCCAGCACGAATACCGTGCCGGGAATGTTGTCCAGCAGCTTCGCCGTGGCCTCGTCGTTGTTGTTGCTGCACGTAGATATGTCTCCCGCTCCCACGAAGATCTCAGGGGGGTTCGACGTGACCAGACCGGTGGGTGTGGTATACAGCTCCTGTATGGGCGCCTGGGTGGGGTTACTAAAGTCGCTACAAGCCGCGACGATAACAGCGAGACTCAACGGAGCGGATCGACTCAGAAGGCGCCGCACGACCGATTGCATAGGGCCCTTGGGGTTTTGGGGGAGGAATCCGTCATCTAGTCCGCAACAATCGGGCCTCGCCAACTCATTGAATTTGCAAACGTTGGCTGGCACGTTCGGGGGCTGCGCGATACATTCTCGTAACTCAATGACCGCACCCCTCGCTCGCACCGTTCCCGCCGCTCTGCTCGCGCTCGGCGTGCTGGCGTGCGCGGAGCGCCCTCGCGCCGGCTCGGTGGCGTTGCATCTGGCGGCCGGGACGGCCCGCCAAGGTGCCCTCGTGACGCGGGGGCGCGACTCGATCCTCGTACGGCGCGCGGAGCTGGTGCTGAGCGAGGTTCAACTGGCGCCGAAGGGCTCGGGCGAGTGTGATCCCGAGGAGAAGGATGAGGAGGCGTGCACGCCGCTCGAAATGGGCCCCGTCTTGGTCACGCTGCCGCTCGACACGCCTCAGACAACAATCGCTACAGTCCGGGCTCCCGTAGACACCTTTATCGTCTTCCACTTTGCACTCTACCGGCCCGACTCGAGTCAGGACGCCGCATTTCTCGCGACTCACCCCGAGTTCGCGGGGACCTCGATCCGTGTTCAGGGCACGTACAGTCGAGCGGGCAAGCGAAGCGACTTCGTGTACACGTCCGGGTTCACGGAGCAGCACGAGACGGCGCTGGAACCACCAATCGAGGTTTCACCCGACTCGACCCTCAACGTGACGTTGCGGTTCGCGGTCGCAAACTGGTTCTTGAATGCGGACAAGACCGCGCTGATCGATCCGGCCACCGCCCAGCCCGGCGCGCCGAACCAGGATCTGGTGCACGACAACATCCGGATGTCAGTGGCGGCGTTCGGCGACGCGGGTCATGACAGCACGCTCGCGGCCGGGCCTTCGCCCTGGCCGGCGGTACCCGACTCCATTCGTGAGACGCAGCCCAATGGCGCCACGTCCACGGTGACCGCCTCAGCGGTTCCGCCCCCCCAATGCCGCCGCGACCCACCCCGCATCACCTCGGATTCCATCGGACCGTTCCGGCTGGACGCATCGTTGTCCGACCTGCAGCGTGAATGCCCGGGGCTCGCTTTTAGCTGGACGAACGATCCCGACGGCTATCCAGTGCCCGCCGTCGCCGCACGCCTGGGTGGCGCGACTGTCACCGCTTGGTTCACAGACACGCTCGCGGGCGCTACGGTCCGCGAGGTGCGAGTGGAACGCGGCGGGCTGAAGACGGCGGAAGGACTGGGAGTCGGATCGACATTGCGTGACCTGCAGCGTGCGTACGGCGCGGCAGGAGCGTCGGAGCCGGACTGCGTGCTTCGTGTCTGGTTTGCGGCGCTGCCCGGCGTGGCGTTCCGGATGGCATTCTCCCAACGCGAGCAGCGCGAGTGCGGAGGACTCAGTGAAGAGCCGCTGCCGCCGGACTTGCGGGTCGCCAGCGTAATCCTCGTTCCCCGCTGACTGTTAAGGAACCTCTGCATAGCGCGCCTGACGTTTGGGGTGGGGTGCGGGCGTGGGCGCCTCTGCGCGCTGGGCGCACGGCGCGCACGAAGTATCCACGTTTCGTGACTCGCGGGAGTCAGCGCGACCGAGCGCCCAGCGCGCAGGAGCGCCCTAGCCCGCACCCCACCCCCAGCGTCAGGCCACTTGTGCAGACCCTCCTTAACGGACACGGCCCTGGGTTTAGCCAGGGCCGTGACCACACCGAGTTGGGCGACTTCGTTTGCCCTACGGCCTCACCTTGAGTTCAATCCCGATCGCGCCGCCCGCGAGGTTTGTCCACGTCGCCCCAATCGTCGGGAGATTCGTTCCCCGCTGCGCCTGGAGATCGTTGTGAGGGCTCTCTACCGACGGTACCTCGGTGATCTCCGTGAACCCAGCTACCGGCGTCACCACGGTGGCGTTCTTGGCCACACCGAAGACGCCGTACGCCACGTTGTTGGGGTGGGCGAAGGCGGTCAGCGGGACCGTCAGGCCGTTGACTCCCGTGCCGCTCGCCGAGCCGGCCTGCACCACAGCCCCGGCGCCGTTTACTCCGCTCACGTCCACGCCGTCCCATTGCGACACGATCCATTGCATGTTGGACAGCGTCAGGCTCGATGTGATCGTGAGCGGCCCGTTCCCGGGCTGCGCGCTCATCGCCCGGAAGATCGTGAGACGTCGGAGCGGCGTACCGCCGTCGAACGTGACCGTGCTGACCATCTCCCATGTGGTCATCCCCCCGCCCGAGAGCGTCGGGACCGGGGGCGTCTCCGTTGCGCGGTACCCCAGCACGGCGACCGTGATGAGGGCGTTGGCGCTGGGGGCGAACGCGGCCGTGGAGTAAACCTTTGTGTTAGCCGTGCCGTTGCCAGCCGTGAGTAACGTGTGGACGATCGTGCTGGGCGGCAGAGCTGTCACCTGCGCAGAGACGGCATCCGACCCTATACCGCCGTCTTTGTCGGTCACCGTCACGACGGCGCTATACTGCCCCGCCACGGTATAGACGTGCGCTGCCGAGATCGCCGCGGCGCCCTGAGACGCGGCGCTGCCGCTGGTGTTTGGTGAACCGTCTCCCCAGTTGATCACGTACGTCCACGGCCCATCGTTCAGCCCGGGGTCGCTGATGCCTGCCGTTAGGTTGAAGGGTACCCCTAGCCCGATCGCGGCATCCGGTCCAGCGTTCACAGTAGGTGCGACATTGGCGATCGTCGCTGTGGTCGTGACGGGCGCGCTCTGTCCACCGAGCCCGTCGGTCACCCTGAGCGTCACGGTGTACACACCATTGGCTGCGTACGTGTGGGTGGGCCGGTCGCCCGTGCCGATGGTCCCATCGCCGAAGTCCCATGCATAGGTCAGGGGCGTATCGCCGTCGGGGTCGTCCGACGCGCGCCCGTCAAACGCCACCACCGCCTCGGATGCATACGGCCCGCCGGGCTGCGCTATGGGCAGCTGGTTCGGCGGCGGTGGCCGCGGCCCAACGCACGCCCCCGTGCCGGCGTCCGTGAACGTCTGTCCGGCGACCGGCACAAACCGCCAGTCATAGGTGCCGCTGCGCAGCTTGAGCTCGAGCACACCGAAGGTGGCGTTGTTCCGCACTTCGACATTCGATCCCTCCGGACCAAAGGGGTACAAGGGGGCCGCTCCGCCCGTACCTACCGTGATCTGGCGAATGCCCGTGGGGTCGAGTCCCCCCTTCGGTGTCTGCGGTGCGAACCTCACATAGTGGTGATCGTGGCCGTTGACGACGAGCTCGACGCCGGCGGACCACAGCGCGTCCCAGAAGGGCCTCGTGTTGTAATCGTTGTTGGTCCTGGTGGGATGGTTGGTCCACTGGGGATGGTGGAAGATCGCCAGTTGGCACTGCTTCGCGCTCGCCGCCAGATCCGCCCGCAGCCACACCAGCTGCGGCGAATTGACATCCCTCGGAACGTTGCTGTTCAACACCACTATGTGCCAGGCGCCTTGGTCAAAGCTGTAATACCCCTTGGTGGGGTCGCCCGCCGCCGCGCCGAAGTAGTTGTAGTAGCCGGTCGCGTTGCTCGTGTTGTAGTCGTGATTGCCAGCCACGGGGAACGTGCGCGCCTTGTGGCGGCCCCACGTGGGGTTGTAACAATTGTTGAACTCGGTCGTGGTGCCATTCTCGTACACGTTGTCGCCTACGGTAAACACCGGGTCCCCCGCATACCCGTCGAGCAGCACGGCGGTCGCCTCATCGTTGTTATTGCTGCACTCCGAGATGTCACCCGCGCCGACCATGAGCACAAAGTCGCTCACGGTCACGCTCGCCGTTCCCACGATTCCCTCGATCGTGGCGGTAATCGTGGCGGCCCCTGGAGCCACGCCGCCGACGAAGCCCGTCGGGCTCACCGAGGCCATCGCGGGAGCGCTGCTGGCCCACGTCACGGCACGCCCGGTCAAGGGATTGCCGGCCGCATCCTTTGGAGTCGCCGTGAACTGCCGGGTGCTTCCCCATGCAATCGCGGCGGTGGCCGGAGTAACGTCGACGGCGGCCACCGGCACCTGCGTGCCGGTCACCGTCACCGCCGACGTACCACTCTGCCCCTCACTCGTCGCCGTAATCGTGACGGGTCCCCCTACGGCCACGCCCGTGACCACGCCCGCCGCGTCCACCGTCGCGAGGGTTGTATTGTTGCTGCTCCACGTCACGTCGCGCCCGGTCAACGTATTGCCAATCGCGTCCTTCAGCGTCGCCGTGAGCGGCAGCGTCGCCCCCACGTTCACGCTCCCGGGGTTCGGAGTCACGTCCACGGTCGCAACCGGCACCAGCGTGACGGTCACGGCCGAAATTCCACTCTGCCCCTCACTCGTCGCCGTAATCGTGACGGGTCCGCCCGCCGCCACGCCCGTGACCACGCCCGTCGTCGCGCCCACCGTCGCGAGGGCCGTAT
>DATFEG010000003.1:0-26900 GCA_035251445.1 Gemmatimonadales bacterium | reverse complement strand
CTCCGTCAGGCTCCGCCCGTCCAACTCCAGCTCGGCGGCGAGCATTGCCTCGCGCTGCTCGGCATCCGAGCGGGCGCGCGCCAGCAGCGCCTCGGCTTCTGAGCGGGCGGACCGCAACCGCTCTGCCAGTTGGCGCTCGGTTTCCAGCAAGCGGGTGAGATCCCCCGACGCGGGGTGGACCGAGGAGTTGCGGGTCATGGATGTAGTCTGGCAGCGGGCTGGTTCGGTGACCGTGAAGAACCGGTAAAGGCTTCTTCATAGGCCTTTGCCGGAACCCCAATGAAGGTTTCTTCAGGAGGACTTTCAGAGACCTAGCAGTTCGAGGGGCTAGTCTGAGCCCATAAACCGCGGCCGGAGCTCGGAATGTACTTCCCCACTTCGCATCCCTGGATCCCTGAGGAATCACTCAGTCAGTATCTCGAACGTCGCGGTGTCAGTCGCCGCGACTTTCTCGCTTTCTGCGGGCAAATGACCGCCGCGCTCGGCCTCTCGGAGCTGATGACGCCCAGAGTCGCCGCGGCGCTCGCGGTGGTCAAGCGGCCGACCGTGGTGTGGCTCTCGCTACAGGAGTGCACCGGGTGCGTCGAGAGCGTGCTGCGCACCGCCGAGCCGACGATCGGCGATCTCGTGCTCGACGTGGTGTCGCTCGACTACCAGCACAACATCATGGCCGCCGCCGGTCACCAGGCCGAAGCCGCGCTGCAGGACTCGATGGCGAAGAACAAGGGCGAGTATCTGCTCGTCGTCACCGGCTCGGTGCCGCTCAATGACGGCGGCATCTACACGACGATCGGCGGGCGGACCGCCGAGGTGATCCTGAAGGAAGCCGCGCGTGATGCCAAGGCGGTGATCGCGATCGGTGCCTGCGCGCACTGGGGAAACATTCAGGCGGCGCGGCCCAATCCCACCGGCGCCGTCGGTGTGGATGCGATCGTCAAGAACAAGCCGGTCGTCAACATCGCGGGCTGCCCACCCATCGGCGACGTCGTCACGGCGACCATCGTGCACTACCTCACGTTCGGTCGCGTGCCCGAGCTGGACTACGACGGCCGCCCGCTGTTCGCGTACGGCGCGCGGATCCATGATCAATGCCCGAAGCGGGCGAATTTCGACGCCGGCCAGTTCGTCGAGGCGTTTGACGATGAAGCCGCACGCAAGGGCTGGTGCCTGTATCACGTGGGCTGCAAGGGGCCAGCGACGTTCTCTCCCTGCCCGATCTTCCTCTGGAACACGCGCACCAGCTGGCCGATTGGCGCCGGCCACCCCTGTCTCGGCTGCACCGAGCGGAATTTCTGGGACACGATGACGCCTTTCTACGGCCGGCTGCCCGACGTCGCAGGCTTCGGCGTGGAGCGGTACGCCGATACGATCGGCGCAGCTCTGGCCGTGGGTGCCGCCGCCGGCGTGGCCGCGCACGCCGTGGCGACGGGCGTCCATCAGATCCGCGAGCGACGCAAGCTCCGGGTTCTGCAAGAAACTGGACCTTCTAAGAAGGAAGGAGATGGTCATGGCAACGACTAAGATCGTCGTCGATCCGTTGACCAGGATCGAAGGCCATCTCCGCATCGAAGCCCAGGCGGAGAACGGACGGATTACGAACGCGTGGGCCACCTCGACGCAGTTCCGCGGGATCGAGATCATCATGCAGGGCCGTGACCCGCGCGACGCGTGGGCATTCACGCAGCGCATCTGCGGCGTCTGCACGGTCGTGCACGCCGTCGCGTCGTGCCGCGCCGTCGAGGACGCGCTCGATATCCGCATCCCACCCAACGCGAATCTGATCCGCAACCTGATCCACGGGATGCAGTTCGTGCAGGACCACGTGATTCACTTCTATCATCTGCACGCGCTCGACTGGGTGGACGTGGTCAGTGCCTTGTCGGCCGATTCCGCCGCCACCGCGAGGCTCGCACAGTCGCTGTCACCGTGGCCGAACAACTCGGCGACCTACTTTGCCGAGGTCAAGAACCGCCTCAAGACGTTCGTCGGGACCGGCCAGCTCGGCATCTTCACGAACGGCTACTGGGGCCATCCGGCCTACAAGCTCCCGCCGGCCGCGAACCTCATGGCGGTTGCGCATTATCTCGAGGCGCTCGACTGGCAGCGCGACGTCATCCGGCTGCACACGATCTTCGGCGGCAAGAACCCGCACCCGAACTTCCTGGTGGGCGGCATGGCGTCGGCGATCAATCTCGACGACACCGCGACGATCAATGCGGAACGCCTCACCGACATCCACGACATCATCGCGCGGGCACAGCGCTTCGTGGAGCAGGTCTACTGGCCCGACCTGATGGCGATCGCCGGCTTCTATAAGGAATGGGCGGGGATCGGCGGCGGCACGGGTAACTATCTGGCCGTCGGCGAATTTCCCGACAGCGATGTGCGCGACGTGAGCTCACTGTACTTCCCGCGCGGCATCATCCTCAGCAAGGACCTGTCGACGGTCCACCCCTACGATCACCAGCTCGTGAAGGAATACATCAACAGCTCCTGGTACGAGTACACCAAGGGGGACGCGGAGGGGCTGCATCCGTGGGAAGGGGAAACGAAGGCAAAGTACGACGGCCCGCCAACGCCCTGGACGTATCTGCAGGGCCAGAAGAAGTACACGTGGATGAAGGCACCGCGCTACGAGGGGAAGGCGATGGAGGTCGGCCCGCTGGCGCGCATGCTGGTGGCGTTCGCCTCCGGACATGAGGGCGTACGCGCGCAGGTCAAAGAAGTCCTCGACCGGCTCGAGGTGGGGCCCGCCGCGTTGTTTTCGACGCTGGGCCGCACGGGCGCCCGGGGCATCGAGACGGTGCTGCTGTCACGGCGCCTGTCGCATTGGTACGACGAACTGGTCGCCCGCATCAAGGGCGGCGACGTGCGGACACACAACGGCGACAAGTGGAAACCGGAGAGTTGGCCCGCCAAGGCGCAAGGCTACGGCTACCTCGACGCGCCGCGGGGCGCACTCGGTCACTGGGTCCAGATCGAGGATCAAAAGATCTCCCGCTACCAATGCGTCGTGCCAAGCACGTGGAACTGCTCGCCGCGCGACGGCCAGGGCCAGCCGGGGCCGTACGAGGCGGCGTTGATGGATCACCACCCGCTCGTCAAACCGGATCAGCCGATCGAGATCCTGCGCACGATCCACTCATTCGACCCGTGCATGGCGTGCGGCGTGCACGTGCTGGATGCCACCGGGAAGCACGTCACGACGGTGAAAGTCCAATGAAGGCGCACGTCGCGCTGGCGCATAAGATGCCGCCACCGAGCGGGAATTATCGCTGGGTGTACCTGTGGGAATGGCCGATCCGCGCGATGCACTGGGCGGCGGCGCTGTCGATTGTCGTGCTGGTCGTGACGGGATTCTACATCGGCAAGCCGTACTTTATCACCCACGGCGAAGCGAGCTCCCATTACCTCATGGGGTGGATGCGCTTCCTGCATTTCGCCGCCGCCGGCGTGTTCGTGGCGACCGCGATCATTCGGGTGTACTGGCTGTTCGCGGGCAATCAATTCGAGCGCTGGAAGGCGCTCTTCCCCATCCGCAAGAACGATTGGATCAACGGGCTGAAACAGGTGAAGTTCTACCTGATGATCCAGCCCGAGAAGGCGCCACGCTACCTCGGGCACAACCCGCTCCAGCAATTCAGTTACACGGGCATGTACGCCGTCGCGATCGCGCAGGTCATCACCGGCTTCGCGATGTACGGTCAGTCGCGGCCGGGCGGCTTCTGGTACACGTTGTTCGGCTGGGTAGTGCCGCTGCTCGGCGGGATTCAGGTCGTGCACTTCGTGCACCACGTGCTGACCTGGGCGTTCCTGATCTTTATCCCGATTCACATCTACCTGGCCTTACGAGCCGACGTGCTCGAACGCACCGGGACGATCTCCTCCATCATCAGCGGCGGCCGGTTCGTGCGCTCGGACGTGACCTATGTCGACGAATAAGCGTCGGGTCGTGGTCATCGGCCTCGGCAACACCATCATGGGCGACGATGGACTCGGCCTCGTCGTGCTGGAATACCTCCAGACGGCGTATGGTTTCCCGCCAGAAGTCGAGCTGGTCGATGGCGGGACGTGGGGGATGAATCTCCTGCCGGTCATCGAGGATGCGGCCGAGCTCATTCTGATCGACGCGATCGATGCCGGCGTGCCGCCCGGCACATTCGTGCGGCTCGAGCATGACCGGCTGCCCCGCTATCTCGCGACCAAGATCTCGCCGCATCAGGTGGATCTGCGGGACGTGCTCGCCCTCGCCGAGCTGCGCGGCACGCTGCCCCCGGACACCGTAGCGCTGGGACTGCAACCCGCCAGCATCGAGATGCGCCACTCGCTCAGCGAGATCGTGCGATCCACGGTGCCGGAGCTGGCGGAGCAGGTCGTGCAGGAGCTGGCTCGGCGCGGCCATCTTGTCGAGGGGTTCCTCTTGGAGCGCGCTCATGCATGAGCTGAGCGTTGCGCTCGAGGTCTGCCGTATGGCCGAAGAGCGTCTCGGCTTCGAGGCGGAGTCGCTCGTGGAGCTCGGCGTCACGGTTGGCGACGACGCCGGCATCGAGCCGCAGAACCTGCAGTTTTGTCTCGAGGCGTTGCTGGCCGAGCCTCCGTTTCGCGGCGCGACGCCTCGCATTCTCCGAGAGCCGGGAGACGCGCTGCACCTCAGCTACCTGGAAGTCGTTGAGCCATGACGGTCCGGACGATTGAGGTCCGCGAGCGCGTGCTGGCGCGCAACGACGAAATCGCCGTGCGCGTGCGCGCGAGACTCGCGGCGGCTCGGGTGCCTGCGTTCAACCTCGTGTCGTCGCCGGGCTCAGGAAAAACACTTTTGCTCGAGCGCACGCTCGCCGAGCTGGGCTCCAAACTGCGGATCGCGGTCGTCACGGGCGACGTGCAGACGCAGAATGACGCCGACCGGCTCGCGCGTCACACAGAACGTCTGGTGCAGGCGGTCGTCACCAACGGCGCCTGTCATCTCGACGCGCGGCAGATCGAAACCGCGCTCGACGCCGTCGATCTGTGGGACACGGATCTGTTGTTCATCGAGAACGTCGGTAACCTCGTATGTCCCGCGGCCTGGGATCTCGGGGAGGCCGCCAAGATTGTGCTCTTCTCGGTGACGGAGGGCGAAGACAAACCCTCCAAGTATCCGAAGATGTTCCGGGCGGCGCGCTGGGTCGTCTTTACCAAGCTCGACCTGCTGCCGCATCTGCGGTTCGACGTCGAACGCGCGATGGTGCTGGCTCGGGAAGTGAACCCGGCGCTCGAATTCATCATGACGTCATCGATGGCGAGTCCCGGCCTGGGTGAGTGGTTGAGTTTCTGCCGGGCGCAGGCGCGGCAGGCGGTTTCGGTATGAGCGCCGCCACGCTGCCGCCGTTCCGCCTCCCACAGCCCGTACCACCGGTGCTCGCCGCGACGCGCATTTCGGTTCGGGGCGTGGTCCAAGGTGTGGGATTCCGCCCATTCGTGCACCGGCTCGCGCTGCGCACCAGGCTGACCGGTTGGGTGCGCAACGCGTCGGGCGATGTCCAGATCCACGTCGAAGGAGCACCCGACGACGTAACGGCCTTCATCGAGCGCCTCAAGACAGAGGCGCCGCCGCTGGCCCAGATTGACGAGCTGCGCGTCGAGCCGTGCCAGTCGACGGGCCTCAGCGCCTTCACGATCCTGGAAAGCCGCAGCGAAGAGGGTCGTCGCCAGCCGATTTCGCCGGACGTCGCCCTCTGCGCGGCGTGCGAAACGGAGCTGTTCGACGTCGAGAATCGCCGCTACCGGTATCCCTTCATTACTTGCACGGATTGCGGGCCGCGATTCACCGTGATCGAGGCCATGCCGTACGATCGCGAGCGCACCAGCATGCGAGCGTTCACTCAGTGTGCGGAATGCCAGCGCGAGTACGAGACGCCGGGCGATCGGCGGTATCACTCGGAGACGAATAGTTGTCCCGAGTGTGGGCCACACCTGCGGCTGGAGTCGACCGGTTCCGGAATCCCCGGGCTTGCGCCCGGGGTCAGTTCGACATCGGACGCCTTGCAGGCTACGACAGCGCTCCTTCTTGCCGGCAGGATCGTAGCCATTCGCGGACTGGGCGGTTTCCATCTGGCCGGGGATGCGACGAATGACAGTGCCGTGGCGCGGCTGCGGGCGCGCAAAGAGCGTGAGGCGAAGCCCTTCGCCGTGATGGTGCGGACACTGGCGGAGGCTCGCCAACTCGGGGCTGTCAACCAGGCGGAGGCCAGCCTGCTCACGTCGCGCGAGCGCCCCATCGTGCTCCTGCGCAAGCGCCGTGGCAGCGCCCTGGCCCACTCGGTGGCACCGGGGCTCGATACCGTCGGGGTCATGCTCGCCTACACGCCCCTGCATCATCTGCTCTGCGACCTCGTGCGCCGCCCGCTCGTCATGACGAGCGGCAACCGGAGTGAAGAGCCGATCGCGATCAGCAACGAAGACGCCACGGCGCGACTCGCGACGATCGCGGACGCGTTCCTGCTGCACGATCGCGACATCGTGGCGCGGTACGACGACTCGGTGGTACGAGTGGCGGGCGAAACGACCGTGTTCCTGCGGCGCGCACGTGGCTACGCACCGCTGCCGCTGAAGCTGCCGCTGGCGAGCCCCAAGCCTCTCGTGGCCGTTGGGCCGCATCTCAAGAACACGTTCACACTGGTCCAAGGCGCCGACGCCTACGTGAGCCAGCACATCGGGGACCTGGAAAACCTCGAAACGCTGACGCACTGGCGTGCGGCGTTCGATGCCTATCGTCGGTTATTCCGTCTCGAGCCCGAGGTGGCGGTGCGGGACCTGCACCCCGGCTATATGTCAACCCGCATAGCGGGCGACCTCGGGCTCGAGCGAGTCATTCCCGTTCAACATCACCATGCCCATATCGCTGCGGTGCTCGCCGAGCATCGGGTTACCACACGTGCCCTCGGAGTCGCGTTCGACGGGACGGGATACGGGGATGACGGGAATATTTGGGGTGCCGAATTCCTGCTGTGCGATCTCGCGGATTACCGGCGCGTTGGGCAGCTGCGGTACGCACGCCTACCGGGCGGGGATCTGGCGGCGCGGCAGCCCTGGCGCGCGGCACTCGGCTACCTGGCACTCGATCCGGACGCGGCGCACGCGTTCGGCGGTCTGCTCGACGCGGTCCACCACAACATCCGCAACGTCGCGCTGCAACAAATGGCGCGACGCCTCAACGCGCCGCTCGCATCCTCCATGGGGCGGCTCTTCGACGCCGCGGGGGCGGTGCTGGGGGTTTCGCTGGCCAACCAGTACGAAGGGCAGACGGCCATGCAGCTCGAAGCCTTGGCAGGCACGCGGCACGCCCAGCCGTTTCCCTTCCCCATGAAGGAAGCGGACGGGATGTGGTTGCTCGATCCGCTGCCGCTGCTGATCGCGCTCGGCGAGGAACGCACACGCGGAACGGATATCCGTGAGCTGGCCGCGCGCTTCCACGAGAGCATTGCGGCCGGCGCGGACCAGCTCGCTGCACGTCTTGCCGCTGATGCGGGCGTCGGAACGATCGCGCTCGCTGGCGGCTGTTTTCAAAACGCCCGCCTGCTCATGTCTCTCACAGCGAGGCTGGAAGCGCGCGGGCTGCGCGTACTCGTGCCGCGCCGGCTCAGCCCGAACGATGGGGCGGTGAGTTACGGCCAGGCCGCCGTAGCGGCGGCGCTACTTCTCAAGGAGGACGCATGAAGGCACCTCCATCGTTACGTCGCGAACACGAGGAGCTGCACGCGGATCTGGCGCGCGCCGGCCAGAAGTCCGGAAACCTCGGCCTGACGGCGCGCGAGGTCGCGCGGATCATGCATCCGCATTTCCTGCGTGAGGATGAATACGCCATTCCGCCGCTCAGCCTGTTGCCCCGGTTGGCAAAAGGCCAGGTCACGCCCGATATGGCCGAAGTACTGCCCCTGGTGGCGCGGCTGAAGGAAGAGATGCCGCTGATGATCGAAGAGCACCGAGCGATCATGGGCGCCGTGCGCGCATTCTCACTCGCCGCCGAAGCCGATGGCGACGAGGAAGCCATCCGCCTCGCCGCCGAGCTGATGGTGCACGCGCAGCTCGAGGAGGAGGTGCTGTATCCGGCCGCGGTGCTGGTGGGTGAATACGTCAAGGCCAAACTGCAGCCGCAAGCGGTGAGATCCTGATGTGCCTCGGCATTCCGGGCCGCGTCGTGGAAGTCCACGAGACGCAGGGTCTCCCAATGGGCGTCGTCGACTTCGGCGGAGTGCGGCGTGAAGTCTGCCTGGCGTACGTCGCGGATGAGATCAAGCCAGGGGACTACGCGATCGTGCACGTCGGGTTCGCCATTGCCAAAGTGGACGAGGAAGAGGCGAAGCGCACGTTCGAAGTGCTGCGTGAGATGAGCCAGCTCGACGAGCTCAAGTGGATGGAGGGACTCGCGTCATGAAATACCTCAGCGAGTACCGCGACCCGAAAGTCGCTCGGGGGCTCGTTGCCGAGATCAAGCGAGCCGCCACGCGCCGCTGGGTGCTCATGGAGGTCTGCGGCGGCCAGACGCACACGATCGTCAAGCAGGGTCTCGACGAGCTGCTCGACGACGCCGTCGAGATGGTGCATGGTCCCGGCTGTCCCGTGTGCGTCACGCCGCTCGAGCAGATCGACAAGGCGCTCGCGCTCGCGTCGCGGCCGGACGTGATCTTCACGTCCTTCGGCGACATGCTGCGCGTCCCCGGCAGCGAGTGCGATCTACTCCAGGTGCGCGCACGCGGTGGATCAGTGCGCATCGTCTACTCGCCGCTCGACGCGCTCGCGCTTGCCCGCAAGAACCCGGACAAAGAGGTGGTGTTTTTCGCCGTCGGGTTCGAGACGACCGCGCCGGCCAACGCGATGGCGGTTTGGCGCGCGAAAGAGCTGGGCGTCAAGAACTTCAGCGTGCTCGTCTCGCACGTGACCGTGCCTCCCGCGATGGTCGCGCTCCTCGAATCACCCGACAACCGCGTACAGGGATTTCTCGCGGCCGGTCACGTCTGCACGATCATGGGGTGGACCGAGTACGAGCCTATCGCAGCGAAGTACAAGGTTCCCATCGTCGTTACGGGATTTGAGCCGCTCGATATACTCGAGGGGATGCTGCTTGCGGTTCACCAGCTCGAAGAGGGACGGCACGAGGTCGAGAATCAGTACGTGCGCTCGGTGCGGCGTGACGGTAACCAGCCGGCGCAGGATCTCGTGTCGCGCGTGTTCGAGCTGGTGGACCGCAACTGGCGCGGCATCGGGCCGATTCCGCGCAGCGGCCTCGGCGTCCGCGCGGAATTCGCCGAGTTCGACGCCGAAAGGCGCTTTTCGGTCGAGGGGATTCACACCGCCGAGCCCACGATCTGCCGTGCGGGCGACGTGCTGCGGGGCGTGCTGAAGCCGTTCGACTGTCCAGCGTTCGGCACGCTGTGCACGCCGGAGCGTCCGTTGGGCGCGCCGATGGTATCATCGGAAGGCGCGTGCGCCGCCTATTACAACTACGGCCGCTACCGGAGCGCGGTATGACGATCGTATGCCCCGCTCCGCTCGCGACCGCCGATCGGGTCCAGCTAGGTCATGGCTCGGGCGGAAAAATGAGCGCCGCACTGATCCGGGATCGGTTCCTGCCCCACCTGAGCAACGACATCCTGGCCCAGCTCGGCGACGCCGCCATCGTGGACGTCGCCGGCCAAGCGTTGGCCATCTCCACCGATACGTTCGTGGTGCAACCGCTCGAATTCCCCGGCGGCAACATCGGGTCGCTCGCGGTGCACGGCACCGTCAACGATCTCGCCATGATGGGAGCAAGGCCGCAGTGGCTCTCGGCCGGATTCGTGCTGGAAGAAGGCCTGCCGCTCGACGTGCTGGATCGCGTCGTCCAGGCGATGGCGGAAGCCGCCCGCGCGGCCGGCGTGTTGCTCGTCGCCGGTGACACGAAAGTCGTCGAGCGCGGCAAAGCCGACGGCATCTTCATCAATACGACGGGGGTCGGACTGCGGCCCGCGACCTTTGCGCCGGCTCCCGCCCGTGCTCGAGCGGGCGACGCGGTGATCGTCAGCGGTCCCATCGGCCGCCACGGCATCGCCATCATGACCGCGCGGGAAGGCCTGGCGTTCGAGGCCGAAGTGACGAGCGACAGCGCGGCGTTGACCCCGCTCGTCGACGCTCTGCGAGCCCGGGTGGGCGACGCGGTGCATACGCTGCGCGATCCCACGCGCGGTGGGGTGGCGAGCGCGCTCAATGAGATTGCCGCGGCCGCTCACGTCGGCATCGTGCTCGATGAATCAGCGCTGCCGATCCCGGCGCCGGTCGCGGCGGCGTGCGAAATGCTCGGCTTTGATCCCCTCTATGTTGCGAACGAGGGGATCCTGCTGGCCTTCGTCGCGGAGGCGGCTGCGGAGGCGGCACTATCCGCGTTGCGCACTCATCCGCTCGGCCGGGCGTCGGCACGGATCGGCCGCGTCGTCCCCGACCACCCCGACCTCGTCGTCCTCGAGACCGGGATCGGCGGCACCCGCGTTGTGGACATGCTCCCGGGGGATCAGCTCCCGCGGATCTGTTGAAAGGAGTCGACGATGATGACGCTACTCAACGCAGCGCTCCTGCTGCACGGCAGTGCAGTCGCACATGTGCATCCACACGAAGCCGGTGTGAGTCTGGCAATCACGCTCGTGCTCGCGTGCATTGTCGGCGCGCTGCATGCCACGCTGAGACGCAACCGAGCAGCGTGATTCAGCCCGCCAACACCGCAGCGGCGACCGGTGCGCCTTCCACTTCCACGTCGACCGTGATCCCCTCGCGGACGCTTTCCGTCACGAGGCAGAAGTCCTGAAATAGATCCAGGCAGCGGCCCATCCGCGCCCGTTGCTCGTCGGTCAGCTCCGGAGCGAGCCGGACCCGAATGCTCTCGATCCGCATGCGACCCCGCGCGTTCCGCACAATCGTGCCCTGAACCGTCGTGCGCAGGTTGGCCGGCTCGATCCGCGCCTTCCGAAGGCAGAACAGCAGACTGGAGCCCAGACAGCTGCCGACGGCCGCCGCGAGCAGGCGCGCAGGATTCGGCCCGTTGGCCTCACCGAGCGGCGGCAGCTCATCCACCACGAGCGGCGGTGCCTCCCCGTCGTCGAATTCGACATTGAACGCATAGCCGTCGCGAAGCGACAAGGCGACTGTGAACTCCGAGTTCGCGGTCGTCATGCGGCACCCGGCGCACGCGGGGCAGAACACGTCGATATGCCGAACAACTCGTAGACTGCGCACCATCCGATGAAGCCGGTCGCGAGAGGCAGGAAGCCGCCGATCTTGAAGACCCAACCAAGGGTGCCGACGACGACGCCAGTCCAGCCCAGGTACAGCAGGACGAGTCCGGCGATCAGGCGCAGCGCGCGGTCCCACGGTGCTTCGTTCATGTAGGATGCCATGATCCGCTCCGGTGAAAGGGTTGCTCCCTTCTAAGAACGCCGGAGGGCGTGGGGTGAATCTGAGTTTGGTATTAAGACTCGTTCACGCGAGCGCGTTGTCCAGCACCATCATCACCGCGAATCCCAGAATGAACCCGATGGTGGCGACGTCGATGTTGCCGCTACGCTCGGTCTCGGGAATCAGCTCCTCCACCACCACGTAGAGCATCGCGCCGGCGGCCAGGGCTAAACCAAATGGCAGCAGCTGCCCCATCCGGGTGACCAGCACGGCGCCCAGGACGGCGGCGAAGGGCTCGACGATCGCGGACAGTTGCCCGTACCACAATGCCTTGCCGGGGCTCATCCCGTCGCGCCGCAGCGGCAGCGCCACGGCGAGCCCCTCCGGCAGATTCTGGAGCCCAATCCCGATCGCGAGCGCAGCCGCCGGACCCGGCTGTCCGGTCCCGAACGAGACGCCGACCGCGAGACCCTCCGGGAAATTGTGCAACGTGATCGCCGCAAGGAGCAACGCCGACCGGCGCCATGAGACGGGCGGACCTTCGGGGCGTGCTTCTTCGGGGAATTCCGGATGCAGGTGGGGCAGCCATTGGTCGAGGAGATAGATGAGCGCCGCACCCGCCAGCAGGCCGGTCACGGCGGGCCAGACACCGCCCAGGCGCAGCGCGGGAACCAGCAGTGACCAGCACGAGGCGGCGACCATAACGCCCGCCGCGAAGCCCATCAAGCTGTCCATGAAGCGGCGCGGCACCCGTGTCAGAAACAGCACTGGCACCGCGCCGAGCGCGGTGAGCAGCCATGTGCCCACGGCGGCCACGCCCGCCTGTGCCACCGGGGACAGCGACAGAAACCAGCCCGTCATCGGACGTCAGGCAGCTCCCTATCGACGTGGAGCTCCAACAGTCTCCTCGGCGGGAGCGGTCTTCCGGGTCGACAAACCGAACGGGAGATAGCTCGGGCACCAGCCGATCAGGCTCGTCACCAGGAATGCGACAGCGACGATTCCGAGCAAGATCGCCAGCGGGCCACTGATGGTGCCGGTGAAGTACAGCACGGCGATTGCGATTGCGACCAGCGTGCGAATCACTCGGTCGGTCGTCCCCATGTTCTTGGCCATAGATCCCCTCCTTCAGAGTCCCGCATCAAGGTTTACGAAGATGCACGATCAGCAGGGTGAGTCCCCCGAAGACGGCGAAACAGAGGAGGCAGGCGGCGGCGAGCTTGACGACTTTGGGGTTTATGCCCGTGCGGGTACCGGCTTGGTGGATTGTTGCTCGGGTGACCGCGGTGCGAGACGCGGTTCGGCGCCCAGCCAGTAGAGGCCGTTCGCCATGATGCAGTATCCGGTCGCGGCGAACCACACCATCGCGACGCCCACGAACCCGGTGAACGTCAGCCACCATGGGCTGTGGATGATCGACAGGACCGACGCCACCGTCAGATTGATTCCGACCGCCAGGTAGATCCGGCGCTCGAGATACCAGCTATCGGTCTGCATGAAATAGAAATTCCCCCGTCCGCTCTGGCCGAGCATCGCGGTGAAGCCGAGCCGGTGAAGGATGTTCCCGACGATACAGAAGCCGGTGAGCGAGACGGCGATCGACGCCCAGGCGGTCGCGACGGTGAGCAGGACCCAGTACGGGTTGACGAGTGCGGCGAGTGTGGTGCTGACAAGCAGGGCGACGCCGGCGATGAGCCAAACCGCCCGCTCGATATACCAGCGGTCCGTCGGGACGATGTAGATGCCACGGCGGAGTGCCATGCGAACAACGTTGGTGCATTACCGGACGGTCAGCAAGTCCTCAACGGCCGCGACCCCCGGCACGGCCCAGACAGCACGTTCGGCAGCCCTCCGGTCCGCCAGCGAATGCACTCGGCCCCGCAACGCCACCGTCTTGTCCCGAGTTTCTACAGAGATGCGGGCGCCACGCAGCGCGGCGCGCTCGAGTGCTGCTTCCGCAAGCTGCTGAAAATCCGGCGGCGTTTCGGTCGGCTCAATGTCGATCAGGTTCGTGATGCCACGAACTCCGGTCAGATAACACACGACGTCCTCTGCCGCGGCACGCTCGCATTGACGCGTCACCGATCCCGCCAGTGTCACCCATCCGTCGACGACCCGTTCGGTCAGCTTGACGTGCGGCACGCGGATGTCCCATACGAGCGCGTTAGCCACCGCGGCAGCGAGCTCGTTATCGGCGCGGGCATTCGGCATTGGAAGCACGACGACCGTCTCGTCCCTCACCGCCTGGATGCCGGGAATGCGTGCGGCGGCCTGGGCCACGGCCATCTTGGCGCGATAGGAGGGGACCGTTCCGCTGAGCGTCGCGACGAAATCATCGACTGTCACATTCACGTCGGCGGTATCCGCCTCCGGCTCCCACCGCAGCTCGGCCCACACCCGCTCCTGCAGGTCCATCTGCGGCCGCACCTCGTCCGCATGAGACAGCCACAGTTCATTACTCATCCCGCCTTGCATGTCCCCCTCCCCTCTTGAGCGCCGGCCGCCCAGGTTGGCGGTCCACGCCATAGGCCCAACTCGTCAGAACGGAGTCGCCGCGGCGGCCTCGCGCTCGGCGACCCGCCACCGCTTCAGCATCGGCATAACGCGAGTCAACAGGGCCCGCGCATCGGGCTCAGCCATGATGCGCTGTTGCGTCATGATGGCGACGCAGCGGTCGATCATGGCCGGCATCGTGATCTGTGGCTCGGTGAACACGCCGCCCGCATAGCAGTGACGGCAATAGTCGTTGACCCGAAATCCGGCGGCGTCGGTGCCGAAGTCGTTTGCTTTCTCCAGCGGCATCGAGCAGCTCTGGCAAAACGGGCCCCTGGGTTGCTGACGGGGCATGGCAAGCTCCTTCCCGAATGCGATCAGCTACGGGGTCGGCGTGGGCGTCCCTCTGATCAGGTCGCGGACCCGGTCTGCCGCCCGTGGACTGACGACTCGCAGCACGAGGTAGAACCCGTAGCCCATGGCCGCAAGGACGAGCAACGACACCGCCAGCCCGATCAGCACGCCGAGCATCCCGAGTGCGATCTTGAAGACCAGCAGGGCCACGAGTGCGACAACGGCAAAACCGACGATCTTGCGGATCATACGAGCACTCCTCCCGTTGCAGCATGCTTCTCCGCTGCGAGGGCCGCGAAGTCCCCCGTAAAATTGCGCAGGTCATTCCAGTCGGTGTATTCGAAGTCCCGCGTCGTGTCGGTATCACCGCCCGTCTTGGCGACAATCCGCTTCATCATCTGGCGCTTGAGCCAGCCGTAGCGCGTATACGGCAACGCCCCAGCCACCATCTTGGTGATCGTGGGCCGCCAGCCGCAGCGATCGAGAAAGCGCCGCATGATCCTGAGAATTTCCTGACGAGGTCCAATGCCTTTTTCTAGGACCCCGAGGCAGACCGACAGGAAGGCCGTCGGTACGCCGTTGAGCAGCGGCGCGTACATCCGGACCCAGCGCCCGACCGCCCGCTGGTAGTCGCCGATGTGCACGGACGCGGCCACAATCACGCCGTCGTACGCCTCCGGGCTGAGGCGCCGGAGAGCGCCTGCCGCGTCCAGTATGTCAACGCTGCAACGCCTGGCGCGCAGGTTTTCAGCAAGGACCTGAGCGATTTTCCGCGTGTGCCCGTCGGTCGTGCCGTATACGATCAGGACATGTGTCATGGGGTCAACTCTATCCATTGTCTCTGAAAACCCGTTGAGAGCTCCCTGAGAGAGTCTTCATCTTAATATTGGGTGCGCTTTAGACGAGCTGCGCTACACTGCCGGTGACACCCAACCGGACAGCGCTCATGCTGATCGACCGCTATCTCCCGACCTTTGATGAGACGTACATCTACGAAGCAAGCGTCAACGCGACGCCGGATGCGCTCTACGCCGCCATGAAGGAGACCAACCTTCGCGATCCGGTGATCGACGTGCTCTTCGAGCTGCGCGAGCTGCCCCGCAACCTCGCGCGCCGCTGGCGCGGCGAGCCACCGCTGCCGTCCCCATCGCGCGTGACCTTCGGGGAAATGGCGAAACAAGGGCCGGCATGGGTGGTTCTCCAGGAGGAGCCCGGCGTCGAGCTGGTCATTGGTGCCGTGGGTCGATTCTGGCAGAAAGACTACGGGAACCGAGCCCTCTCGAGCGCGGAGTTCATTCCCTTCTCGGAGCCCGGGTTCGCGAAATTGGCGCTCAGCCTGGCCGTGCGCTCCGCGGGCGACGGCTCGATCCTCCGCTATGAGGCGCGCATTGCAGCGACCGACGACGCGGCGCGCCGCACGTTCCGCCGCTACTGGCGGGTCATCGGCGCGGGCGTGGGGGTCGTAATGCGGCGCGTCGTCCGCCGGATCAAGCACGAAGCGGAACGCTCCGCCCTCCAGTGCACCTGAGTGGCATGACGCGCCCGGTCGGGACGTTCACGGCAGAGTTGCGACGCCATCCCGTCTTCGCGTACTACGTGCTGGCTTGCGCACTCAGCTGGCTCGCGGTGTCGCCGCTCATCCTGCACGCCGATGTTTCCAGCAGCTGGCATGCATTCGGTGCGCTCGGCCCACTCACCGCGGCGTTGATCATGACGACGTTCCTGGGTGGGAAGACCGCCCTCCGCGACTTCGGCCGCCGGCTGGTTCGCTGGCGCGTCGGCACGATCGCCTGGCTCGTGGCGCTCGGCCCGATCATCTTGGGGGCCGTCGCCATCGCGCTGCTCGCAATCATGGGCGCGCCCCTCGATGGGATCCAGGAACTGCGCGACGAGTTCGCCAACCCGGCGTGGCTCGTCGGCATGTTCCTCGCCTCGCTCGCGTACGGCGTGGGCGAGGAGCCCGGGTAGCGAGGCTATGCGCTCCCTCATCTCCAGCGACGTCGCACGGCATTCCGCGCTACCGTGCTCCTCAGCATCGGATGGGGCATCTGGCACGTGCCCTAATTTCCTCTACCGCTATCAGCTAGGCAGCGTGGAGCAGTACATCGGCTTCTTCCTGGGCCTGCTCGCCGGCGCCGTGTGGCTCACCTTCCTTTATAACAGCACGCGCGGCAGCACCCTGATGGTCGTGGTGTGGCACACGACGTGGAACGCGGTAGCCCTGACCGGCGCCGTTATTTCGCCACAGGTCCCGGCGGTCACGAGCGCCATGATCATGATCGGCGCCCTCATCGCCTTGCTCATAGGCGGCCAGCAGCGGCTGTCGTGGACGTTCCGCCAGCGCCTGCCGCTTCCGGTAGCGACCCCGCCATAGGGTGGGTCTCGAGCTACTGTTGCACGAGTCGCCTTAGACTGGCGCCAGCGCCTTGCGCAGCCGTGCCGGTGCCGGCTCGCGGCGCACCGGCGCCGGCACGGGAATCACAAGCACGGCGGCGGGAAGGTCGTTCAACAACTCTTCCGTTACGCTGCCGATCAACAGACGGTCGATCCACCGCTTCCCGTGTGAGCCGACGACGATGACATCGGCGCGCCACGACGTCGCCTCTTCCGCGATCGTCTTCGCGGCATCGCCGCGGCGGATCACCTTGTGATGATCCGGAATCGGGAGCAGCGGCCACATATCCCGCTCCATGCGCTCACGCGACCAGCCCGCATAGTCGAGCGGATCCGGCAGGAGCATGGCTTCCGGCACGGTGACGGCCGGCTCGATGACGTGAAGGGCATGCAACGGTCCGCCGAGGAGCTGCGCGAACGCCGTGGCCCGCTCGATGGTGGGCCGAGCCGCGTATGAGATGTCGACAGCGACCATGACGCGCGGACGCGGCCGCAGCTCCCCCGCGGTGACGAGCAGCGGGATATTCAGACGCCGAACGACGTGCTGAACCGTGCTTCCCCCGAGCCAGCGTCCCAGGCTCGAGTGGTGCTTCCCCCCGAGTACGAGGATCTGCGCATCGGTCTCGGCGATGACGTCATCGAGCACTGCGGCCGTGCGCCCGGGGCGCACGACCAGCTGCTGGGCAACGCTTGCCGGAACGCGGTCACCGACCGCGGTCAGGATTTCGTTGCGCGCGCGGGCCAGCATGGCGAGCTGCAGCGCGTCGAGTGACACCCCAGTGCCCGCCATCTCGATCGCGCTGCGCACGTCTTGCGTGGCGCGGACCAGCCGACAGCCCACACCACTGGCGTGGGCCAGCATCCATCCGGCGCTCGCGGCAGCTACGCTCTCGGGAGAGGCGTCCACGCCGATGACAATGGGCTGACCGGACATGAGATCCTCCTCAGCGCGCGGCGACCGCCGGCTGACGTTTTTCCCGTTTCTCGAGCTTCGCCGCCGCGACGCCCACGGGCGCCACCAGGAGCGAGGTTGGCAGGTGATTGATGAGCTGCTCGGTGACACTGCCCAGAAGCACCCGTTGCCCCCATCCCTTGCCGTGCGACCCGATGACGAGCACATCCGCCTTCCAGTCCGTGGCCTCGCGCAGCAGCGTATCGACAACCGTGCCGTGGCGCACGAGCTTCTCGACTGTCGGCGTCTTCACGAGCGGCCAGATTTCCCGCTGCAGCGTGTCCTGCGCGAGCGCGAAGTACTCGGTCGGGTCCACGGGGGACATGGCGGGCATGTCGGGAAGCGGCTCGAACACCGTGAGGACGCGCAGCTCTGCTCCGACCAGCCTCGCAAACCGCTCCGCGAGACCGAGCGTGGGACCCGCGGCCTTTGAGAGGTCGGCGGCGACCAGCACGCGCCGGAACGCCGGTGGAGTACCAGCCGTGATGAGGACTGGGACCTCAGCCGCGCGCACCATGTGCAGGCTGGTGCTGCCACCCAGCCAGCGATCCAGCACGGAGTGGTGCTTGCCGCCGAGAACCACGAGTCCCGGCCGCTTTTCTCTCATGACCTGCTGGAGCACAACCGCCGCGGGGCCGAAAACGACGTCGACCTTGCGGAGGACCTGGTCCGACACGCTCGTGCCGAGGAGCTCATTCAGATGATGGCGCGCGACGGCGAGCTGCAGCTGTTGCATGTCCACAACCTGCGGATCGACGCTCACCGCGACGAGCGGGGCCCAGGCATCACGCATGGCATGAACCACGTGGCAGGGGACGTTTGCGAGACGACCGAGTCGCTCTGCAACCACTGCGGCGCCCTTGGCTTCGGGCGAGAGATCAACGCCAACGACGATCGGACCCCAGGTCATTGCAGGCTCCTCGCAAGGGTACGGTTGCAAGGTGGCCCGATTTTCGTGAAGGAATCTTGAGGATGACGCGAAGGTCTGCTACGCCGGAACAAACGCCAGGCGATGATCCTGATGCGCGTCAATCCGCTTTACCGGGATGCCGACGTAAGCCGCTCCACCGGGCAGCCGTGAGTGCTTGGGCACGAGACTGAGCGCCCCGACCTGCGCATCGGCGCCGACGGCGACATCGATGCCGATCACACTGCCGACGCCGATGGTGACGTTGCGGCCCAACGTCACAGTGCCTGTTTTGACGACCCCGCCCTCGACCGTATGACCCGAGAGATGCGCACCCGCCCCGATCACGACGCCGTCAGCGAAGTCGAGAAGATTGTGATCCATGACTTCGAGACTGTTGACATAGACGCCGCGGCCGATCCGGGCGCCGTTGAGCCGCAGGTACGTCGTCCACAGTGGCGTGGCGCGCAGGACGGCACCAGCTACAAGACGCACGAGATGCGCGGAGGCCAAATAGCGCACCCAGTCGAGCAGCGGCCACTCCAGCTGTGCGATGCGCAGCGTGGCGTGATCGGGAGTACGCCAGCCGAGTACCCGCATGGCAAGCGGCGACAGCACCATGAAGCACACGGCAAACAGAACGTAGGCGGGTCCAAAGACGCACAGGAGGACCACGGCTCGAACTGATCCCGCCGTGGAGCGCGCTAACCACTGCAATAACAGAAAGGAAGGCACCGCGGCGACCGCCAACAGTGTGCTCTCCACGACGAGGGCGGACAGGCCGGCCCATCCCACCCGCAGCGCGCGCCGGATGTCAGAACTCCGTCCCTTGGTTCTCATGGCGCCTCTCTTCGAACTCGGTACTCGCCCCAGAAAAGAAACCGTGCGGGCCTGAAAAGGTTGTGAGTTGGATGTGAGCGCTCATGCGGGAGAGCGAATCTTCACACGACGTTGCGCCTGATCTCAGACTCCCGGGTTAAACTTGTTCGCATGTACAAGCCGGAGGTCCGCCTCGCGGGCGCTGGCCCGTTGCTGGTGTTGGTGCCAGGCATGGATGGCACGGGTGAGCTGTTTTACCGGCAGGTCCCGTCGCTTGCGCGCCGCTATCGGGTCGCGACGTATGCGTTACGAGAGGCAGCGGCGATGGAGGATCTGGTCGCGGACCTGGCGGAAGTGATCAGCGCGGCCGTGCCGGACCGGCGGGCGACGGTCATCGGAGAGTCATTTGGGGGCGCGATCGCCTTGAGCTTCGCGCTCGCGCACCCGGTGATGCTCGATCGCCTCGTGATCCTCAACTCATTCCCGCGCTTCCTGCCACAAGGGCGTCTCAACCTCGCGATCACGCTCCTCGGCGCCGTGCCGTTCCCGTGGCAGGCGATGAGTGTCGTCCGTCGCCTTACGGCGTTCCGACTTCATTCGCGCCACACGCACGCCCGAGAGATCAAGCGATTTCTCGAGCTGACCGCCCGGACGACGCGCCGCGGATATCTGCAGCGCTTGCGGGTTTTGCGTGGGTACGACGTGCGCGAGCGGCTGGGGGAGATTCAGGCACCGACGCTGTTTCTTGCGAGCGACCGGGATCACCTCGTCCCAGCTGTCGAGCAGGCGCGGTACATGGCCGAGCGGGTGCCCGGAGCGACGCTACAGGTGTTACGCGGTCACGGCCACATCTGCCTCATCGCACCGGATGTCGACCTCGGCCAGATCCTCGAAACCTGGGCGCCAGCAGGCAAGGCGCCAGCCGGCAGCTAGATCCTGGCGGTGGTGGCGACCGCCGCGACGATGTCCGTCTGCGAGATCACGCCCACCAGCCGGCCCCCGCCGGCCTCGACGAAGAGCCGATGCACGCCGAGGTCCAGCATCCGGCGCGCGGCTTCGAGGACATCCGCCTCCGGTGCAATCACGCGCGACCGCGGTGTCATCAGCTCGCGCACCGGCGTTTCGTCGAACAGCCGCTCGCGGGGCTCCGGCTCCGTGGTCTCCGACAGCGCGCACAGGATGTCGGTCGTGGACAGCACCCCCACGACCTTGCCATGCGCGTCCGTGACCGGCAGTGCGGACACGTGCACGTCGGCGAGCGTGGCGATCGCGTCGGCCACGGTCGCATCGAGATCCACCGTCTTGACGTCAGTCCGCATGATGTCGGCGACGTTCATATGACCACCGTCCCTTTCCGGCTGCGCGCGCGCGCGTGTGTTGCCGCTCGCACCGGGCGTTTGACCGCAGGTTTGCTGATGGGAATCACCAGCAGCGATGTCGGCAACCGATTGAGCAGACGTTCCGTCGTGCTGCCGATGAGGAGCCGATCGATCCACCCTCTGCCGTGCGACCCCACCACCAGCAGGTCCGCGCGCCAGGCGGCCACTTCCTCGGCGATCTCTTCGTCGGCGCGGCCGCGGCGGATCACCCGGTCGTCCGGCGGCACGCGCGACAGCTCGAGCTCCACGAGCTGCTCGAACTCCGCCCGCGACCGCTCCGCGAATTCAGCCAGGTCGATCGACAGTGGCACGACCGTTGGGTACTTGGCGGTCTCGACCACGTGCACGACGCGGAGCTGTGCGTCCAGCAGGTCGGCGTACCGTCCCGCCACTGACAGCGTCGGGCCCGCCGCCCCGGACAAGTCCGTTGCCACCAGTATCCGCTGCGGCTTCCCCGATGCCGCGACGACGAGTACCGGCGCGGCCGACGTACGAACGAGCTGATGGGCCGTGCTGCCCCCCAACCCGCGCGCGAGCGCGCCGTGATGCCGGCCGCCCACGACCACGAGGGACGCGCCAACCTCACGGATGACCTCGTCCAGGACCACGCCGGGGCGTCCCGGCCGGGCGATGAGCGCCTGGCGAACCGCCTCGGGGACCTCGGCGCCCACTTCGTGGGCGAGCTGCTGGCGCATGCCCGAGACGAGCTCGTCAAAAATGTCCGGCGAGTTGACGAGCGGAGCCATGCCGCCCGGGACCCACACGTCCGGAACGATGTACACCAGCACGCAGCGCGCGTCGGCCGCGCGGGCGATGCGCCAGGCGAGCGACGCGGCCCGGAACGATTCGGGCGATCCGTCCACACCGGCGACGATCGGTTGCCATGCCATGAGGACTCCTCGCTATGTCCTAAACAGGAAGCTGCGGGGTGTACGTGAAGTGGATTTGAAGTTGTTCTCAAACTGCCTTCATGGCGGGCCACCGAGTTTGCATTCGGAAAGGAGCAACCATGGCACACAAACAGCTGGCTTTTCGGGCGGAGGCGCGCGAGAAGGTGCTGCGCGGCGCCACCGCCCTCGCGGATGCCGTCCGTGTGACGCTGGGACCAAAGTCGAAATGCGTCCTGATCGAACGCAAGTGGGGTGAGCCGCTCATCTGCAACGACGGCGTCACCATCGCCAAGGAAGTCGATCTCAAGGACGCACAAGAGAATCTTGGCGCCCAGGTGCTGCGCGAAGCGGCGGTGCGCACCGGCGATGCGGTCGGCGATGGCACAACGACTTCCACGCTGCTCGCCCATACGATCTTCGCCGACGGGATCCGCAACGTCGCCGCCGGCGCGAGCGCGATCGAGCTGAAACGCGGTCTGGAACGCGGATTGGGCGTAGCCATTGCCGCATTGAAGAAGCTGTCCCGCCCCGTCAAGACCAAACGCGAGAAGGCGCAGGTTGCCGCGATCTCCGCGCATAACGACCCGACCATCGGCGATCTGGTCGCCGACGCCGTCGAGAAGGTCGGCCCGGAAGGGGCGATCTCCGTCGAGGAAGCGAAAGGAATGGAGACGGCGCTCGAGGTCGTGGAAGGAATGCAGTTCGACCGCGGTTACCTGTCCCCCTATTTCGTCACCGACCCGGCCAAGATGGAGGCGGTGCTCGACGATCCGTTCGTGCTGCTGTACGAAAAACGCATTGCGGGTATGAAGGACTTGCTGCCGCTGCTCGAGCAGGTGGCCAAGATGAGCCGCAGTCTGTTGATCATCGCCGAAGACGTGGAAGGTGAGGCACTGGCCACGCTCGTCGTAAATAAGATCCGCGGTCTCCTCGCATGCGTCGCTGTCAAGGCGCCCGGGTTCGGGGATCGCCGTAAGGCGATGCTCGAAGACATCGCGATACTGACCGGCGGCAAGGTCATTGCCGAGGAGATCGGTGTGAAGCTCGAGCACGTCAAAACGGAGGATCTGGGCCGGGCCAAGCGGGTGGTCGTGGATCGTGAGAACACGACGATCATCGGCGGCGCCGGGGCCAAACAAGCGATCACCGGTCGCTGCGACGAGCTGCGCCGCCAAATCAAGGACACGACCTCGGACTACGATCGTGAGAAGCTCGAAGAGCGTCTCGCGAAACTGGCCGGTGGGGTTGCCGTTATCCGGGTCGGCGCGCCGTCGGAAGCCGAGCTCAAGAGCCGCAAGGAAGCGTTCGACGACGCGATCAGTTCTACCAAGGCGGCGATCGCCGAGGGCATCGTGCCCGGTGGAGGTCTCGCGCTGCTGCGCACCATCGCGGCGGTCGAGCACGAGGCGGCGGCAGCGGAAGGTGACGAGCGCACCGGTGTGATGATGCTGCGCCGCGCGCTCGAGACGCCGACGCGCCAGATCGCGGAGAACTCGGCGGCCGACGGCGGCGTGGTGGTAGACCGCATGCGCGCCGGAACCGGCAACTTCGGTTTCGATGCGGCACGGAGCGAGTACGTCGATCTCATGGAAGCCGGAATCATCGACCCCACGAAAGTCGTCCGCATCGCGCTCGAGAACGCCGTATCGGTCGCAAGCGTGCTGCTGCTCACCGAGGCGACGCTGACGGAGATCCCGGAAGAAAAGCCCGCGCCGCCGCAACCCGCGGAGGTGATGTGAACCGCGTCGTAGTGGTGGTGCTCGAGCGGGGGCGCGCACGCTTCTTCGACGTCGGCTCGGAAGAGGCGGTCGAGCTCCCGTGCCTGCATTCCCCGAGCACGCGGGGCGGCAAGTTTCATAGCGACCGCGCCGACTCACCGGGAGGTGGTGAGCATGCGTACCACGGGCGACTACGCGAGGAAGAACGGCGCCACATGGCCGCGGTCGCCGCGCGTCTCGTCGCGCTGGATCACGACCAATCGCTCGAGCTTGTGTTGGCGGGGCCGGACGACTTGATCGGTGCTCTGCGGCGGGCGCTCCCGCGGTCGCTCGACGCCCGCTTCATCGCAACGGCGCACCTCGATCGCAAGCGGATCACGCCGGCGATCATCCAGCGCGAAGCGCGGCGGCTGCAGGCCGACTGGACGCAGCGCCTTCCCGAAGCCACTCGCATCAGGAGTACAACGTGACTACCGCACTCGCGCAGGACCTGCGCCAGCAGCTCCTCGAGGAGCTCGACTGGGAGCCGAAGCTGGGCACGTCTCAAGTAGACGTGCAGATCTCCGACCGGGGGGTCGTGACCCTGACCGGTCTCGTCAAGTCGTACGCCGAGAAAGTCGCGGCGGAACGGGCGACCCGGCGCGTACGCGGCGTTCATGCCGTCGTCAATGACATCGACGTCCTGCTTCCGACGATCCACGAGCGCAGCGATCCGGCCATCGCCGAGGCCGCGATGCGCGCGCTCGAATGGAATGTGCTCGTCCCGCATGACGCCATCGACGTGAGAGTCGCGGACGGTTGGGTGCGTCTGAGTGGCACCGTCGATTGGGATTATCAGCGCACGACGGCCGCCGATGTCGTGAAGTTCCTCACCGGCGTCAAGGGGATCACGAACCGTATTACGGTGAGGCCGCGCGTGCTGGTCCCCGACGTCAAGGCGCGCATCGAAGCCGCGTTGCGCCGGAATGCGGAGGTGGAGGCCCACCGCATAACGGTCCACCTCCAAGACAGCACGGTGACGCTGCGCGGGCACGTGCAATCACTGGCGGAGCGCGCCGCCGCCGAGTCCGCTGCCTGGGCCGCGCCCGGCGTGACCGCGGTGGAAAACGAGCTCGAGATCGAGCCGTAACGTGACCGGAGCAATCGCGTCGTCGGAGCTGCTCGAGGAGAAGCGCCTGGCCGCCATTCGCGACTCGCTGGCGCGGCGGCTGGCCCGGGTGCGGGCCGAGCGTAGCCCGGCGGAAGCCGAGACCCAGCCACCGGTAGCCGAGCTGCTCGACGTGGATCGCGAGTACCGGCGCCGGGCGGCAGACGGTTCGTTGCGCACGATCGCACCGCGGCGCTTCAATCCACGGCATGATGCGTGGCTCCCCATCCTGCACACGCTGCGGGGAGGACGAGACTACACCGCTCTGTTCTCCAACACGCAACGCGCCCACGAGTTGGGGCGAACGCAGGATTGGGTCGTGCTTTACGTGGACGGCACAGCCGGCGAACGGCGCTACACGGTCGTGACGGCGCCGCGTGGCATCATGAAAGGCCGGCGCATCGTGCGCGGCCGCGAAGCTGAGTGCCTGCAGCACTACAAGAAGCGTGGTTTGCGAGTACCAGTGTACGTGGGCTGATTACCTTCACCGTTCGAGGATTCCATGAGCAGCATCGTGAAAGTCGTCGAGGTCATCGCGCAGTCGGAGAAGAGCTTCGACGATGCCGCGCAGAGCGCAGTAAAGGAAGTCGCCAAGACCGTGAAGAACATCAAGTCGATCTGGATCGACAACTTCACCGGCACGGTCGAAGGCGATCGTATTACGGAATACCGCGTGAACGCGCGGGTGTCGTTCCTCGTAGAGGGCCACAAGTAACAGGCTCACGTCGGACAGGACACCGCCTTCCAGCGGCCGCAGTTAGGTGCTCAGTGCAGCGCGCCGCCGGACTGTGCGTACGGTCGCCCGGGCTCCGATGACGGCCGCTGCGGCCGCGCCGGCAATGGCCACCGTCTTCGCGACCCTTGTGAGCGCCGCCTTCCGGGCGCGCTTGCGCTGCCGGGCGCGAGCGACCTTGCCCTGCGCGACGAGCGCGGCATCCGCCGCCTCGATCAGCCGCTGTTTCGCCTGCTTCGTTACCGCCGCGAGCTTCTGCTTCGTCGTCATAGTCGTGCTCCTGCTACGTGTGGTTGTGATGGAACGCCGGGACTCAAGCCTTAGTTACCGCTTCGTGAATGGCGTTGACCTGTCTGGTCTGAGCAACGAGGACCTGGGTGGGCCGGCGGCGGCTCTGAGCCTCGACTTTGGCCGGTTCTAGCGCGCATCAGTGGCCGGCGCGGCGACACGCGCACCGTCACTGACGCGGTCGCTCGGGTAGCGAATGACGATCTCTCCCTCACGCACACCGCCAGTGATCTCGACGTCGAGCGACGTGCGGTGCCCGATGGTGACCTCGCGCGACCGCGCACGTCCCTGCTCCACGACGAACACCTGCCAGCCTTCGCCTGCACGAAACAGCGCGCTGGCCGGAACGGTCAACACACTGTCGGCGCTCCAGATCACGATGCGAATCTCCACACGATAGCGATCCCCCAGCGTGGGGGGCTGATCGAGCAGATCGCCGATCACGTTGACGCGCTGTTCCTCCACGCCCAGCGCCGACACCTTCGTAAATGCGGAAGGCTCCACCAGGCGCACACGGCCGTGCAGCGTCTCCCCTCCCCACCCTTCGATCAGAATGGGCGCCTCGCGAGGCACCTGCACCGCGTCCGCGGACAGCAGGTCGGCGACGACCTCGAGGCGTGAGCGGTCACCCACTTCGACCAGGGGCGTTCCCGCCGCGACCACCCGCTCACTGGGCTCGGGGACGCGCAGCACCCGGCCCGCCACGGGCGAGCGAATTGTGATGGGCGCTCCGCCGGTCGCCACCGCCGCACGGGCCACCTCGACCTCATGCGCCGCCGCCTGCGCTCGAAACTCCGCCGATTCGAGATCGCGGGCGCGCAGTTCTTCCGCCAGCTCGGTGCGCTCCCGCGTTTCTGTCGCAATGGCGTTTTCCGCGACGAGCGACTGGGCCCGCTGCCGCTCCCGTTGCGCCTGGTTGAGCGCCGCCCGGGCCTGCGCCACCGTGGCAATGCTCGCGCGCTGCGCGTCGTCGGCTGCCTCAAGCCGGGCCACTGCCTCCCTGCGGGACCGCGGATCGAGCGGCGCGGGGAAGACGCGGGCGACGACTGTTCCCACTCGCACGGAGTCACCCTCACGCAGAGCGATCCGCGCCACGCGCCCGGCCACCGGGGCGGCCAGGACGAATCGATCGCGCACTCGCGTTTCACCCTCCTCGTCCACGGTGACTTGAAGCGGTCGCCGCGCCGCTGGCGCGGTCTCCACGCGCACAGATTCGGGCCGCAGCAACGCCCACGCGCCATACACGGTCGCTGCCGCGACAACCCCCAGGCTCACCCATTTGGTCGTGACTGTCATGCCAGTCCCCGTCCCTTCACTCGCGCATCTTCAACACCGCCACCAGGTCGAGCCGATCGAGCCGCCGCCGCACGAGCAGCCCGGACAGCACCGCGGACAGGGCGATGACCGCCACGGCGAACGCGTACGT
>DATFEG010000162.1:0-2843 GCA_035251445.1 Gemmatimonadales bacterium | reverse complement strand
CAATACATTCGGGACCATCAGCGTCGAGTGCGTCGCGCTGTCCTCCCAGCTGCCATGCGAGACGCCCAATCCGAGCTCGTTCTCGCTCGCTAAAGGTGCCACGCGAGTTGTGACGGTCGGCTATCGCACCAGTGGAATGGGGCACTTCAGCCAAGAATATCGAGCGAATTGGGTGAGCCCGAACGAAATCACGCGTTCGGGAGACACACTCGTAATTGGGGTAATGACAACACTTGGCGCGGGGATCGCAGCGCACTTGCACCCTACGGACTCTTCGGACTTGCCTTTCGGCGACACTCTGCGCGCCGTCTTCGATCACGCGAGCGGAGTTAACACGGGTACGATACGGTTGCTGATCGACGGAGCAGACAGCACCCAAAAGCCGGGCCGCGTCGCGATCAACGGTTCGACACTGACCGCCACGGGACTCCAGCTGACGTCCGGTTTCCACGATTTCGGCACGTGGGTGTGCGCATTCAACGGCAGGTGCGATACGCTACGCACGACACTGAGAGCGGGACCAGTACCTGTATACTCGCTCGACGATTCCCTGCCGATGACCGACGCCGTCGGGATGATCGCCGGCCTGCTTCCGGGCGCGCTGCCGCTGCCCCTCGATTCGCTGCGGGGGGTGTCCCGTCCACGTGGACGATCCGGAAATCCGGCTGAGTGGACCTGCATCGTTTTTCTCGCAGCCCGCAAACGCGACCACGCCCGGCGGTTACATTTTTCGAGCGTTGGTCGTGTGGGACACTGTGGTCGTCGTGAACACGCTGAATCATGACTTCACGCCAGCAGAGCAAAAAACCTGTGCCAACTACACCTACCTGCAGGACAATCAGTACGACTCGACCTTTTGGACGGACAGCGATCCCGATGACCCGCTCTGGGATGTCTATCCATACGGCGATCGAACTCAAGGAAGCGGCGGAGGAGGCGGCCAAAGCATCGGACTGACGCCGGGGATCGCGTCATCCGGGTTCTCGGCGCAAAGCGTCACCGCGCGGCGTGGTAAGCCGATCCCTCCCGACACCGGCATTGTGCCGATGGTCGGGAGTGCCGGTGCGATCAACCCCAGCACCTTCAAGCTGTGGCTCAACGGGACGCTCATTGTAGACAACAACACGCCCGTTGGGAATCAGGTCCGCCACATCAGCTCGAATAAGCTAGGGGCGAGTTACGAAGTGAGCGCAACGCATCCGTCCCTCAACAAGCACAATCCTCTCAATCCGCCGAGCGATAGCGGCGGCTGGAACGAGATGATCGCGAGCATTGCAGACTCGACCGGCCACCGCAGCTACGTCCGCGCGCGATTCGTTCAGTTAGGGGGAGGCCCCGGGGCCGTTGTAGCCCCCGTGCCGGTCACCCCCCTCCGGGACTTCTCGCATTCGGACCAGGGCGAGTGTGCGGCCTTCGGGTCTCTGCAGTGCGGCGGGGTGATGCTGACGCAAGGAATTCCAGGGTTCGTCACGCGCGATCGCGACCGCAGTTTGCATTTGATGTATCGCTCCACATCACAACGCGCTCCGACGCTACTCCCGTACGAAATCCTGATCGGCCGAGTCCAGCTCGCGCCAGAGTCCATACAAGTCACCCTCCGAGAAGGCGGCGCGCTGGTGGGCAGCAACGGACAGCTGACGCACTACTTCGGGACGGTCGTTCCGCCAGGCGCCGGTCCCTTCGACCTCCCTCAAGTGCTCAATGAACAATCCACCGACAGGCGAGTCGTGGGTACCGATTTGCCTGCTTCGAGTGAAAATGCTGCCGTCCGCACGATCACCGCTTCGGTTCGGACGTTCTACGCCAATGGCTCCCAATCGCGTGAAGACACGGTTCGCCAGGAGGTGATTCAACTGTACCTGCCGGACAACTACCGCAACGCGTTTCGGATCCGGCTGGGCCCTCGCTGAACAGAGTCGACTCGTTCTCGGCCTGACGTCGCAAGGAGCGCCGGCTGCGATCTGGCTCTCTGGTGATGGGTCGTACACCGTGTTTCGGAAGTCTGGCAGCGTTTGGGTTACACCGCCGGGGGAGACGTCGAAGCTCGTCGAAACGGGGTTTGGTCATCCCGACAGCGCGGCTTACATCGCGTATCTGTGGAATGGCGCGAGCGTGGGGTTCCGGTCAGACGGCTGGCACCGCTACACCGCCGATCTCCTCGGCAACCGGACCAGATTCGTGTACTCAGCAGTTAGTCCGACGAGGCTCGACAGCATCGTCGATCCCGCGGGTCATGCGTTCGCTTTCAGATATGACTCGGCGTCCGCGCCGGGCCTGGTCAGCGATATCTGGTTGCGCGCGCCCAGTGGCGCGACCAGCCGAGCCGCGACGTTCCGATTCGATGCGAGCCGGCGCCTCACCGTGGGTGAAGATCTGGATATCGCCTACCAAGGCCGATTCGACGCTGTTCGGTTATCACGCGACCGCGCCCGGTGCGTTCGTGACTTCGGTGACCGATCCGCGCTCGACTCCAGCCAAGCCGATCGTGACGACGTTCACGTACGATCCGGTGTATTACACGCCCGAGACTATCGTTCGTCCTCCTGACCACGTCGGTGTCGCAACTGCCTACTACCGCGATCCGCTGCGCCGGATGCTCCCACAGCCTCGGGTTCGGCCGTGCAGGCGAACGGGTAGAGCGGCTCGTCGCCGCAGATCAGGCGCGGGGCACGTTTGTTGGAGCTTTCGCGAAGCCCATAGACTCGAGTCGTCCGGCTCATCCGCAACACCGCGCAGTGGCCCGTCACCTCCAGCACGCTCGATACCGTCGCGTACGTCTACGACTCGATCGCGGCGGGGACGTACCGTTGCTCACGCCTCGTGAGCATGACCGATCCCATGGG
>DATFEG010000160.1:0-2729 GCA_035251445.1 Gemmatimonadales bacterium | reverse complement strand
TCCTTAGGGGCGCATTTTTCGAGGAAGTCGACCGCTCCGCCGCGCATGGCGCGAACTGTGCTCGAGATGTCGCCAACGCCCGTGAGAAAGACGATGGGCATGCGGCACTGCAACTCGGCGAGCGCGGCCTGGAGCCCGAGGCCGTCCATGTCGGGCATCTTGAGATCGGCAACGATGCAGCCTCGGGCTTGCATGGTGAGACTTTCCAGGAAGTCGCGCGCGGACGGGAACGGATGGACGCGGTATCCCTCGGACGACAACAGCCGGGCGAGCGACCGCAAGTAACTCGCGTCGTCGTCTACGACATAGACGTCCCCGTCGGCCGTCATGCGGCCTCCGTGTCGATCGGCAACACGACGCTGAAGCGCGCGCCCCGTCCCGGCTCGTTGCTCAGGGAGATCGAGCCGCCGTGGCGCTCGACGATCGACCGGGAAATTGCGAGGCCCATTCCCATGCCGGCGGGTTTCGTGGTGAAAAACGGCTCGAAGATCTGGGCCGCGACGTCCGGCGGAACGCCATTGCCGGTGTCTGCGACGTACAGCTCGATCGTCCCGTCACCGTTCCTGCCGGCGCCGACGACCACGCGTCGCCGGTCGGGAGTCAAGCCGCTGACGGCATCCATCGCGTTAAGGAGCAGGTTCAGCAGCACCTGCGACAGGTGCACGCGGTCGCCTAGCACCGCGGGCAGCGAGGGCTCGAGCCTGCAATCGATGTGAACGTGACGCGATGCGGAGTCCGAGTGGACCAGCGTGAGGACGTCCTGGACGATGCCATCGACCGCAAGGGGCTGCAGCTCCAGCTCGCGGCGCTTGAGCAGCGATCGCAGGCGCTCGATCACGAGGCCCGCGCGGCGATCGTCGCGCTGGATGTCAACGACGATCTCGCGCAGAGCCTCGACATCGACCGTCGAGGCCTGGAGCATCAATTCAGCCGCCTCGGTATTGCGCAGGATCGCCCCGAGCGGCTGGCTCAGCTCGTGCGCGAGCGACGAGGCGAGCTGGCCGAGCATGGACACGCGGCCGGAATGCGCCAGTTCGCGCCGCAATTCCAGGGCCTCGTCATGTTCTTCCCGGTACTGGGTGACATCCCGCACGACGCCCCTCAACACCAATCCCTTGCCCCGACCCGAGGCGCTCGCGCGCCCACGTGCGGTGAGCCAGCGCGTGCCGTGCCCATCGTGACTCACTCGAAACTCGGCGACGTAGTCTTCGTTGCCTCTGATCGACCGCGCAAGTCCTTCAGTGACACGAACGCGGTCGTCCGGATGGATCCGGTCCAGCCAGCTCTGCGGCGACCGCTCTTCAGTCTCGCCGAATCCGAATAGCTGGCGCGCCTTGCTCGTCGCCCAGATGCGCCCGGACCCGCTGTCCCACTCGCCGAGGCCGAGATCCGCGGCAGTTGCCGCGAGCTCGAGCCGCACTTTGCCGCCCGTGACTTCCCCGGCGAGCAGCGATGCCCGAAGGAGGTCCCGGCTCAGCTCGTAGGTCATGGCAGCGAGCGGCGCCAGGAACATGGGAGTGATCAGAAGCGGCAATTGCACGATGCCGTACAGTACGAGCTGCACGTAGGCGGTCGCGGCACCCGCAAACGCGACAAAAGCGCCGCCAACGACGAGGGCCCGCCTTCGCTCTTCGGCATCTCCGCGCCGCCAGAGTGTGACGCAGGCGTCGAGCACATACACCACGAGCAACGCCGAACTGACAAGTCCGAGAAGTTGCCACTTGCCGACGACCGCGTCTCCCACCACCGTTACGGTGTCACCCAGGAAGCGGATTCGCTCGATTGAATCGATGCGCTCGAAGTTGAAGTTCGTTTCGGACGCAAAATTGGCCGCGAAAATCACGCTGCGCAAGCCGACATATCCCCATCCGAGCCACGCACGCCCCGTGCCGAGATAGAGGCTCACGAAGGCGACGAGGCCCACAACGAGGAAGTAGAGCGGGACGTGGCACCACCGGACCGCCGCGCCCCATTCCTGAGGAGTGGCGGCATGCATACCCCAGATTTCGGTAGCAGCAACGCCGACGAATGCCAGCGCAGTAATTGCAAATACGAGGTGGACGCGAGCCTGGGGGTTTGCCATCCAGAACGCGAAATGCACGGCGCCTAGCAGCGCCGTGGCGCCTGCGACTAGCGACCACAGGATCGTGACATGGCTGACCGCCCCCATGTCGATCCACCCCCAATGCCCATTTCCCCAAACCGGCATCATAGGGCCACCGGGCAGCCGGCCCGCATGGGACAAAAGTCCTATTCAGGTCGCGGCAGGCCTTGAGGTCACGCGGTCCAAGGTCGCGAGAATTTCGCTACCCGCGTCGGTCTTCCGGAAATAGCCGGCACATCCCATCTCGTTGGCGCGGGTCCGCGCCGACGGATCGTCGAATGCGGTGAGGTAAATAACCGGCGTCCGGTCGCCCTGTTCCAGCAGCCTGGCGTGCATGTCGATGCCTGACATTCCGCCGAGCTGGACGTCGACGAGCAGGCAATTGAAGTGCGTGCGCAAGGAGTCGCGCAGGAACTCCTCGGCGGAAAGGTACGTGATCGCCTGGAACCCGGACTGCTGCAACAGCCGCACCAGCGAGCGGCAATGGCTCTCGTCGTCATCGATGACAGCGATGTAGCGGCGCGGCGGCATGGCGATACCTGTCGTCCCCAATCTATGCATAGCTGCCTCCGGCCGATACAGCCTCTATGGGCAGTACCGGCCTCGCAGGCTGCGACTCGAACTT
>DATFEG010000158.1:0-9897 GCA_035251445.1 Gemmatimonadales bacterium | reverse complement strand
CGTGATACTACGGCGGCGTGGTACTACGGCGGCGTGGTAATTCGGCGGCGACGTCACGCCGCCCCCTTCGCCGCCGCCTTATCACGCCGCCGCCTCACCTCGCCGCCCCGTCATTCACAGATCTGCTCCTGCTCAACCTGGACGGTTACATGCTGGATCCCAAGCGCACGCATGCGCCCCTGCACCGCCTCCAATACCGGCTGATTGTCGGTCGGGTTTTTCACGACCAGATGCCCACTCATCGCGACCACCCCACTCGTCACCGTCCACAGGTGCAGGTCATGCACGGACTGGACGCCAGGGACCGACGCGATGCGGTCGTGTACGTCCTGCATGGCGATGTGTCGCGGCGTGGCCTCGAGCAGCACGTCGACGCTCTCCTTCACCAGCCGCCACGCGCTGGTCAGCACCAGCAGACCGATCAGGACAGACATGAGGGGGTCGGCGAGCCACCACCCGGTTGCGAGAATAATGCCACCGGCGAGGAGGGCCCCCACTGAGCCGAGCAAGTCGCCGAGCACGTGCAGGTACGCGCCCTTCTGATTGAGAGAGTGCTCATGGCCGCGGTGCAGCACCAGAGCCGCTGCGAGGTTCGCGAAGAATCCCACCGCTGCAACGCCGAGCAAGAGACCGCCGTTTACAGTCTCCGGAGTGCGGATCCGTCGCCACGCCTCGACGCCGATGCCGATCGCGATGGCGAGCAGGACGGCGCCGTTTACCAGGGCCGCGAGAATCTCGAGCCGCAGGTAGCCGAATGAGCGCTCTGGCGTCGCGGGCCGCTGCGCGATCCACGCGGCGACCAGCGCGAGGGCGAGTGCGGCCACGTCGGCAAGCATGTGCGCGGCGTCGGCAAGCAGTGCCAGCGAGCCGGCCAGCCAGCCCCCAATGAGCTCGACGAGCATCACCACGGCGGTGATGGTCAACGCAAGCGTCAAACGCCGGCGTGTCTCGACGTTGATGGGTGCGCGATAAGTGCAGTGGGCTTCAGCGGGGAGCACGAGTGTTTCCTCGTGACGAAACATAATACTTGAAGTCAACCGGGCGCAGGCTAGGTTGAACGAACAACATGACCGAACCGACGTTGGGGTCGATCCTGCTGGGTCTCGGCGCAGTGCTGGTCCTGGTCGCTGCCAACGCCTTCTTCGTGGCGGCCGAGTTCGCGCTAGTCGCGGCGCGACGGACCCGAATCGACGCTTGGGCGCGTCGCGGCGACCGCAGGGCCGCGATCGTCCGCAAGGCCCTTAACTCACTCGATCGCTACATCTCCGGCACGCAACTCGGCATCACCCTGGCGAGCCTGGGACTCGGCTGGATCGGGAAGCCAGCCGTGGCCACAACGATCGAGCGGCTCTTCAGCGGCTTAACCGAGCCGTTCGACGCGATCGCTATTCATGGAGTGTCGGCCGCGATCGCGTTCGCGGCGATTACATTCCTGCACATCGTGCTGGGCGAGCTGGCGCCCAAGGCTCTGGCCCTCCTGCATCCGGAAGCAACGAGCCGCTGGGTCGCTCCGCCGCTTATCATCTTCACGGTCGCGACCAACCCGTTCATCTGGCTCCTCAACGGCAGCGCGAACGCCATGCTTCGCCTCCTCGGCGCCAGGCCGCCCGGAGAGCATGAACGCGTGCACTCGCCCGAGGAAATCCGCATGCTCGTCGAGCAGAGCCGCCAGACCGGTGGCCTGGGCGCCGGTGATGCGCGCCTGCTCGAAGGCGTCTTCGAGTTCAGCGAAAAAAACGCCCGCGAAGTCATGACGCCCCGCACCGCGATCGTCGCGCTGCCGGCCGAGGCATCGCTGGCTGAAGCGGCGGACCGCGTTGCCGCTGCCGGCCGGTCTCGCTATCCGGTCACGGGGGAGTCCCTCGATGACGTCGTGGGAATTGTCCACGCCAAGGACATTCTTCGCGGCCTGCTGGCGGGGTCCGAAGCGCCGGTCCAGGACATCGCGCGGCCCGCGTACTTTGTTCCGGGGACGCGCGAAGTGGAGGACGTACTCGCCGACATGAAACGGCAGAAAGTGCACCTCGCCATCGTGCTGGATGAGTTCGGCGGAACCGCTGGCCTCGTAACGATGGAAGATTTGCTCGAGGAAATCGTCGGTCCGATTTTCGATGAATACGATCAGCCGTCCGCCACGCCCGCGACGGGTGCGGCGGCCGCAGACCCCGCAGGGGGGGGCGCTGTTCCGATCTTCGCCGGAAACGCCGAGATCGGCGATGTGAACCGTCTGTTGCGGCTGCATTTGGACGATACCGACTATACGACGATCGGCGGGCTGCTGTTCGGACGCTTGGGACGCCTTCCGAAAGTCGGCGACCGCGTCAACCTGCAGGGAGCAACCTTCGAGATTCTGGAGATGGACGGGAGGCGGGTCGGTCGCGTGCGCGTGTGGCCCACCACCGCCACCCACGCCGAGTCGACAGGCTAATTCGTCGCGGCTTTGCGCGCTCCCGCGAGCTGCACCGCCAGCTCGAGTGCCGCGCGCATCGATCCCGCGTCGGCGACGCCCTTGCCCGCGATATCGAACGCGGTGCCGTGATCGGGAGCGGTACGGATAAACGGCAGGCCCAGCGTGACGTTCACCCCCGTCCCAAAGCCCGAGACCTTCACCGCGGTCATGCCCACGTCGTGATAAGGTGCCAGGACCGCATCGAACTCGCCTCGTAGGGCTTTCACAAACACCGTGTCGGCGGAGATCGGACCCGCAGCACCGAGCGCCGTCGCCGCGGGGCGCAGCACCCGTTCGTCTTCATCGCCGAACAGGCCGCCTTCACCCGCATGCGGATTGAGCGCGCAAACGGCGAGCCTGGGCGTGGCGATCCCCCACCAGCGCTGCAGCGCGTCGCTTGTGATGCGCCCGGCGTTGACCACGCGATCGGTGGTGATCGTCGCGATCACATCCCGGAGCGGCAGGTGGGTGGTGACGAGCACGACGCGCAACCGCCCGGTGGCGAGCATCATCGCGACGGGAACGTCTCCCGAGAGGTGGGCGAGAAACTCGGTGACGCCGGGAAATTTGTAGCCCGCGGCGTGCAAGGCCTGCTTATGAACCGGGCCCGTGACGATGGCGTCGACCTGCCCGGCGAGTGCCTGGCGAGCGGCCGTCTCGATGGCCTGCGCGACCGCCCTGCCCGCTTCAATCTCACTCCGCTCGCCATCGTCGTCCCAACCACCGACGATCTCCACATCGGCCGGGAGTGGTTGACGCAGCGCCTTCCGCACGACCTCCGGTCCAATCCCGCGTGGATCGCCCACGACAACTGCCAGGCGGGGCCGTGCCGGGGTTGAGGACGGGGACGGGGACGGGGGCGGGGGCACCACGATCAGAGCCGGATGTCGATGTACGTCTGCCGCTTCAGCTGATCGATGAAATGGCGAATGGCGAGTTGATCGCCGAGCGTTTGCCGAATGTTGATTTTCACGTCGTCGAAAGTGAGCTCACCCTCTGCGTGTCTAGCAGTGACTTCCAGAACCACAAACTTCGGTCGTGGCGTGTCGGCGCCGATGGTGACCACCGGCTTCAAGCCGAGCGTGGTATCGCCGGCGATCGCCCTCTGGTATTCCGGCGGCAGCTTATCGAATGGCACCCCGTCGACAATCTTCTGCTCCTGAGCGTCTCCGTGCGCCTTAGCCAAGACATCGAACGAGGCAGTCCCGTCGCGCGTCAGCGCCGCGTGAACGGAATCGGCGAGACGTCTCGCTTTAGCGACTTGCTCCGCGCTGATCTGCGGCTGGATCAGAACGTGACGGCCCAGCACCTCGGCCGGCTGCGTTCGCTCGATCTTGATGATATGAAAGCCGAAATTGGTCTCGACCGGCTCGGAAATCTCCCCGGGCTTCATGTGAAACGCCCAGTCCTCGAACTGTTTCACCATCACGCCGCGACGGAACCACCCGAGCTCACCTCCCTGATTCGCGGAGGCGCTGTCACCCGAGAAGCGCTTCGCGGCCGTCGCGAAGTCCGCGCCCTTGCGTAGCTCCACAACCAGTGACTCGGCCAGCTGGTAGGCGCGCCGCTTCGCTGCCGAGTCGGCCTGCGGCACGATCACGATCTGCCGGAATCCGGCGGTCGCCGGACGGCGCGGTTGCGTTCCCCGATTCTGCTCCCAGAACTCGCGCATCTGTGCGTCGGTGGGCGGAATCGGCTTCAGCTTGCCCTGCTGCCGTTGAGCTTCGATCAAGCGCTGAGCGTAGAGCTGCCGCCGCTGTTCGTCGGCCAGCCAGCGACGCCATTCTTCGGGCGACCCGAAGCGGGCCTGTTTGATCTGCTCGCGGAACTCGATTTCTGACGCGAACTGCTTGCGCACGTTCTGATAGGTCTGCTCAACCTGATCGAGCACCTCCTGTTCGGTGATCTTGATGGACGTGTCGCGCTGCGCCTGTTGCACGAGCAGCTCGAGCTCGATCAGCCGGTCGAGAATGTCGCGGCGCATGCGCGTCCGGCCAGCAGAGTCGGGCGGAAGCTGCTGTCCCTGCGCCTGCGCCTGTACCATCTCCTCCTCGATCTGTGACGCAAGGATCGGGCGCGTGCCGACGACGGCGATGATGCGGTCGACGGGCTGCTGTGCCACAGCCGCCGTGGTGGCGACGACGAATCCCATAACAACTGCCAATCGCCGGTTCATCTTGGATTCCGCTGGGTGGTATCGATCGGAGCGGGACCGGGCGCCGGGGCGATCTGCGGAGCGCCGCCCGGCCTCCCCCCCCCCCCGGTCGCGCGAGTCGAGTCGGCCCGGATCTGCTGCGCCCGCTCCAGCGCCCGGCGCACACCTGCCTCATCCACATTCCAATCACCCCGCCCGCGCAGGGTCTCACCCAGGAACGGGGGGACCGGGAAGAAGCGGGCACGACCCTGCACCACCCGACCCATGTAGTCGTCCACCCGGCCCATCGCGAGATTGACGCGATCGCGCTCCGTGCTCAGCGAATCTCGCAGGAGCTCCGACGACAGGCTCAGAATCGACCCGAGCAGCTTGAGCGCGGTATCGTGCTGCACACGAATCTGCTGCCAATCCTCGGGCGTCAGGGTCACCTGAGCCGAATCGGCCTGCTTGAGCAGCAGGTCGCGCTGCGCGATGGCCTTGAGGAACTGATTGATTCGCTCGTCCGACTCCTGCTGTAGCGCCTGCGTGACCGACGGATCCATCGCGCCCACCCAGCGTACCAGGTCACGCACGCGAATCGAGCCACCGCGGTAATTCACGAGCTTCCGCCCACTCTTCCGCGACGCATCAATGTCCTGCATCGCTGCACGCACGTAGGCAGGGGCCCGACTCACCGGCTCGATGCGCCGTTTGATGGACAGGCTATCGAGATACAACGAATCGCCCAGGAACTGCTTCCGCTCCTCGACGCCGACGCGGAAGGAATCGCGCACTTCCGCGAGCGGCGGCCGCCGAATGATGTGATAGCCAAACTGGCTCTTGACGACGGGGCTTACGCCCCCAGGAGGCAGCTGCCAGGCGGCATCTTCAAACGCTGGAACGAACTCACCGCGTGGCCTCACGCCGAGCGAGCCACCCTGTGTCTTCGAGCCCGGGTCGTCTGAGTGACGACTCGCCAACCGACCGAATCCCACGCCCGCAGAACGCGCCTGGACCAGTATCTGCTCGGCCTGACGGCGTTTTTGGCCGTCGACATTAGCTGCAGCATTCGGTGGCACCTGAAAGAGAATGTGCTGAAACATCCGCACCTGGCCGGCGTCATACGCCGAATCCACCTGCTTGTCCGTAAAAGTCGCCGCAGCGTTCAGCTTGTCGTGGAAGCGCTCCCACTTTATTTGGGACACGATGGGCCACATTGCCGCGATCACCGTCGCGGAATCGCGCAGGTCCTGTCCGTGGGCGAGAGCCTGGGCGAACAGGGCGTAATCCACCCAAATGTTTGCGAGCCGGCTGAACGCCAGAGGCTCGAGCGGCACCTGCTTGGAACCGCTGGCCCATCCCGCCATGCGCTCGACACCCAGTGTCTGATCGTTGGCCCGTGCGACGACATCGGCGCGGGGGGTAAATGCGTCCCGCACGCCGCTGCATGCCACTACCAGCGGCGTCAGCACCAGCAACACCAGACTCGAACTTCGCATCCTTTCCTCTTTCCCTTAATTAACGAGGGTGATCCCGCAGAACGGCCGTGAGCGCCCGAACCAGGCCGGGCCCGATCGACTCTCCGCCGAGCCGGCGGAGCCTGAGGGACAGCGGCACCGCGCGCCGGACGTCGGCTTCGAACTGCACAGCGTCCAGCGCCACCTGGAGGCCCGCGAGCCGTGGTGCGGCATCGCGTCGAAATGTCAGCCGCGCCTCGTCTCCCTTGACGAGGACCGTCTCCAACCCGAGTCGCGCCCCAGCCGCACGCAGCTCGGCCACCAGTAGCAAACGCTCGGCTTCCGGGGGGAGTGGTCCAAAGCGGTCGCGCAACTCGTCACGAACGGCTTGAATCTCACACGCTTGCTCTGCCCGCGCCAGCCGCCGGTAGAGATCGAGCTTGGCATCGTCATCGGCGACGTAGGCGTCCGGCAGATGCGCCGGCGCGTCCAATGTCACGTCGGGTGGCGAGAACTGCTCCCGACTCCCGGCTCCCGGCTCCTGCTTCAACCCTCGGACAGTCTCCTCGAGCCACCGCAAGTACATGTCGAACCCGACCGCCTGGACGTGTCCCGACTGCTCGCCGCCCAACAGGTTTCCCGCGCCCCGCAGCTCCAGATCACGCAACGCAATGCGATACCCCGAGCCCAAATCCGTATGATGCTCGAGCACCTGCAAACGTTCCTCCGCTTGCGCGTCCACGTGGTCGGGAACGAGCAGATAGCAGAACGCGCGCCGGTGGCTGCGGCCGACCCGCCCCCGCAGTTGGTAGAGCTGAGCGAGGCCAAAGCGGTCGGCGCGATCGACGATCATCGTGTTGGCGTTCGGAACGTCGAGTCCTGACTCGACGATCATCGTCGAGACGAGCACATCCACTTCCCCGCGCACAAACCGTCCCATGACCGCTTCGAGCTCGTGCTCGCGCATCTGCCCGTGGGCCACTGCGAGCCGCGCGCGCGGAGCCAACGCCTGCACGCGCGTCGCAATCGTATCAATCGTCTCGATGCGGTTGTGGACGAAGTAGACCTGGCCGCCGCGGTCGAGCTCCCGGGCGATCGCTTCCTCCAGCAGCGCGTCGTCCCACGGTTCGACGAACGTGAGCACCGCCGATCGATCCTTGGGAGCCGTCTCGAGCAGCGCCAGATCGCGCAACCCCGCGAGCGACAGATGCAGCGTTCGCGGAATAGGCGTGGCCGTCAACGTGAGGACGTCGACGCTGAGCTTGAGCGTCTTCAGCCGTTCCTTGTGGCGCACGCCAAAACGGTGCTCCTCGTCGACGATGAGCAACCCCAGGTCTTTGAACGTCACATCCGATGACAGCAACCGGTGCGTGCCGATGACGACATCCACGTCACCCTGTGCGATGCGCCTGACGAGCGCAGCCATCTCCTTTGGACTGCGGAAGCGTGACAGCACTTCTGTGCGCACGGGATAGTCCGCCAGCCGTTCCCGAAACGTGCGCCCGTGCTGCTCGGCGAGGATGGTCGTGGGGACCAGCACGACGACCTGTTTGCCGGCCTGCACTGCCTTGAAAGCGGCGCGCACGGCCACTTCCGTTTTTCCGTATCCCACGTCGCCGACCAGCAGGCGATCCATTGGGCGCGGGCGCTCCATGTCGCGCTTGACTTCATCGGAAGCGCGGCGTTGGTCGGGCGTGTCCTCATAGAGGAAGGCGGATTCCAGCTCGCGCTGCCAGGGCGTGTCCGAGGGGAATGCAAATCCCGTCGCGAGCTGGCGCCGCGCATAAAGCTCCAGCAGCTCCGCCGCCATCGCGCGGATCGCGGCGCGGGTCTTGTCGCGCTGGCGCTGCCAGGTCGTCGCGCCTAGCCGATGCAACCGGGGCGGCGGGACGTCCCCGTCGCCATCTCGTCCCACCGTCCGATAGGGCTCGAGCTGATCGATGCGGTACAGCGGCACGTTGAGTCGCGCGCCACCTTCATATTCGACGACCGCAACGTCGAGGGTCTCGCCTTCGGCGCCGACGGCGATCGTCTGCAGGCCACGGTAGATCCCAATTCCGTGCTCGAGATGCACGACGTATCCCCCTGGTGTCAGTGGCCTGGTGGCCACCGTCGAAACGGCGGTGCGATATCGCCGGGGGCGCCGCAGCCGCCGGGCGCGCCGGAAAATCTCGTGATCCGTGAGCACGCGCAGCGTCGGCATGATGAACCCGCCGTCCAGTGCGCCAACCGCCAGGGTGGCTCGGCCGGTGCCGAGCAATTCCTCCAACCGCTCGAGCTGCCCTTCGTTATCGCACAGAATGACGGTGGGAGGTGGATTCACGACGACCTGCCGCAGGCGCTTCAGGTCACGGTCCACGTGTTCCGGATGCGCCAACGGAAAACGCCGCTCGGTCTCACTCTCCGCCACGGCGAGACGCGCGAGTCGCGTCAGAGCGAGCCGCCAGGCCGCAGGATCGATCAACAGGTCGTCGCGCGACGGCGGCTCCTCCCCCATCCGGCGCGCAACCTCCAGATGGTGCGCCGCGTCGGTCCAGGCGCGATCCACCTCCCGCTCAACCGCCGATTCCTGATCGACGACAACGATGGTGTCCGAGGGGAGGAGCTCGAGAAGGTTGGACCGTAGAGGCGCAGCATGCTGCGACCCCTCTTCGACGACCGGGCCTTCCGCCTTGACCGGCAAGACCGTCACCCGCTGCAGTGAATCACCCGAGCGCTGTGTATCGAGATCAAAAGTCCGGATGGAAGCGACATCGTCGCCCCACCATTCGACTCGGGCCGGCGCCGCCATCCCGAACCCATACACGTCGAGAATTCCGCCGCGGACGCTGTACTGCGCAACCTCAGTCACAGTTGAGACCCGGGTATACCCCATCGTGTCGAGGCGCTGCGCTGTGTCGGTGAGCCCTTCGCCCTCTTTCGAGACCTCGATTACGAGGCGGGACTGCGCCAGCGCGGCAGGGACGGCTGTTCGCTCCGCACTGGCACGAGCGGTCGTCACCACCACGCGGACGGCACCACGCAACAACGCTTCGAGCGTTTCGACTCGTTCGCCGGCTACTTCGAAGTGCGGCTCTTCCGCGCCGAGCGCCTCACGTTGCGGATAGAGAGCCGGTTCGTCTGGCCCCAACAGTGTTTGCAAGTCGGCCAGCCAGCGTTCGCCGTCGGCCGGTGTCGGCGCGACTACGGCGAAGAGGCGTTGGGGCAGGTGTCGAGCGAGCGTGGCGACGAGCACCGCCGGACTCGAGCCCGGGAGCCCGCCCACACCGGCGCGTTTACCGGCAGGTGGTAGGTCGGCGGCCAACGCCCGGCTCGCGGGAAGCTCAGTGAACTTCTCGAGGAGAAAATCGAGGGGCATCAGCGCGTTCTAGTGGCGACTCCCAGCTCGGACGCTGCCAGCAGGAGTGCCAGGAGCACCAAGAACCCGCTGCCGTCGGTGCGTCGCGTGCCGGAAAACCGCTCGGAGGCAAACTCGGCATCGCCGAGCACCTCCACGCGATCCTCACCGCCCAGTGCCGTCTCGCCGAGCGACTTCGGAGCCGGCGTCAGATCCGACTCACGCGGGTCAGGTCCGAAGACGGTCGCCCCCGTGGTATCGACGCCGCGCCGGCGAAACTCCACGCGAGGCGCGCCCTCTGCTTTTGTGACGTCCGCTTCTCCCCTGACGATTCGATTCGCCAGCGCATCGATGAACGGCACGAATGCCGGCGTCGCCGGCAGCACCGTCCACGCCGTGTCCAGGCGACTCCCCAGCAGCACGCTGTTTCCCGACCGCACGAGCCAGGGTTCATCATTCACCGTCGCCAACACATCGTCCGCACTCTGATCGGAGCCCCCCGCGCCCCCCGCGCCCGCCA
>DATFEG010000153.1:0-36645 GCA_035251445.1 Gemmatimonadales bacterium | reverse complement strand
TTGCCGGGTTAGGGACGACGACTCGGCGGAGCGGCGGCCAGCACCACGGCGCACTGCACCGCCGACTGCCAGGAGCGGGTGATGAAGCGAAGTCGACGAACGAGACATCATAAGTGGCATTTCTTCAGCGACCTGTTAAGGGCAGTGTCCGCCGAGCACACCCTTTAGGGTGTGAAAAACATCAATGAGCGCAATCGATTCATCGGTAACCGGCCGTTTCGGCCCCTATGGCGGCCGGTACGTTCCCGAGACGCTGATGCATGCACTCGAGGAGCTGGCCAGCGTCTACGATGCGGCCCGGGCTGACCCCCGCTTTGGGTCGGAGCTCGACGAGCTACTCAGGAACTATGTCGGCCGGCCGACGCCCATCACCGCAGTCCCGCGGCTCTCGGCGCAGGTTGGGGCTCCCGTGATTCTGAAGCGCGAGGATTTGAACCACACCGGCGCCCACAAGATCAATAACACGCTCGGTCAGGTGTTGCTCGCGCAGCGTATGAGGAAGCGACGCATCATCGCCGAAACCGGGGCCGGCCAGCACGGCGTCGCGACCGCAACGGTCTGCGCCCGGTTCGGCCTCGAATGCATCGTGTACATGGGCGAGGAGGACATGCGCCGCCAACGCCTCAACGTCTACCGGATGGAATTGATGGGAGCGAAGGTCGTCCCCGTCACATCCGGCACTCGCACCCTCAAAGACGCCACGAACGAAGCGTTGCGCGACTGGGTGACGAACGTCACCACGACCCACTATATCATCGGTTCGGTGGTGGGCCCCGATCCGTTTCCCCGTCTGGTGCGCGATTTCCAGTCGATTATCGGGCGCGAGGCCCGAGCGCAGGTGCTCGAGCAGCTCGGGCGTCTGCCGAGCGCCGTCGTGGCGTGCGTGGGTGGTGGCTCGAACGCGATGGGAATTTTTTCAGCGTTTCTCGACGATACCGGCGTGCAGCTCGTCGGTATCGAAGCAGCGGGCGAGGGCGTGGCGACACACCGGCACGCGGCGACACTCGCCGCCGGACGCCCCGGCGTCTTCCATGGAAGTCGCAGCTATCTGTTGCAGGACGCCGACGGGCAGGTGCAGCCGGCGCACAGCGTGTCGGCGGGTCTCGATTATCCGGGCGTCGGGCCCGAGCATGCTTACCTCAAAGACACGGGCCGCGTATTGTATGACGCCGTGACCGATCGGGAGGCGCTGAATGCCTTCGCCGCGCTGTCGCGACTCGAAGGCATACTCCCAGCACTCGAGAGCGCTCACGCGATCGCGTGGGTCATGAAGAGCCGGCGAGCCTCCGGCGATCTCATCCTGATCAATTTGAGCGGCCGCGGTGACAAGGACGTCGCCATGGTCGCCGAGCTTGCGGGAGCCGCGCTCTGACAAAACCTGCCGCCCAGACTTCCGACATCGTCCTCCCTCCATCACAAGTGGAGGAGTTGATGCAGGTCGTCAGCAAAGGGATGCGGGCGACGCAGCTGTACCTGCCGAACAATCCCGTCTACCAACGCGCCGTCGACAATATCCGCGGCTCCTTCCGGCAGATCTGGGAAGCGACGGATGATTTGATCCTCGATATCGGCGAAACGGAGATCCGCTGGGAGGATCACGTCGTCTACAGTCAGGACCAGCGCCACGAGAGCATCTCCTGGACCCTGTTCAAGGACGGCGTCCGTTCGCTCACCTTCAAGCCGGGCGTCGAAGAAGTCGAAATCGTGCGGTTCCTCGGCGTGCTGCAGCAGGCCCGGAATCTGCAGGCGGACGCGCCCGACGATCTGCTAACGCTGCTGTGGGCGGAAGATTTCCAATTCATCAGCTACACGTTTCGCGAGCTCGCCGGCGACAATGCGGTACCCATCGAGCGCTCGGACGCCGGCGCCATCGGCGCGGGCGGGCCGGAGGGCGAGGCGGTCACGACCGATCCCGCCGCGATTCGCCGTCAGGTCGAGGAGGAGGCGCCTCCCAAACGTGAGGGGCTCGTGTCGGTCGATGATTTCGACACGACGCTGTACTTCCTCGATGACAAGGAGATCGAATACCTGCATACCGAAGTGACGCGCGAGTACGCGCAGGATCTGCGCCGCAACGTGCTCGCGATGCTGTTCGACTTGCTCGAGCTGCAAACATATGGCACAGTGCGCGCCGAGCTGATCTCGATACTCGAGAACTTCATTCCGTACCTCCTCGGAGCAGGGGACTTCCGTTCGGTTGCCTACATTCTGCGCGAGTGCAAGGTGATTCAGCAGCGGGCCCGCGAGCTGATCCCCGAGCACCGGCAGGTGCTCGAGACGCTGCCGGCCCGCCTGTCCCAGACCGATGCCCTCTCGCAGCTGCTGCAATCGCTTGATGAAGCCACGAGCCATCCGACGGAGGAGGATCTCGCCGAGCTGTTCAGCGAGCTGCGCGCTGAAGCGCTGGGGCCGCTCATGGGCTGGCTGCCGCGGCTGCACAACGAGCGGGTGCGCGGATTGGTGCAATCCTCGGCCGAGCGCCTCGCCCAAGCTCATGCGCCGGAAGTGCTCAAAGCACTGGGGAGCACAGAGGCGGCCGTGCAGCTCGAGATGGTGCGACTCGCGGGGCGGCTGAAGCTGCCCGGAGCGCCCGACGGTATGGGCCCGCTCCTCGAGCGCGGCGAGCGCGAGCTAAAGCTGGCCGTCGTCGAGGCGTTGACGATGATCGGCAGCGCCAGCGCCACACGCCTGCTCGAGAAAGCGATCGAGGATCAGGAGCGCGATGTCCGGATCGCGGCAGTGAAGTTCCTGGGGCAGCGCGGTCACCGCAACGCGTTCCCGCGGGTCGAAGCCGCCGTAACCGGCTCGAAATTGAAGGACGCCGATCTGACTGAAAAAATGGCGTTCTTCGAGGCCTATGGTGCGCTCGCCGGCCCGGCCGGTATCGCGACGCTCGAGAAGATGCTGCTCGGCCGGGGCGGCCTGCTCGCGCGCAAGGAGGATCCCGAGACGCGCGCCTGCGCGGCGATGGCACTCGGGAAAATCCGCACCCCGGCCGCGCGCGATGTCCTGCAGAAGGTGGCGCAGGACAAGGAGCCGCTGGTACGGAATGCCGTGAGTCGCGCACTGCGCGAGGTGGGGACGGCGATATGACCGCGCCTGCCGGCGGAGGGAAACGCCCGTCGATGATGGAGACCGTCGCGACCACGGACGGGTTCCTCCGTCATGCCGGCCGCGACTTCCTGGTGGTGCTCTACACCACCCTTCGGTCGGTGAAGTTGTACCCGATCGAGAACGCGCAGGTGCAGCGATCGCTGGACGACCTCGCCGCCACGACCAAGCAGCTGCTCGACGTCGAGCGCGAGCTCGAGGTGCGCATCCAGGGCGAATTCATCTTCGTGAACTCGACGCGCCTGCGCCTCGATCTCGACAACTACGCCTCCTTCTCGCACATCCTGAACGTCTTTCAGCAGTGCGGCATCGGGGCCGTGCGCATCGACGAAGGCATCGATCGGCGGCAGCTCCAGATCTTCGTATCGCTGCTGCTCGCCTACGCGGCGAAGGAGACGAATCCGAACAAGCTGTTCGAGCTGTCCCAGAAACTGGCGGACGGCGGCGTTACCTTCATCACCGTCGAGGCCCCGCTCGAGGCCGAGGAGGACGTCGAGGAAGAAGAGCGGCAGAAGGAGGCGGCCAAGCGCACGTACGCCCGGTCGGTCGCGGTCACGAAAGAAGTCATCAACAGCATTCGCATGGGCCGCACCGCCAACGTCAAGAAGGTCAAGCGGGCCGTTCAGGCCATCGTCGACCAGGTGCTCAACAACGAGTCGTCGCTCGTCGGACTCACGACGTTGCGCGATTATGACGAGTACACGTTCACTCACTCGGTCAACGTCTGCATCTTCTCGGTCGCCCTGGGCCGCAAACTCGGGTTGACCAAGCTGCAGCTATACGACCTCGGCATGGCGGCGCTGTTCCATGACGTCGGCAAATCCCGCGTGCCGCTCGAGGTCCTGAACAAAGACGGCGGTCTGACCGAAGAAGAGTGGCGCATCATGCAGGCGCATCCATGGTTGGGCGTGCTCACGCTCTTCGGCCTGCGCGGCTACGGCGAGATCCCGTATCGGGGAATGGTCGTGGCGTACGAGCATCACATGAAGATCGACTTGACCGGCTATCCCAAGTCGATTCGGCCCCGCCTGCTCTCGATCTATTCGAAGGTCATTGCGGTGGCGGACGGCTTCGATGCCGCCACCAGCCGTCGCGTCTATCAGACCGTTCCGATCCAGCCCGATCAGGTGCTGAAAGAAATGTGGGAGAACCCGCGCCGGGGCTACGATCCGGTGGTCGTCAAGGCGTTCATCAACCTCATCGGCGTCTATCCCGTCGGGACGTGCGTGATTCTCGACACCTACGAAGTCGCGCTCGTGCATACCGCCAACCCGGACGTCGCCCACGTGCACCGCCCGGTTGTCCGCATCGTCACGACACCCGATGGCGCGCCCCTGCGGCCGGGAACCGTCGTCGATCTGTCCATAAAGGATCCGAACGGCAACTATCCGCGCACCATCGTCAAGGTCACCGACCCGGTCAAATACGGCATCAACGTCAGCGACTACTTTGTCTGACCGGGGAGGGGACGGGGACCCCCGTGCCACGCGCGCTCCGGCACTGGCGGAACGGTGGCGAGCCCTGGGAACCACGCGTGCGCTGATCCCCTACCTGACTGCCGGGTTTCCTACTCCGGAGGTGTCGCGCGACGCGCTCCGCCGCGTCGCCGCCGCGGGAGCGGACTTCGTCGAAGTCGGTGTCCCATTCTCCGATCCGCTCGCGGACGGGCCCACCATTCAGCGCACCACGCAAACGGCGCTCGAGCAGGGAATGACATTGCCGCGCGTGTTGAAGCTGATCCATGAAGCCGCACTGGAGGTACCGGTCGTCGTCATGACCTACCTCAATCCAGTGCTGGCGTTCGGCGTTGAGCGCTTCATACATGACGCGGTGGAAGCCGGCGTGGCGGGCGTGTTGCTCACCGATTTGCCGGCCGGCGCGGATGAGGTCGTCGAGCAGGCCGTCACGAACAGTTCGCTGTCACTCATTCGGCTGGTCGCACCGACAACCGATGACAGACGTCTGAAGACCGCCTTGAAGAGCGCGAGTGGATTCGTGTATCTGATCTCCCGCCTCGGCGTGACGGGCGCGCGCGACAGCGTTCCCACCGATCTCGCGCAGCACGTAGCCCGCATCCGCGCGGTGACGCGGCTGCCTATCGCGGTCGGATTCGGGATCGCGACGCCTGCGCAGGCACAGGCAGCCGCCCGGGTCGCGGACGGCGTGGTCGTGGGCAGCGCGCTGATGGACGCCCTCGCCGCGGGCGGCGTCGCCGCAGTCGAGCGGCTGGCGCGCGATTTGGCGGCAGCGGTCCATACGTGAGCATTTCGCGCTTCGTCGGTCTCTACAGTCGGGCCTTGGCGCTGATCGGAAGCGTCATACTGGTGGCGGCACTCCTCGTCGACCGGCGCTGGCTCGGGCAGATTCCCGAAATCGTCGTCATGTTCGGCGCGACGCTCGCGCTCCGTGGGCTGTCCGTCCCTCTCAGCAAATACTCGTACCTCACCCAGACGGCGCTCGTGGGGATCGCGGGCAGCCTGCTCGTCGGCGTTCCCGCCACGGCACTGGCCATCTCCTCCGCCGTGCCTGTCACGGATACCATCTGGCAGCGCAAGCCGTTGCGCGTGGCCTGGATCAACCTCGGGCGAGAGGTCATCACGCTCGTCGCCGCCTCCGGCGTGTATGCCACCACACTGCATTGGCTGGGAATGACCGTCGCCGGCGCGCCGATTCCGGTGGTCACCATCGAGCTGCTCCCGGCGCTCGCCGGCTACGCGCTGGCGTACTTCGTCTTCGGCCGGGTGCTGTTCTACTTCAGCCTCATCATCCGATCAAAACTCGAGCCCGCCGAGCGGCTCATGATCGTGCGCTACGAAGTGATCGCCTACGCCGCGACGCTGCTCGCCGCCACGATCGTTGTCGGCTCCGTAGTCGCCTGGTCGTTCGGCGCGTGGATTCTGATCGGCCTGGTGCTGACGTTCCTGGGCCTGCTGCTCAAGCAAATGATCGAAGAGGCGATCTCAGCCGAGGAGCTGAACAAGATTCACGCTATGGAAGCGGTGATTACCGCGAACATCAGCCTGGCGGACTCTTTTCACCGCATCGAGCGCCTGGCCCATCGCCTGGTGGATTGGGGGGACTTCCGGATCTACCGGCTGCATGACGGCGTGATGTCGTTAGCCCATCGCTCCGGGCGGGGTCGCGCGGGAAGGGAAGAGCCCTCGGAAGACATCAGCACGCTGCGCCGCACGGCGGCGGCACATGGGCAGACGATCGTGATCGACGACGTGAGGAGCGACAAGCGTATCGCCGACGCGCCGGAGGAAGTGCAGAGTCTCGTGATCGTGCCGCTCAAGTTCGGCGATCAGGTGATTGGCACGCTCGAGCTCGAGCATCATAAGCGCAACAGTTACCGCCGGCAGGATATTCTCACCATCACGACCTTCGCGAACCAGCTCGCCACGGCCGTCCACATCACCGACCTCCGGCGGCCGCTCGTGGAAACGGTGGAGCGCATGACGCGCCAGCTCGCGACGATCGCCCAGACCGCGGAGGCGCTCAAGGAGGCGGCCGCGGCGGTGGCGGCATCGACCGGCGTGATTCGCGAGGGCGTGCGGCGAGAAGAGAGTGAAGTCTCCGGCGGCCTGGAGGCCACCGAGAGCCTGGCGCTGGTCTCGCGCCGCGTATCAGATGACGGCGCCGGCGCGGCGCGTGCATCCACCGCGGCCAGTGATGTGGCCAGCCGCAACCGAACGCAAATCCGCGAAGCGATCGAGCGACTGGTCGCGCTCAAGGCGTTCGTGGGCGAAAGCTCGACCAAGGTGCAGCAGCTCGGCCAAATCAGCCGGCGCATCACGGGATTCATCGCGTCGATCCGCGAGCTCGCCGATATGACCAACCTGCTCGCGCTCAATGCCGCGATCGAAGCGGCGCGTGCCGGCAAGCACGGCAAGGGCTTCGGTGTCGTGGCCGATGAAGTGCGTCACCTCGCCGAGCAGAGCGCGAACGCCGCCGCGGAAGCGGGTGAGCTGGTCCAGGACATTCACACGCAGGTCGGTGAGGTCGTCGAGCAGATGCGCCGCGGGCAGGTGAATGTGGGCGGGGTGGAGGAGCTGTCGGCCGCCGCGCTCGAGGCGCTCGACGCCATTGTCGCGGCCACGGCGGAAGCCACGGCCCATGCGGGCCGCATTACAGCGGCAGCCGGCGAGCAGAATGTCGCGTTCGACCGCTTGCGCGAGCGCATCCACGCCGTGGCCAGCATCGCCGGGCAGAATCGCGCGGAAGCGGACGACGTGGCGACCCGGGCCGTGCAGGCCGCGGAGGGATTGACCGACCTCGAACGGGCTACGCGCGACCTGGAGCAAGTCGCCACCATGCTGCGTGACTTGACTCGTGGCTTCGCCAACGTAGCGTAGGCCCCGCCGTGACCACAGCAGAACGCGTGTACGTCGCCTTGGGATCGAACCTGGGTGACCGGGCGGCCCATCTGGCGCACGCGCGCAAACGGCTCGCGGAGCTGCCGGGGACGCGGCTCATAGCGGTGTCGCGCGTGGAGGAAACCGCTCCCCTCGGTCCCGTGGCGCAGGGCCCGTACCTGAACCAGATGGTCCTGCTTGAGACCACGCTGGGTCCCGACGCGCTGCTCGAGCAGTGCCGAACCATCGAGGCCGAGCGAGGTCGGGAGCGCCGCGAGCGGTGGGGACCACGCACGCTGGATCTCGATATTGTACGATACGGGGCGCGTACCGTGCAGGAGGCCCATCTGACCATTCCGCATCCTGAGCTGCCGAACCGCGACTTCTGGCGCCGGGAAATCGCCGAGCTCGAGGCGAGCCATGGCTAACGTCACCACGCGCTCCCTCCTGGAGATGAAGGAGAAGGGCGAGCGGATCGTGGCGCTGACCTGCTACGACGCTCTGTTCGCCCGGCTGCTCGACGCGAGTGGAATCGACATCCTGCTCGTCGGCGACTCGCTCAACCAGGTTCTGGCGGGAGCGTCGTCCACGCTGTCGGCGTCGCTCGAGCAGATGATCTATCACACCACCATCGTCCGCCGGGGAACCGAGCGTGCCATGGTGATCTGTGACATGCCTTTCCTCTCTTATCAGATCTCGCCCGATGACGCGCTGCGCAACTGCGGACGGGCCATGAAGGAGACCGGCTGCCAGGCGGTCAAGATCGAAGGTGGACAGCCGATGGCAGCGACCGTGCGGCGACTGGTGGAGGCCGGGATACCCGTCATGGGACATATCGGGCTGACGCCGCAATCTGTGCATGCCCTTGGGGGGTATCACGTGCAGGGGCGAGACGACGCGACGGCCGATCGGCTGCGCGCGGACGCCAAAGCCCTGGAGGACGCCGGCGCGTTCGCAGTGGTCCTCGAGCTCCTGCCGGCGCCGCTCTCGTCACAAATCACCAAGTCACTCACCATTCCGACGATTGGAATCGGAGCGGGACCCGCGTGCGACGGACAGGTACTGGTGCTGCACGACATGCTCGGTCTGAACGAGCAGTTCTCGGCGAAATTTGTGAAGAAATACGCCGCCCTCGCCGAAGATGTGCGGGAGGCCGCCCGGCTGTTCGCCGCGGAGGTGCGCGAAGGCCGCTACCCCGGGCCGGAGCATTCCTTTGGTAAGTAGACTCGTCACGATCCTGTGCCTGCATCCTGTGGCGGCCCTCGGGGCCGTTTCACAGCAACCGGATAGTGCGGCGCGAACGACATCGCATGGCGCGTACACGGTGGACCAGGCCCGTTCCGGCGCCAAGATCTTCAAGGAGATCTGTGCCAATTGCCACACGCCGGCACAATTTCGCGACTCGACATTTCTGAATAGCTGGAAGGGCCGCCCAGTGCGTGATCTGTTCGAGCTCGTGCGCACGCAGATGCCGATGGACAATCCCGGCGGCCTGCGCCGGACGGAATACGCCGACGTCCTCGCGTACATCTTCGAGCTCAATGGCCTGCCGCCCGGTGACGCGACGTTACCATCGGACGATACCCAACTCCGGCGCATTCGCATCGATAAATGAGCGCGATCGCCGTCGCCCTGGTGCTCAGCGTCGGAGCGGTAACGCAGCAGGGAGCCGCCGGCGGAGAATGGCGGTTTTGGGGAGGCGATGCCGGCAGTACGCGCTACGCGCCGCTGGATCAGATCACGCGCGACAACGTCGGGAAACTGGAGATCGCCTGGCGCTGGCGCGCCGCCAACTTCGGCCCGACCCCCGAAACCTATTATCGCGCGACGCCGCTGTACGCCGACGGCGTCCTGTACACCGTTGCGGGAGAACGTCGCGACGTTGCGGCGATCGACCCAGCCACTGGTGAAACGCTGTGGACGTGGCGCCTGGACGAAGGGCTTCGCTGGGAAAAGGCGCCGCGGCGCTTCTCGGGCCGCGGCCTAGCCTACTGGAGTCGCGGCTCCGACCGGCGTGTCATAGTCGTCACGCCGGGCTATCAGTTGGTCGCGCTCGACGCAGCAACGGGCCGACCCGTGCCGGGATTCGGCAGGAACGGGGTCGTGGACCTAATGGAAGGCCTTGGCTATCCGCTCGTGCCCTGGGCGGGGAGTCCAGGCCCGATGCAGACCAACGGGGACAACGCGCCGACGCGCGCGGCCGGCTCGAGCGCACCCAGCGGTGCGGTTCGCGGCATCGACCCCGAACTCGGCGCCATCGGCTCGAGCTCGCCGCCGATCGTCGTCGGCGACGTCATCGTCGTGGGGAGCTCGGCCCTTCAGGGCTATTACCCGAAACGCTTGAGAAACCTGCCTGGGACCATCCGGGGATTCGATGCGCGCACCGGAAAACAGCTCTGGGTTTTCAATCTGATTCCGCGCCCCGGCGAACTCGGCCACGAGACATGGTTGAACGGCTCATGGGAAGTCGCGGGGAAGAACGACGCGTGGGCGCCGTTCTCGGCGGACTTGGCGAGCGGCGTCGTCTACATCCCGGTCGGCCACCCACACAACGACTGGTACGGCGGCCATCGGCCAGGGGCGAATCTTTTCTCCGAAAGCGTGCTCGCGCTCGACGCCAAAACGGGACGCCGCGTCTGGCATTTTCAGATGATCCATCACGACATCTGGGACTACGACACGCCGACCGCGCCGAATCTCCTCGACGTCACGATCGCCGGCCGGCAGCGACGCCTCGTCGTGCAGACGTCGAAGCAAGGGTTCGCCTATGTGTTCGATCGCGTGAGCGGTGAGCCGATCTGGCCGATCGAAGAGCGTCCGGTGCCATCATCGGACACACCCGGTGAATGGACCGCCCCAACGCAGCCGTTTCCGACGCGACCGGCGCCGTACGAGCGACAGGGAGTGACCCAAGCGGACTTGATCGACTTCACGCCCGCGTTGCGGCAGGCGGGTATCGAGATTGCGAAGAGTTATCGCTTCGGTCCCCTGTACCAGCCGGTCTCGCGTGTCGATGCCCCCGACGGCACCAAGGGCACGTTCCAGGCACCTGGCGCCAACGGGGGCGTCAACATCATGGGCGGTGCCGCGGCTGATCCGGAAACCGGCATGCTCTACGTCGCATCTCAGGGCGGCGTGAGCCGCATCTCGCTCGAGAGCAACCCCGACCGATCGGAAATGCGGTACGTCTCACAGGGACCGGGCGGCCTGCGGGGCCCGGAAGGTTTGCCGTTGTTCAAGCCGCCCTACGGACGCATTACCGCCATCGATCTGACTACGGGCGAGCATCGCTGGATGATCACCAACGGCGATACCCCCGCCGCGATTCGCAATCACCCCGCGCTGCGCGGCGTGACGGTGCCACGTACCGGCAAGAACGCGCACGCGAACCTTCTCGTCACACGCACGCTGCTGTTTTACGGCGAAGGCCGGGGCGGTGCGCCGGAGTTTCACGCCGTGGATAAGTCCACGGGCGCGGAGATCGCTCAGGTGACGTTGCCGGCGCCTACCAACGCCGCTCCAATCACATACATGCACAAGGGACGGCAGTACATCGTCGTTGCGATTGCGAGCGCGGATGTGCCGGCGGAACTGATCGCGCTGGCGCTACCCAGGGAGCAAGGAGCACGGAGCACGGAGCCATGAAACGGACCTTCGTTTTGCTGCTTACCCTAACCGCCCTTTACCGCCCCTTACCGCCCCTTACCGCCCAAGCCGTTCGTTACGTCCGCTACGCTCAAGGTGACCGCGTCTCCTATGGCATCCTCGAAAGCCAGACCATTCGGGAGTTATCCGCGGATCCGTTCTCTAATCCGCGCGCCACAGGCCGCACCGCCCGCCTCGCCGATGTGAGGTTGCTGTCGCCTATCGACCCCGCCCGCGGCGGCAAAGTGCTTGGTGTCGCGATCAACACCCGCCGGCCCGGTCGTGAGGCAGCGGTTCCGCATCCCCGCTGGTTTGCGAAGCTGCCCACGACTCTCGTCGGCCCCGAAGCCGACGTCGAACATCCGCCCGAAGCTTCGAACTTCGACTGGGAAGGCGAGCTGGTCCTGGTGATCGGTCGTCGAGCGCGACACGTCTCGGTGGAGGAAGCGCCGCGCTACATCTTTGGCGTGACAGTGGGAAACGACTTCAGCGAGAACACGTGGTACGGGGAGCGGGCCGGGGTGAATCAGCCCTCCCGGCTCATTTCGAAGGCGACCGACACATGGGGCGCGCTTGGTCCCGCCATCGTCACGGGCGTGGACTATGGCGACCTGCGTGTCGTGATCCGCGTGAACGGCGACACGGTTGCGATCGGTCGAACCAGCCAGCTACTGAACAACCCCGCGCAGCTGGTGAGCTATCTGAGCCGCTACGTGACGCTGCTCCCCGGTGATCTGATCTATACGGGCACGTACCCAACCGTGACCGGTAAGGACAACACCGTTCATCCCGGCGACGTGGTCGAAGTAGAAGTCGAGCAACTCGGTCTGTTGCGCAGTCGGATTGTCCCGATGCGTGGTGGTTCTGCGCCTCCGACCGCGGCCGCCGCTCCGGCACTGCCCTCCAGCGAGCCGCCGCAATACCAGGTGGATGCCGCATGGCCGCGCGAACTGCCCAACAACTGGATCCTCGGCCAGGTATCCGGAATAGCAGTAGGACCGAACGATCACATCTGGATCGTCCAACGCCCGCGGACGCTGACGGCGCGCGAAACGGGCGCGGTACAGAATCCGCCGATCTCAACGTGCTGCGTGCCGGCACCGCCGGTGATCGAGTTTGATCAGGACGGGAACCTAGTGCGCGCGTGGGGTGGAGCCGAAGGTGCCGGTGCATCCGCAGCGCGCGGAGTTTGGCCCGGCAGCGAGCACGGAATCACGGTCGACGCTCAGGGCAATGTGTGGATCGCCTCGAACGGTCGGGACGATCAGGTCGTGTTGAAGTTCAGCCCTGAGGGGCGCCAGCTGCTCCAGATCGGGCGCGTGGGGGAGAATGCTGGGTCGAATGACACGGTGCGCCTGGGCCAACCGACGGCCGTCGATGTGGATGTAGCCGCGAACGAAGTCTACGTCGCCGACGGTTACCGCAATCGCCGTGTCGTTGTGTTCAACGCAACGACGGGCGCGTACAAGCGGCATTGGGGCGCGTATGGACGCCGTCCCGTGGACGGTGACACCGCGGCACCCGCGGTCCAAGGCACGTCGAGCCCCTGGCCGATCAACTACGACACGACGGCGCTCCCGCAACAGTTCAACACCGTGCATGCGGTGCGCTTGTCGCGGGACGGTCTGGTCTACGTCGCAGACCGCATCAACAACCGCATCCAGGTATTCCGCAAGGACGGCTCTTTCGTACGCGAGGGCGCCGTCGCCCGGGCGACGCGCGCGATGGGATCCGTGTGGGACGTCGCGTTCTCACGCGACAGCGCGCAGACCTACCTGTTCGTTCCCGACGGTACGAACCAGAAGGTCTGGATCCTGAAACGCAGTGACCTCAGCGTCGTGGGCAGCTTCGGCCGCGGCGGCCGGCAGGCCGGACAATTCGGGTGGGTGCACAACCTGGCCGTCGACTCGCGCGGCAATCTGTACACGAGCGAGGTGGACATTTACAAACGGGTCCAGCGGTTCGTTCCACGGCGCTAGCCGGGGTAGGGGCGCAGCATGCTGCGTCCCTACAACGGCGCGCCGAATGATTCTTCCTCGTCGCGGAATCCGGATGACGCTGGTTCGAATGTGTCTGGCGAGAGTCGAAATCGCTGATCGAGCGCCGGATCGGTCGGCTTGCCCAGCACGCGCCGGGCGATGTATTCGCCCAGCACGGGTCCGAACTTGAAGCCTTCCGCATTACCGCCACCCGCAATCCAGACGTTCTCGAGCTGCGGGTGCCGGTCGATAATGAAGTCGCGCGTCACACTGATCTCATAATGGCACGCGCGCGTCTCGAGCAGGGGCGCGTGCTCGAGGGCAGGGAATCGCTGGCACACAAACTCGACCGCGCGCTCCACTGATTCGGGCGGTACCCAGCGGTCCGATGTGTCCGGATCAGTCGGGCGCGGCACTCCGGGTCGCCGCCCGCCACCCGTGCGCACCCGAAAGCCCCGATGGTCTGGCGGCAACGCAGCCCACCCCGTAACGCCGGGAACATTCCAGCTCGGCAGATTGGGATAGACGAATCGCGAGTCGCCGGACGGCGTGGCGAAGTAGAAGACCTGCCCGAGCGGGGTGCGGAGACGATCCGTCATCACTTCCGGCAGCACCTTGGCCATCCACGGTCCACAGGCGAACACGAACGTGTTCGCGGCGAGACGGCCCCGGTCGGACAACTTCAGGTCCGTCAAACGCCCGTTCTGTGACGCGCCAGGCTTCGCCTGTGCCAAGACCAGCTCACCGCCCTTGGCGCGAAACATCTCGGCAACGGTTTCGCACACGCGGCGCGCGCGCACGACGCCGGCGTTCGTCTCGAACGCCGCGAGCGTCATGCCCTCCAGACTGATTTGTGGATAGCGGTATGCGACTTCGTCGAGTGACAGAACTTCGTGGGGAATCCGAAGGTGTTCCCAATTGCGCAGCGTATCGGTGAGCCACGGCTCCGGCTCGGGCCGCAGGATGAGGTCGCCTGTCGTGAAAAAGAGTCGCAGGCGGAGCCGCTCCGACCACTCCTCGTCCCAAGCCTTCCAGCGCGCGATCGCGTCGTTGGCCCAGCGAATCCACCAGTCGCGATCGCCATAGGAAGAGCGCACGCCACGTGTTTCGTCTCCTGAGGTGGCCCGTGAGTTCCCCGGGCCCCAGGTATCCACCAGGGTCACGCGCGCGCCCATGCTCCGCAGGTACCACGCCGTCCAGCACCCGAACGCGCCGGCGCCGATGACCGCGACCTCTGGTGCGCGCCCCGTCCGGCCCGGCCCGCCGCCGACCGAAGCGCACGCGCCACTCGCGAGCAGCGCTCCCGCCTGGGCGCCCGCCATTTTGAGGAACTCACGCCGACCGAGCAACACGACCAAAAAATTATGTATCTTTGGGGCGGCCTTCCACCTCGGAGCGGAGCTTCGATGTCCAAGAGCGAAGACGAACGGCTGGCGAAATTGATCAAGAAGAACATGGCGAAAGCGGCCAAGGCCAAGCCGAAGGCGCGCAAGCGCTACGACCCCACGTTGCCGCCGGAAACCACCGACGACGATATCGAGCGTCGCGACTTCTTCTCGGAGATGAAAAAGCGCGAGTTCTAGTTGCGAGAGATCTCCAGCCTTCCCGAGATGCGGGCGTGGTCTCGGGCTGAGCGTTCCCACCGCCGTACTATCGGCTTCGTTCCCACCATGGGCTATCTCCACGATGGTCATCTGCGACTCGTGGATCGCGCCCGCGAGCTTTCCCACCGCGTCGTCATGAGCATTTTCGTGAACCCGCTGCAATTCGGGCCGCACGAAGATCTGGCGCGCTACCCACGCGATCTGAATCGAGACCGCGAGCTGGCAAACGGGCGGGGCGTCGACTGTCTCTTCATTCCCGAGACCACGGCCATGTATCCGGGCGAGCCGCTGGCCCGGGTGGTGCCGGGGCCGCCCGCGGACACCCTCGAAGGTGTCGCCCGGCCCGGGCATTTCACGGGAGTGCTCACGGTCGTCGCCAAGCTGTTCCACCTCGTGGAGCCCGATGTCGCGGTGTTCGGTCGCAAGGACTTCCAGCAGGCGATGCTCGTCAAACGGCTGGTGCGGGACCTCGACTTTCCGATCACGATCGACATCGCGCCGACGGTGCGCGAGCTCGATGGTCTCGCGCTGTCGTCCCGCAACACCTATCTGACTCCCGATGAACGGCGCATTGCGCTGGCGTTGTCCCGCGCACTGCGGCTCCTGGAACAAAACTGGCGCGGCGGTGAGGCCGATCCCGCCAAGCTGCAGCGCGCGGGTATGGACGCCATGCGTTCCTCGGGTGCACTCCCCGAGTATTGCGCGCTCGTCGACGAGGACCTCCAGTCCGTAACGCGGGTAACAGCCCGCACAGTCGCGGTTGTGGCGGCGCGCGTCGGCAAGACCCGTCTTCTCGATAACGTCGTGCTGGGCGAGGGCATCGGTGCGGATCCGCGAGTTGCCCCGTGAGCCTGCCATCATGGGCTCAAGTCTCACCGCAACGCCGCGCGCATATCGAGCGTGTGGTTGCGTTGCTCGACGAATGGGCGAAGAAAATGAACGTGCCCGCATGTGAAGCCGAACGCTGGTTGCGTGCCGGCTGGCTGCACGATGCGTTGCGCGATGCGCGGTTGGGCGACGAGCGGGCCCACGGTCCCGCCGCAGCCGAGCGCGCGGCCGCAGAGGGGGAACGCGATCGCGGCGTGCTCGATGCGGTGCGGTATCACACCATCGGCTTCGCGGGCTGGGATGACGTGGGCCGGATGCTCTACCTCGCCGATTTCCTGGAGCCGGGGCGGGAGGCCACGGGTCAGCGTTCCGACCGCGAGACGTTGTCGCACCGGGTACCCACGGAACGGGATGCCACCCTGCGCGAGGTGACCCGCCGGCGTATTGAATGGGTGCTCCGCTCTGGCTGGCCACTCCCTGCCGAGACGGTGGATTTTTGGAATTCTCTCTGGTTGGACGGTAGCACGGCTGTACGGGAAACGGGGAACGGGAAACGGGAGGAATGAACCGAATCACTATCGTGGTGGCGTTGCTAACCAGCTGCGCGGAAAGCGCGTCCCAAAGTCATCCGATTCCCGGCGATCGCGGTCCTGCGATCACCGTAGAAGTCCTCAACGCCAACGGGCGTGTAGGAGACGCGCGGATCGGCACGCGCCTGCTGCGTCGAGCCGGTATCGATGTCGTCTATTACGGGAACGCGTCGGTCCCGGACACCGGCCTCGATTTTACGCGGATCATCGTGCGGCGGGGTTCAGTCGATCGCGGAGAGCGTGTACGGTCGGCGTTGGGCGGCGGTCGCGTCCAGATAGATCTCGACAGCAACCGGCTACTCGATGTGAGCGTGCTCCTCGGCGCCGACTTCGCGCCCGCGCCGCCTCGGTCGCGCTCCCTCGATTTCCACCCGTAACTGACCGCATGCCGCGCTGATATCGAGGCCGCGGCTGCGCCGCAGCACGGCTTCGACGCCCCGCTCCTTCAGGCGCCGCTCGAACGCGAGCATTTGCGCGCGCGCGCTCGGCGTGAGATCAGGGGCCCCGCCCGGATGCAGCGGCAGGAGATTCACGAGCGCATCGAGCGGTTGCGCGAGTTTCGCGAGCTGATCCGCCGCCTCGAGCGAATCATTCTTTCCGCCGATCAGGACGTATTCGAGCGTCACGCGGCGCCGAAATTGCTGGAGCGCCTTCATGAGCTCCGGCAACGCGTATTTCTTCTCGATGGGCATCAGCTCACGGCGCAGGGCGGGCGACGGAGCGTGCAGAGAGACGGCCAAGCGAAACTGCTCAGAGCGCTGCGCAAACTTGGCGAGGTTCGGCAGAATGCCGACGGTCGAGAGGGTGATGTGCCGCGCGCCGATTCCGAAGCCGTCGGGCTGATTCAGCGTCGTCAGCGCCGAATCGACCGCTTCCCAGTTGAGCAGCGGTTCACCCATCCCCATGAACACGACATTGGTTGGCTTGAGGGCGGAATCGCGGAGCACCAACTCGCGCACCTGGGCCGTGATCTCCGCTGCGCTGAGGTTCCGGCGGAATCCCATGCGCCCTGTGGCGCAGAACACGCAGCCGAGCGCACAACCGGCCTGAGAAGAGATACAGAGTGTGCGCCGTTTGCCTTCCGGAATCAGTACCGATTCGATCGCCTCACCGTCGTCGAGCAGCCACAGGAATTTCTGGGTGCCGTCGCTCGATGCCTGATGGGTGCGCAGCTCGAGCCGGCGCAGCGGAAAGGACTCATCGAGCGCGGTGCGCAACGCGGCCGGCAGGTCGGTGGCGTCACTCCAGCGCGGGACGGGCCGTTGCCACAGTCGCGGCAGAATCTGCCGCAACCGGTAGGCCGGCTCTCCGCGGGTGGTCAGCCACGCCTCCAACGTCGCGCTGGCCCCGGCGGGCGTCAGGCTTAGGAGATCGACGCTCATTTGAATCGCGCGTCGATCCCGACACGGTAGGCCGCGCCGAGGTCGTTCACCCCCCCGTCCCGTGCCAGCGTGAGGTTGTACTTGCCGATCACGATGCGGGCCCCGGCCACGGGCCGCCAACCCGATTCATTTCCGTAACTTCCCTCGTGCGCCACCATAAAGTCGAAACTGAACAACTTCGCAAATTCGATCCCGACGCCGACCTGATGGTCGGCCGTGAAGCCATGCGCGAAGGCGATTCCGTACCGGCCTCGCAGGACGGCGCGCTCACCTGACACCGCTCCCCGCCACACTCGCGCCTCTATGCCGGCATAGATGTCTTGCGACGGGTCGTCCACACTGAGCGACGAAAAGAAGTGCGTCGCGGCCGCGATGCGAAGCAGATCACCCGAGAACGCGCGGCTCGCGCCCAGGTCGAACGTCACGCGGTCGCTGCGCTGCGTGTCGAGGCGGGTCTCATGAAAGGCGAGCGTGGCACCGAAATCCGTCCCCGCGACGCGTCGCGACCACGTCCCGCCCACGGCGAACGTGTACACCGGCACCGAGGCGCCCGACGGATCGGGGCTGTCGACCGTCTGACTGATATCGCTCAAGCCCACCCGGCCATAGATGAGGCCGAGCTCGCCGATCTTGCTGGCCGGCAGCCGCACCGTCGTAATGATGCCGGTTGCGTCCACCGCCGCGGGGGTTTGAATCGCCTCGAGGGCAACGATGATGCGTGCCGTGTCCGATCGCTGCGCGGGATTCCAGAGGGCGCCACCGGGACCAACGGCCAGCGCTGCCGGCATTGGCAGGGTCGCCGCCGCGACGCGCCACAGCGTCGTCCCCGTCGCCTCCTGGGCCTCGATTGGCCTCATGCCCGACACGAAGAACCCTAGGAACAACAGGCCAATGCGTTGCATGCAGAACGTTTACTGCGGCACTGTGGCGCCGTCAACTCAAGTCAACTATCTTCAATCGGTTACGGCACTTGGACGCGTCCTTTGCGCTTGACAGACCTGCTCACCCCCACTCGAATCCGGGTACCATTACGGGCCCAGAGCAAGGAGGGCGTGCTGCGTGAATTGGTCGAGCTTCTGGTGGATGGACATGGAGCCGACCCCGGTGCAGCTAAGACTATATGGGGAGCGGGAGTAGAAGATGTGTTTCAAGCAGTGCTGGAACGGGAACGGCAATTCCCAACCGGCATTGGGTATGGTGTAGCGGTGCCTCACGGGAAAACGCCCGCGCTGACCGATCTGCTCGCAGTCGCGGGGACAACACCGGCTCCGGTACCCTATGAAACGGTGGACGGTGAGCCCGTCCGTTTGTTTTTCATGCTGGCGGGTCCCGAATCGCAGGCCGGGGTGCATGTGAAGGCGTTGAGCCGCATCTCGCGGCTCGTGCGGCGCGAGCCCATCCGCGCTCGGTTGCTCGCGGCACAGTCTGCGGACGAGTTCTATCGCATCCTCTGCGACGCTGAGAGGGGAGGAACAGCATAGACGCCAGTGTGACTCGGACAACCCTGCGAACTCATCGCTGCGGCGCGCTGCGGCAGGAGCATATCGGGCAGCGCGTGCGATTGGGGGGCTGGGTCCACCGGCGCCGCGACCTCGGAGGCATCGTCTTCCTCGACCTACGCGATCGCGACGGCCTCGTGCAGGTTGCGGTCGGGCCGGGCTGGGCATCCGCGGACACGCTCGGCCGCGCGCAAGCCGTCGGCAGCGAGGCGGTTCTCCTGGTCGAGGGTGAAGTCGTGGCGCGTCCTCCCGCAATGCGCAATACGGATCTGGCGACCGGCGATGTCGAAGTCCACGCCACCGTGCTCGACGTGGTCGGACCGGCCGAGACGCCCGCGATTCCAGTCGCCCGCGGTAAGAGCGAAGAGCTGCCCGCCGAGGAGCTCCGGCTCAAGTATCGCCATCTCGACCTGCGACGGCCCGAGCTCCAGCAGAAGCTGATCCTGCGGCATCGCCTGGCGCAACGCGCGCGGCGCGTATTGAGCGACCTCGATTTCCTCGAGCTCGAGACGCCGATTCTGACCAAGCCGACGCCTGAGGGCGCGCGCGATTACCTGGTTCCGTCCCGGGTGCACCCCGGTGAGTTCTATGCGCTGCCACAGTCACCACAGATCTACAAGCAGCTCCTCATGGTCGCCGGATTCGACCGCTATTTCCAGCTGTCGCGGTGCTTTCGCGACGAGGACTTGCGCTTCGACCGGCAGCCCGAGTTCACCCAGATCGACATGGAGGCGTCGTTCGTCTCGCAGGAGGACGTGCTCGCGATCGTCGAGGCCGTGCTGGTCGCGCTGTGGGACGAGGCTGGGTACGGGGTCGACGCGCCATTCAAACGCCTGTCGTGGCAAGAAGCGATGGAGCGCTACGGCACCGACAAGCCCGACCTGCGGTTCGATTTCGAGATCAGGGACTTCAGCCGCTGGGCCCGGGCCGATGGCAAGGTTGTGGGCGAGGGGGTGCGTCAAAAGCTGGAAGGGAAGGACTCGCGCCTGCGCGGCATCGTCGTACCCGGCGGCGCAGTATTCTCGCGCAAGGATATTGATCGCTTGTCGCAGGAAGTGAAGCAGGTCGGCGGGTGGGGTCCCGCGTGGGTAAAGCGCCAGGGCGCGGAGGTATCCGGCTCGATCGCCAAGGGCGCGGATGTGGAGACACTCGGCGCACTCGGCCTGCGCGATGGGGATCTGGCATTGCTGACCGTCGGCGCGGACCACGTGACGTCACCCGCGCTCGATAAGGTCCGCCGCGAAGTGATCCGCCGGCTGGCGCCCGCGCCGAAGACGGCGCATGCACTCTGCTGGGTGGTAGACTTTCCGCTGTTTGAGCCTGATCCCGAGAGCGGCAACCCGGTGTTCGCCCACCACCCGTTCACGTCGCCTCATCCTGCCGACGTAAGTAAGCTGGACAGCCATCCGTTCGCGTGCCGCGCGCTGCACTACGACGCGGTTTACAACGGCAATGAGTTGGGATCGGGCTCCATCCGCATCACCGATCCGGCAGTGCAGCGGACGGTGTTCCGCCATCTGGGGCTCTCCCCGGCGGAGATCGACGCGCGTTTCGGTTTCCTGTTGACCGCACTCGCGGCGGGCGCGCCGCCGCACGGCGGGTTTGCGATCGGATTCGACCGCACCGTGATGTTGCTTGCCGGTGCCGACTCGATGCGGGATGTGATCGCTTTTCCCAAGACGACAGCGGCACGCGCGCTGTTCGAGGGCGCGCCGGCTCCGGCGCGGCCCGAGGACCTTGCCGCTCTTCATATCAAGGTGGTGCAATGAGCGAAGACGTCATCCACCGTCTCTCCGTGGAAGGCGTAGATCCGCTGGCGTTGGCCGGCGTGAACGACGCGAACCTGCTCGAGCTCGCTCGCCTCCTGGGCGTGCGGGTCTCGTTGCGCGGGGACAACCTTTCCCTCGCTGGTCCCGCTGCCGCGATCGAGCGCGCCGGAGCGGTCGCCCACGCGCTCATCGACCTCGCCCGCATGGGCGAGAACCTGGACGTGCACGACGTCGAGCGGATCGTCAACGAGGAAGGGAGCCGGGAGCCGGGCACTGGGAGCCGGGACACGGCTGATCCCATCAAGATCATCCTGCCGGGGCTGCGCCGGGTCATCCAACCCAAAACGACCGGCCAGCGCGAATACCTGCGCTCGATCGCCGAGCACGACATCGTGATCGGCATCGGGCCGGCCGGGACGGGAAAAACGTATCTCGCGGTCGCGGCGGCGGTGGATGCCCTCGCGCGCAAGCGTGTCCGCCGCATCATCCTGGCACGGCCCGCCGTCGAAGCCGGCGAAAACCTCGGTTTTCTTCCCGGCGATCTGCAGGAGAAGGTCGACCCGTACCTGCGGCCGCTCTACGACGCGCTCGAGGACATGATGCCGCGCGAGCGCGTCCAGAAAGCGCTCGAGACGCGCACCATCGAGATCGCGCCACTCGCGTACATGCGTGGGCGAACGCTCAGTGACGCCTTCGTCATCCTCGATGAGGCGCAAAACGCCACCGGCATGCAGATGAAAATGTTTCTCACGCGGCTGGGGGTGAACTCACGTGCCGTCATAACGGGCGATAAGACGCAGATCGACTTGCCGATTCGCGAAGACTCGGGATTGCTGCAAGTCGAGCGCATTCTGCCCGGGATCGAAGGCATCGGTTTCGTCTATCTCGGCGAGGCGGATGTGGTTCGCCACCGCCTCGTCCGGGACATCATCCGCGCCTATGCCGAGGATGCGCAGGGTTAGATGAGCGCCCTGAGAGGCGACACGCTGCGCTATCACGCCGCACGCTGGGTGTGGGTGCCGTTCATGGCGCTCGTGGCGCACGTCGCGTTTCCCTCGAGCGCGGCCGATGTCGCCCCGTTGCTCGAGCCTGGTGCGCGAGCGGACAAGGAAATCATCGCGCCGTTCAACTTTGTCGTAAACAAGTCGGAAGATGAGCTGCAGCGCGAATCGGAGGAGCTCGCCGCGTCGGCCAAGCCGATCTACGAGTTCCGCCAGAGCGCCTACGACAGCAGCGCCACGACGCTGGCGGCTTTCTTCACCGCGGTGGACGCGGTGGCCGACCGTGGCCCGCCCGCGATCATCCAGGCCGGCGGCGACTTTGGAGTGCTGATCACGCCGCAGGAGGCGGCCTATCTCGCCAAAGGCGGGAAGCGCCACGCCCTGGAGCAGGCGCTGGAGCGGCTGTTCGATCGCACGTTGGCCCAGGGTGTCACCGGCCCCGGGGTGCTCCAAGTGGAGCAGTCGCGCGAGCTGATCGTGCGTCGAGGCTCGACCGAGTCGTCGGTGCAGCGCGATCAAGTGCTCACGTTCGCGCAGTACCTGAGCCGCGCGAAGCAGCTCCATCCCGACCCGGGTTCGAGCGTCGCTGACGTGCTCTATCTCAAGCTCGTACGCCAATTCTTCAGGGCCACGTTGATTCCGAAGCTGCTCGAGACCGAGCGGCGTCGGAACGAGCTGCGCGGCAGCGTCGACCCCAGCAAGTACATCGTGCGCGCCGGCGATCGCATCGTCGCGCCGCACGAGGTCGTGACCAACGAAGCGCACGAACGGCTGGTCGCGCTTCATCAGGAGCTGCTACGGCGCGGCGCCGCGACGACGTATTCGGTCCGCGGCGTCGTGGGCCCGCTGCTGCGCGACATTCTGATTCTCTCGATTTTCTGGGCCCTGCTGCTCTTTTACCGGCGCGAGACCTACGGCGACCCCCGACAGGTGGCGCTGATCGGCTCCCTGTTCGCGGTCCTGCTCGTCCAGGCGGGTATCGTGGCGCGATCCTACCCGATGCATCCGGAAGTCATCTTCATGCCGTTTGTCGCGATGATGATGACGGTACTGTTCAATGGGCGTGTGTCGATGATCGCCGCGTTGATCCTATCGGTGGTGATCGGCTTGCAACCCGTGTTCCACGACGTGCCGGCTCTGTTCCTGTGCATCGTCGGGGGCGTCACAGCCGCGCTCACCGTGCGCACCCTGCGCAGCCGCAGCAACTTCTACGCGCCCGTGCTGATCATCGCCGCCGGGTATCTCGCCGGCGCGCTCGCCCTGGGACTCGCGAGCGGCTGGCCTATCGAAGAGATCGCGCTGCGCGGCCTGCTCGGCGCCGTGAATGGCCTCGTCTCGGCCGGCCTCACCTTCTTCCTGCTTCCCGTCGCCGAGTCAGTCACGCACATCACGACTGACCTGACGCTGCTCGAGCTGTCCGACCCCAGCCGGCCGCTGCTTCGCCGCCTCTCCCTGGAAGCTCCCGGCACGTATGCCCACAGCGTGGCCATGGCCAACCTGGTCGAAGCAGCCTGCAATCGGATCGGAGCGAATGGATTGCTCGGTCGCGTCGGCTGCTACTATCACGACGTCGGGAAGGTAAAGAACCCGATGTACTTCGTGGAAAACCAGATTCCGGGCAACAACCCGCACGACCGGCTGAAGCCGCTGCAGTCGGCCCAGATCATCAAAGCGCACGTCACCGATGGCCTCGCGCTGGCGGCGGATGCGCAGCTGCCCGACTCGGTCGCCGCCTTTATTCCCGAGCATCACGGCACGACCGAGATCACCTACTTCCTCGACAAGGCCAAGAAGAACGACGGGGGACAGCCGCGCAAACCCGACGACTTCATGTATCCGGGGCCCAGGCCGCGGTCCATGGAAACGGCTATTGCGATGATCGCCGATTCGGTCGAGGCGGCGCTGCGCGTGCTCGAGGACCTGACACCACAAAAGATCGAAGAAGCGATCGATCACATCGTCCGGACCAAGGTGAACGCCGGACAGCTCGATGAGGCACCGCTCACGCTGCAACAGATCGAGCAGGTGAAACAGGCATTCCTGGTCGTACTCAGCGGGATGTACCACAACCGCATCGATTATCCGGAGTCCAGTGGCGGCATCGGCGCGACTTGGCAACCGGCGGCGGCACGCTAGCCTCGCGCGTGTCGCGCAACGAGTGCTTGCGTGGGAGCGCGCGCCCGCGCATTCGCATGTGGACATCACGCTGCTGTCCGCCACCGCCATGCGTCGCCTGAATCGCCGCGCGACTGGACGACGCGGCCTCACGGACGTGATCGCCTACCCGTTGCCCCAGCCCGACGGCCGGCTCGTCGGCGACGTGTACATCTGCCCGCAGGCTGCGGCGCATGTCGTGGGCAATGGCATCGGCCTCGAGGAAGAGCTGGTTCGACTTGTGGTTCACGGCACACTGCACGTGCTCGGCTACGAGCATCCCGAAGGTCCCGGTCGTACGCGGTCCGCGATGTGGCGGCTGCAGGAGCGTTACGTGCAGCGCTTGCTCCGTAGTCGCTAATGCTCACCGAAGCCGCGCTGCGCTTCATCGGGCTGGTGGTGGCCCTGGGGGCCGCCCTCTGGTCCGCCTTGCTCGCCCTGGCGGAGGAAGCGGCGGTGGGCGAGGCGCTCCACACCCTCGGCGACGCTCCACCCATGGCCGCCGAGCGTCGCGTGCCGCTGCACCGTGCCCTGCACGTCGCCCGTCTGGGGCTCCTCGTGCTGGGAGCGGTCGCGACGGCGTTTGCCGTCGCGTGGTGGACACAACCGTGGGCCGCTGCGTTGGTCGCCCTCGTCGTCAGCACGCTTCTACTGTTCGTGATCGGCGATGCATTGCCGCGCAGTGTGGCCAGTCTGGCTCCGGAGCTCTCCGATGCGGCGCTCCCACTCGCGCGCCGCACCCTCGCGCCGTTCGGCCCCCTCCTATGGTTGCTGGCGTGGCTGGATCGCGGGCTTCACACCCTGGTCCAAACACCCCGGCCACTACAGCCGTCGCTCGGGATCGCGCAGCGCGACATGCTGCTTGGGGTCTTCACGCTGGCAGATACCACCGTTGACGAAGTGATGACGCCACGACTCGACATGACGAGCGTCGATTTGAGCGCCTCCAACGAGGACGTGCTCGAGACATTCCGGCAAAGCCAACACACCCGGCTTCCGGTGCTCGACGGCTCGCCGGACAATGTTGCGGGGGTGGTGTTCGCAAAGGATCTCGTGCCCATTGCCATGGGTCTCGCCGAGCCGGGCACTCGCTGGCAAACGATGGTCCGCCCAGCGGCGTTCGTGCCGGAGACCAAGACCCTGGACAACCAGTTGCGCGACTTTCAAACCACCCCCGCGCATATCGCGATCGTCGTGGACGAATTCGGCGGTACCTCGGGACTCATCACGCGCGAGGACATTCTCGAGGAAATCGTCGGCGAGATACGCGACGAGCATGACACGGAGACCGCTCCGGCGATCCGTCATGACGGCCCCCGGGTCTGGGTTGACGGCCGCGTCAGTCTCGACGAGCTCTCCGCGGCACTGGGCGCCACCTTCGCGCATACAGAGGTTTCCACTGTTGGCGGGCTCGTCTACTCGGTGTTGGGCCGGGTGCCCCGCCCGGGTGATGAGTTGACGATCGACGGGCATCGCGTGGTGGTCGAGCGGGTCGATCGCCGCCGGGTGACCCAGGTGTCGTTCGAAAAGCGATGAGCGTCGCGCTCGTCGTCCTGCTCGTTGGACTGCTGCTCGCCGGCGTGTCGGCGGCGATCGGTGTCGCGGCCGCGACGGTCAGCCAGCTCGAGCTCACCCGCTGGGTTGCCTACAAGCTGCGCGGCTCGGGCGTTACGGCCGGCTTGCTGCAGAACCCCGGCCGCACGCTCGCGACCTCGAACACCCTGACGACCTTCGGTGTGCTCCTTGCCGGGGGAGCAATCCCGGCGCTGCTCGCCGCGACGACGCCTACCTTCCTCGGCATTTTCACGCTGATGGTTATCGTACCGACGTTCATCGTGGCCGCCTATCTCGTCCCCCGCGTGCTGGGGCGCCGGTGGGCAGAGGGGCTCGTGAGCCGGGCGGTACCCTGGCTCGAGCGGGCAGGCACGGTCCTGTCGCCATTCATTCCGCGACGGGATGCGTCGACGCGCACCACGCTGGCGGCTCTTCTTTCGGGAGCCGAAACCGACGCCTTGGCGGCAACGGACGAAATGGCCGTCGTGTCGGGCGTGCTGGCGTTCGCCGACCGTCCCGTGCGCGAGCTGATGGCTCCTCGCACCGCCATCGTCGCGTTCCCCGAAGGGATGGTGGCGGCCGAAGCGGCCCATGTTCTCCAGCAGTCCGGATACAGCCGCTACCCTGTATACCGGGGCTCGCTCGATGACGTCGTGGGCGTGGCGCACACGTTGGATCTCTTGGGACGGCAACCAGACGACCCAGTCCTCGTGCGGCCGCCGATCAGCGCTCCTGGCAGCATGCGCGCGGCCGACTTGATGCTCGAAATGCAGCGCGGAGGCTTGCATCTCGCCGTGGTCCTCGACGAATTCGGTGGCACCGCAGGGCTCATCACCTTTGAAGATCTGTTGCGAGACCTCGTGGGGGAGGTATTCGAGACGTCCGCGCCCGGCAGCGGCGCACCTGTGCCATCTCCAACGCGTGTCGTGGAAGTCGAGGGAAGCGCGCCGGCGACAGCGCTCGCCGAGTCCCTCGGTGTGAGTCTGCAGGCCAGTGGTGGGGTCAAGGCGCAGACGGTGGGTGGTCTGCTGATCCAGGTGCTCGGCCGGATTCCCCGCGCGGGAGAGCGGTTTGCATATCAGGGGCTGGAGTTCGATGTGCTCGCGGCGAGCGCGACCCGCGTCGAGCGTGTCGCCGTCCGGCAGGGTCCGGTCCGGACCATCGTGCTGGGCGGAGCAGCCGGCACCGGCGCTGCGACCGCCAGCAGTTCAGCAGCGTCGAGTGGAAGCGGCGAGAGCGGTCGGAGTAGTGCGAGCGGTGGGAGCGCGGGGAGCACGGGAACGGCGTGACCGATCCAGCAGACCAATCCGACATACGACTCGAGGAACTGAAGGAGCTCGCCACACAGGAGAATCTGAGCGAGTTCCTGCGGCGCGCGGAGCACGTTCACCCGTCGGACCTGGCGGATATCCTGTCGGCGCTCGACGAGCCGACCCGTGTCCGCGTCATCTCCGAATTGCCGACCGAGCTCGCCGGTAACGCCCTCGCCGAAATGGAAGCGGCCGAACACCCCGAGGAGATGTTGCTCGCGGTAGGGCCCGACCATGCTGCCGAAATCGTGGAGGAGCTTCCGACCGACGATGCGGCCGAACTGGTCGCCGAGTTGTCTGCCGGGGAGCGCGAAGCCGTGCTGGCAGAAGTGGCCGACCGCGTGGACGTCGAGCATTTGCTCACCTATCCCGAGGACTCGGCGGGGAGGGTGATGACGACGGACGTCGTCGCGGTCCGGGAAAGCACGACACTAGGGGAGGCGATCAACGAGGTTCGGCGCCAGAGTGCTGAGGGCGCCGAGCTGTATCAGATATGGGTCGTGGATGAGGCCTGGCGGCTGCGAGGAACGGTGCCGGTTGCCCGGCTCATCGTGTCGGCGTCGGAGCGACTGGTACGCGATGTCATGGAGCCTGCCGTGGTGAGCGTGAGGCCCGAGCAAGATCAGGAGGAAGTCGCTCGCCTCATGGCGCGGTACAACCTGCCCGCGGTTGCGGTGGTGGATCCGGACGGGCAGCTCATCGGCCGCGTGACGTTCGACGACGTGATCGACATCGTCGAAGCCGAGACCACTGAGGACATTCTGAAATTCGCCGGCGCCGATCCGGCGGAGCATCTCATCGGTCCATGGACGACGGCGGTTCGGCATCGCTTGCCCTGGCTCGTGGTCAATCTCTTCACCGCGTTCCTCGCGGGCGCGGTGGTGTTCGCGTTTCAGGGAACGGTGGCGCGGGTGGTCGCGCTCGCGGTATGGATGCCGATCATCGCCGGCATGGGCGGGAACGCCGGCACGCAGGCGCTCGCGGTGACGGTGCGCCGCCTCGCGCTCGGGTTGCTCGCCAAGGGACGCGCTTGGCAGGTGGTACGCAAGGAGATGCTCGTCGGCGCAATCAACGGCGTCGCCAACGGCGTGATCGTCGGCCTGGTGGCGGCGGCGGTGGGCGAGGACGTGATTTTCGGGTTGGTCGTGTTCCTGGCCATGGTGAGCAACCTGATCGTCGCGGGCCTCGCCGGCGCCTTCATCCCCCTGGCGCTCTCGCGGCTGGGTATCGATCCCGCGATTGCGTCGTCGATTTTCGTGACGACGTTTACCGATGTCTGTGGGTTTGGGCTGCTGCTCGGCCTTGGTACCATCCTCCTGCTTTAAGGCCGCTATCTTTGAAGACGATGCGGACGAATGACCTTCTCGCAAGTTTGGAGCGCGGCGATGCGGCAGCGCTGGCCCGCGCGATCAGCATGGTCGAGAATCAGCGGGAAGGCTTTGAGCAGCTGCTCGCGGAAGTGCACAAGAAAGTCGGCGTGCGCCCGACGCATCGCATCGGCATCACTGGACCGCCAGGCGCCGGAAAGAGCACGCTCACCGAGCAGCTCGTGCGCGCCTATCGCGAGCGCGGCCGCAAAGTCGCCGTCATCGCGGTGGATCCGACCAGTCCGTTCACCGGCGGCGCGCTGCTGGGCGATCGCATCCGCATGGAATCGGTCAGCCTCGACCCGGGCGTCTTCATTCGGTCGATGGCGACCCGCGGCGCGCAGGGCGGTCTGGCGACGACGACCGAGGAAGTCGCGGATGTTCTCGAGGCGTTTGGCTTCGATCGGATCCTCATCGAGACGGTCGGCGTTGGCCAGACGGAGCTCGACGTCGCGGCAACCGCGGAGACGACGGTCCTGGTACTCGTTCCGGAATCGGGTGACGGGATTCAGACGCTCAAGGCCGGCGTCATGGAGATCGCCGAGCTGTACGTGATCAACAAGAGCGATCGGCCGGGAGCGGATAAGCTTCGCACCGAGATCGAGGTTATGCTGGGCATCCGGAAGGGCAATGCGTTTGCGCATATCACGCCGCACCACCACCCCAGGGCGGCGAAGGGCGGCGGAGGGCGGCGAGATGAAGCGGCGGCGGCTGACTCGTGGGAGGCGCCGGTACTCATGACGGTGGCGTCGAAAGGGCAGGGCATTGCGGAGTTGGTCGCGACCCTCGACCGCCATCACGAATTTCTCCAGTCTTCAGGCAAGCTCGAGGAGCGCAGAAAACGCCGCTTGGCAGCGCGCACGCGCGCAGTTTTGAATCGCGCGATCCGGCAGTGGGTATTGGATGAAACGGAAGCCGAAGACCTGCTCGCTCGCCGGCTCGACGATGTGGCGGCTGGGACGCGCAGCCCTTACGATGTCGCCGCGGAAGTCCTGAACAAGGTAAGGAACGGCAAATGACCATCGAGAAAAAGCCGGTCTACACGCCTGCCGACCTCAACGGGTTCGACGTCGACAAACAGCTCGGACGACCCGGCGAGTATCCGTTCACACGCGGCATCCATCCCACGATGTATCGAGGCAGGGTATGGACGATGCGCCAGTTCGCCGGCTTCGGCAGCGCAGCCGACACGAACCGCCGCTACAAATTCCTGCTCGAGCATGGCCAGACCGGCCTCTCCGTTGCCTTCGATTTCCCGACCTTGATGGGTTACGACTCCGACCATCCGCGTTCCGAAGGAGAGGTCGGCAAGTGCGGCGTGGCGATCTCTTCGCTCGCCGACATGGAGACCCTGTTCGACGGCATTCCGCTCGATCAGGTCTCGACGTCGATGACGATCAATGGACCGGCGGCGATCCTGTTCTGCTTCTACGTCGCGGCGGCGGAAAAACAGGGCGTGCCGATCGCCAAACTGCGCGGCACGGTGCAGAACGACATCCTCAAGGAGTACATGGCGCAGCACGCGTGGGTATATCCGGTCGAGCCCGCGCTCAAAGTGATCGTCGACATGTTCGACTGGGGCGCGCAGCACACCCCCCTCTGGAACACGATCTCCATCTCCGGCTATCACATCCGCGAAGCGGGCGCGACGGCGGCGCAGGAGCTCGCCTTCACCCTGGCGAACGGTTTCACGTATGTCGAACGGGGCATAGCCCGTGGCCTCGACATCGATACGTTTGCCGCACGCCTTTCATTCTTCTGGGACATTCACAACGACTTTTTCGAGGAGATCGCGAAACTGCGCGCCGCCCGGCGCATCTGGGCGCGGCACATGCGCGAGCGCTATAACGCCAAACAGCCGCGCTCCTGGATGATGCGCTTCCATAGCCAGACCGCCGGTGTCACGCTGACGGCGCAGCAGCCGCTCAACAACATCGTGCGGGTCGCGTATCAGGCCCTCGCCGCTGTCCTCGGCGGCACGCAGTCGCTGCACACGAATTCGCTGGATGAGACGCTGGCGCTGCCGACGGAGCAGTCGGTGCAGGTGGCGCTCCGAACGCAACAGATCCTGGCGCACGAGAGCGGGGCCGCGGAAGTGATCGATCCGCTGGGCGGGTCGTACTACATCGAGGCGCTTACCGATCAGCTCGAGCGGGAAGCGGAAGCCCTTTTTGCCGAGATCAAGTCGTTCGGCGGCGTCGTCCGCGGGATCGAGATGGGCTGGTTTCAGCGGCAGATTGCGCAATCCGCGGCCGCCTTCCAGCGTCAGGTGGAAGCGGGAGACAAGGTCATCGTCGGTGTCAACGAGTTTTTGTCGGACGACGATCACCCGGTCGAGATCCTGAAAGTTTCCAACGATGCAGAAGAGGAGCAGCGCCGCCGCCTCGCCCGTGTGCGCGCCGAGCGGGATAGCGCCCTGGTCGAGCGCCGCCTCGAGGCGCTGCGCCAGGCTGCGGAGGCGGATCAGAACGTCATCGGACCGATGTTGGACTGTGCGCGCGCCTACGCCACGCTCTACGAAATCCGACACGCGCTGGAGCGTGTTTGGGGAGCATATCGCGAACCCGTTTTCTTCTAAATCATGAGCGCTCTACCCGCCGCAATTACCGAGCAGGACGCCCGGGCCGCGATTGCGCGCCTGGCCGCCATCGAGCCCGGCCGTCATTGGGTGGTCACCTGCTATCTGAAGCTCGAGCCGCGCGACCGTACGCGCGGCAAGTATCTCATCAAAATGAAGAATCGTGTGCGCGAGCGGGGAGCGCAGCTCGCGCGGCAGTCGCTGTCGCACGAAGATCGTGAAGCTATCGCCGCCAGCCTGCGGCAGGTCCTGGACTACCTGGAGGAGCCGACTCATTTGCCGCGCGCCCGCGGCCTGGGGATCTTCGCGTCGCGTGAGCTGGGCCTGTTCGAGACCTTACCGCTGCCGCACGTGCATCGCTCGCGGCTGGCCGTCGACCGTCAGCCGCTCGTGCGCGAGCTGCTCGGCCTCGAGGAGGAGTTCGGCACGATCCTGACGGTCGTGTACGACCGCACGGCGGCTCGCTTCTTCGAGGTGACGGCCTACGATTGCATGGAGCGGCCTGGTCTGGCCGCCGTCGACGCGTCGCGTGCCGGCAAGTTCCACGGCGGGAATCAGCGCCAGGTGATGGCCCGGGCGGGCACGCCGTCGGGCAGCGCGGGCGAGCATAACTACCACCAGCGCATCCGGACCGAGAAACAGCGGCTGTACGCGCAGATCGCCGATCGTGTTTTCCAGACGAACCGCGAGAAACCGCTGAGCGGTATCGTGCTCGGGAGCGTTGGTGTGGACGCCGGCGCCGTCATCCCGCACCTTCACACCTATGTCCACGATCTGGTATTCGGCGTCGTGAAGCTCAACCCCAAGCAGGCGACGCCCGCCGAGGTCCGCGAGGCGACGCTCGCGCTCCGCGAGGAGCGCGAGCGCGCGTGGGAGCGCGCGCACGCCGACGCGGTCAAAGACGGCGCGCCGCGCGGGTGGGCGGTGAATGGCGTGGACGCGACGCTGAAGGCGCTGAGCCGGGGACAGGTCCGCACGCTTCTGGCCGACGGGCACGACGGCGATGCACGGATCGACGAGGCGGTGGAAGACGCGCTGGCGCAACGCGCACAGGTCGACGTCCTCTACGATGACAAGGCCCGGCGGGTGGTGGACGGTTTGGCCGCGCTATTGCGCTTCCGCGCCTGATGGGGAAGCCCCGCCGTCCCATCCGGATTCTCGTCGCGAAGCCGGGATTGGACGGCCACGATCGCGGCGCCAAGGTTGTCGCGGCCGCGCTGCGCGATTCCGGCATGGAAGTCATCTATACGGGCCTGCATCAGACCCCGGAAATGATCGCCCAGGCCGCGATTCAGGAGGACGTGGACGTCGTCGGCCTTTCGATCCTGTCGGGCGCGCACATGACGCTGTTCCCCCGGGTGCGCAAACTGCTCGATGCCGCCGGCCGGCAAGACGTGCTCCTGACGGGCGGCGGCATTATTCCGCCCGAGGACATGAGCGCGTTGGAATCGCAGGGGACCGGGAAACTGTTCGGCCCCGGGACCCCGACGTCGGATCTGATCAAATACATCCAGGAATGGGCCGCCGAGCATGTCGCCGCCTAGTCCCACGCGCCACGCACCCCGCACCACGCACCGCCGTTGAGTCGTCTCAAGTCCCTCAACGACGAATACAAGAAGCTGCGCGCCCGCCTCGAACAGGGCGGGGGCGCGGAGCGCATCAAGCGACAGCATGACCAGGGGAAACTGACGGCGCGCGAGCGCATTGCCGCGTTGCTCGATCGCGACGGTCCGTGGGTGGAAATCGGTCTGCTCGTCGCCTACGACCAGTACGACGGACAGGCCCCGGCGGCCGGCGTCATCACCGGGCTCGGACGCGTCGCCGGCCGTCCCATCGTCGTCGTGGCGAACGATGCGACCGTTAAGGCCGGCTCCTGGTGGCCGGAAACGATCAAGAAAATCCTGCGCGCGCAGGAGATCGCGATGCGGCAGCGGATCCCGATCATCTACCTCGTCGATTCGGCGGGCGTGAATCTGCCCTATCAGGGTGGTGTGTTCCCCGGTCAATACGGCGCGGCGAGGATCTTCTACTACAACTCGATCATGCGGCGCTATCTCAAGGTCCCGCAGATCGCGGCCGTCATGGGCCCCTGCATCGCGGGCGGAGCGTATCTGCCGGCGCTGTCCGACGTGATCTTCATGGTCGACGGCACGTCCTTCATGGGGCTGGGCGGCCCCAACCTAGTCAAGGGCGCAACCGGCCAGGTGGTCGACGCCGAGTCACTCGGCGGCGCGCGCACACACACCGGGGTGAGCGCCGTCGCGCACTATCGCGCCAAGGACGACCAGGAATGTCTCGCGCGCATGCGGGAGTACGTGGGGCGGCTTCCGCCCCAGCACCAGCCCCCCCCTCGGCGCACCCACCCAGCCCCCAAGCGCGACACGAAGGCGCTGTACGACTTGATCCCCGCCGATCATCGCATGAGTTACGACGTCCGCGCGCTTCTGGAAGCACTGCTCGATGGAGGACGTCTCGACGAGTTCCAACCGGACGTCGCGCCGGAGATGATTTGTGGCCACGGCGGAATCGAAGGACGGCAAGTCGCAGTGATCGCCAACTCGCGGGGTGTGATCAAGCCGAAGCAGAAGGGGGAAGCACCCCGCATCGGCGGGATCATCTATACCGACAGCGCCGAGAAGGTGGCGTACTTCATCGAGAACGCCGACCGCGAGCGGCTGCCGCTCCTGTTCATTCAAGACGTCTCGGGATTCATGGTCGGGACGGAGGCGGAGCACTCAGGGATCATCCGGGCCGGTGCGCGTTTTGTGGAAGCGATGGCCACCGCGACCGTGCCCAAGCTGGTGCTCACCGTCAATCACGCTTCCGGCGCCGGTTATTATGCGATGGCGGGTCAGGGCTTCGACCCCGATTTCATCGTCTCCTGGCCGACCGGACGCATGGGCGTCATGGAAGGTGAGTCCGCCGTCCAGGCGGTATATGGCGGGGACGCGGCCAAGCCGGAGAACATCGCGTCCGTCGAAGCCATGCGGGCCGATTACGAGCACCAGCTCGACGCCCGGTTTGCCGGCGCACGCGGTTTTGTCGATGCGATCCTCACCCCCGAGGAAACCCGCGATACCCTCGCGTTTCTCCTCGAGGTGTCAACCGAATTCACCGGCCCCCATCTCGGGGCCTTCGCTCTGCCGGGTACGACGTGATCAAGCCATTCTCCCTTGTGTTGCTCGCCCTCGCGGCTGGTTGCGGCACCAAGACCATCGGTCCCAAACAGCTTCCCACACCGACAACGCCCAACACGGTGTCCGCGACGCAAGCGGACGTCACCCGTACGGAAACGGGAACCTCCGAGCCAGTGGTCGATGCGCCGATCGCGTATATGCTCGGCCTGATGCCGCTCAAGAGCACAGGCGTCGACGTGTTCCGCGGCCTGCATCCCACGTACGACGGGCGAGGAGTGGTCATCGCAATTCTGGACAGCGGCGTCGACCCAGCCGTGGCGGGACTCGTCACGACAAGCACGGGCGCGCCCAAAGTCATCGAGCTGCGCGATTTCTCCGGCGAGGGGCGTGTTGCGCTCACCGCGTTTGCGGCCCCCACGGAATCGGAGATGAAGGGGGCGGCCAGGATCGCGCGGTTGACCACCGCGACGACGTGGTATCGCGGCACGTTCAAGGAGCTTCCACTGGGGCTGCCGCCGGCGGCGGACGTCAACGGCAACGGCCGCAATACCGACGAATTCCCCGTCGTCGTGGTGAAGGCGACGGACGGCTGGGTCGCGTTTCTCGATTCGAACCTCAACGGCTCGTTCGAAGACGAAATGCCGCTGCACGACTACCGCCAGGGGCGTGAGATGATCGCCCTCGGCAAGAAACCGCTGACCATCGTGGCCAATTTCAGCGAGGCGGATGCCGTGCCGATCCTCGACCTCTACTTCGACACGTCGGGACACGGGACGCACGTCGCCGGCATCGCTGCGGGCCACAACCTGTATGACGTGACGGGATTCCACGGTGTCGCGCCCGGCGCCCAGATCATCGGCCTCAAAATCGCCAATAACGCGCGCGGCGGTGTCACGGTTCACGGCAGCATGATGCGCGCGATCGATTACGCCGCGCGCTACGCGGCGCAACGCAATCTCCCCCTGGTCCTCAACCTCAGCTTTGGCGTTGGAAACGAGCACGAAGGACGCGCCGTCATCGATTCCATCGTGGACGCGTTCCTGCTGGCACATCCAGACCTGGTCTTCACCATCAGCGCGGGAAACGATGGGCCGGGGCTGTCGACGGTTGGCTTTCCCGGCTCGGCGGACCTGGCGCTCTCAATTGGGGCCGTCTATCCGGGCGTCTTCGCGCAGCCGCCGCAGCAGGGGAGGCCCCCGGCCCGCGACGTGCTGGGGTGGTTCAGCTCGCGGGGCGGCGAATTGGCGAAGCCCGATCTCGTGACACCCGGTGTCGCTTATTCGACCGTGCCGCGCTGGGACACGGGTAACGAAATCAAGGGCGGGACGAGCATGGCGGCGCCTCACGCTGCAGGACTCGCCGCCTGTCTGATATCCGGACTCGCGCAGGAGAATCGCAAGGCGAGCGCGGCTGAGATCATGCAAGCGCTGCGCGTGTCGGCGCATCCACTGAGCGCTGCGCGCGTCATCGACGGAGGGGCCGGGTCCCCCGACCTCCAGACCGCCTATGCCTGGCTCGCGGCCGGGCATCAAGGATCGACCTATGGCGTGCGCGCGCGTACCGGAGCCTCAGCGGCGTTCCGCAGGGATGGACTCGCCGGCGCGCAGGATACCGTCGAAACTTTCACGGTCCGTCATCTTGCCGGCCGCCGCGCTGCGCAGTTTGTGCTGAGCAGCGATGTGCCGTGGCTCGTCACCGATGATACGGTGAGTGCCGGGCCGCGCGCGACGCAGATCAGGGTCACCTATCAGCGCGGCGCGCTCGCTGCACCGGGCCTGTACGTGGGCACCGTCACAGCGCGCAATCCGCGCGACACGCTCGCCGGCCCACTGTTCGCGCTGGTCAACACTGTGATTGTGCCGGTCGATCTGGCCACGAAAGTACTCTTCGATGAACGACGCACGATCGCGCCGGCCGCCGTGCAACGCTATTTCCTGCGCGTTGCACCATCTGGTGCGACCCTGCGCGCTACGGTCACGGTGCCCGATTCGCAGTCTCAGCAGGCGACGGTTCGCCTGTACGAACCGAATGGGCAACCGGCGCGATCGGCGCCGGAGGATATCGAAATCGGCCAACAGCAGCGCGGCACGGCAACCATCCTCGTGCGCGCCGAGGACGTGGTGCCGGGAGTCTACGAGCTCGACGTGCTGGCGCCCCCGCTGACGGGGGCCACCGTGACCGTACGCGCTGATCTCGGGCCGGTGGCGCTCGCTGCCGCGCAGCAGTCACTCGAGGCCTCGAGTGTCGTGACGGGCGCCGCCAACGCGGTGACCGGACAGATCGCCCACCGGCTCGTGGGCGCCGAGCGATCCTATGCGATCGCGGGCCGCGGCCAGCCGGCCGAAACGCTCCAGGTGCGGCCGCCGCGCTGGGCGAAACAGCTCGAAATCGACATCGAACTATCCGCCGACCTCTGGGATGAGATGACCGACTTTTCGATTACCGCGTATGACTCCGCGGGCCAGCAACTCCGCGGCGGCAACGAACCGATGAACTACGCGTTCGGGCGACTGAGTGTATCGGTGCCCGAAAACCTGAAGGGCACACCTCTGACCGTCGAGCTGTACCCCGCCTTCGCCAGGCTGCCGGGACACTCATGGAAGGGAACCGCCAAGGTTCGGTTCCTCGGTCCCGATGAGCCCGTCGGCGAAGGCGGCGAGCTGTCCGTCGTTGCAGGGGGGCGCTCGATCCTGCGGCTGCCAACCCCACCCGTAGTCGAGCGGCCGGAAGGGTTCGCGCCGCTGGTCGAGACTCGCGTCACGACGCTGGCTGGGACGGTGGC
>DATFEG010000149.1:0-16768 GCA_035251445.1 Gemmatimonadales bacterium | reverse complement strand
GCTCCCGACACCGTCGTCAAAGGCCTGACGAACCGGCGCTCGCACGCAGCCAAGAGCATCGCCATCGGGTCCGACGGCCAGCTATACGTCAATATCGGCGCGCCATCCAATTCCTGTCAGACGCAAGAGCGTACACGCGAGTCGCCGGGGCAGGATCCCTGTCCGCTGCTCGACATCTCCGGCGGGATCTGGCGGTTCGATCCCAGGCGGAGCGGCCAAACCCAGTCGGACGGTCAGCGATTCGCGACCGGGCTGCGCAATGCTCTCGCATTGGCGGTGGATCCCGGCACCGGTTCGCTCTTTGCCGCCCAGCACGGGCGCGATCAGCTCTCGGAGCATTGGCCGAAGCTCTACGACTCAACCCAGAGCGCCGAGCTGCCGGGCGAAGTCGTGTTCCGGCTCCAAGCAGGGGGCGACTACGGGTGGCCGTATTGCTACTACGATTGGCGACGCCGTCAGAATGTATTGCAGCCCGAGTACGGCGGAGACGGCAAGACGGTAGGGCGGTGCGAGTCGGCGCCGAGTCCGCTGGTCGCGTTCCCGGGACATTGGGCCCCGAACGCCATGGCGTTCTACAATGGCCGGCGCTTCCCCCAAAAGTATCGGGGCGGGTTATTCATCGCGTTCCACGGCTCCTGGAACCGCGCGCCGCTGCCTCAGGCCGGTTACAAAGTGATGTTTGTGCCGATGGCGCGGGGAGCGGCCACGGGTCCGGCAGAAGTATTTGCCGACGGATTTGCGGGACCGGAGGTCACGCCGCGCGGCGCGCGCTATCGTCCCACGGGAGTCGCCGTTGGTCCGGACGGCTCGCTGTTTGTCACGTCCGATCAGGGCGCGGGTGCTGTTTTTCGGATCGTCACCCAGCCCTAACGCCGTCCGCCGAGCCGGGCGCGTGCGATCGAATCCGCCGTCGCCAACGCCCGGTCCGACTCCCACTTGTGGTAGAGCGTGAGGCAGGACGAAAGATTCATATCCCGCTTGTTCATGCACGACTCCAGCTCGCGGCGATGCTTGGGCAGCTCGGCGTTCCAGAGGGAGTCGCTGGTCTCTCGCACGCGCGATAGTGGCCAGCCGGCGACGAGCAGGCAGTTCCCCAACTGGTCGGGGTTGCGGCGACAGCTCTCCAGGTCGCGTCTGTGCTTTGCCGATTCGATTGCCCACGCCGAGTCTTCGCGCCAGTCCTTGATCGAATCGAGCTCACGGTGCCGAGCCGTCGCGGCACGCTGGGCGTCGGCGATCGTCCAGCGATGTAGCTGCACGAGACATTGTGCCGTGCCCTTGGCATCGAGTGATATCGAGCTGCACTCGACCACCTCCGCACGCTGATTCCGCTTTTTCCCGCAAGCGCCAACCAACACGGCGAGTCCCAGCAGCGCGCTGAGCTTTATGAAGGCCGGTTTCATGGGACACCAAGATAAGAGGTGCGTGGTGCGTGGTGCGTGGGGCGTCGTAACTCGCGGCGAGACAACCACGTACCACGCACTACGTACCACGCACCGTTTTAGCGCAGCAGCAGGAAGACGTCATAAAGTGCATGAGTCCAAGCAGTTACACCGAAGCCCCGCAGCAGGTAGAGGCCGCTGAAAAACAATCCGGCGATGGTACGAAACACAAACGAGTAAATGTCCCAGGCGTCGCCGAACGGCCCGATGTAGTGGAACGCCGAAAAGATCAATGCCCCCGTCACCGTCGCGGCACCACCGGCGACGAGCGGGCGCCAGCCGAGAACTTTGTGACCGAGCCAGGCGAGCGCTCCGACGAGCAGCACCCGGAACAACAACTCCTCGTAGATTCCGGCGCCGAGCGAAATCATCAGCAGAGTCATTCGATCGATGTTCTGTGCCGCGCCGACAGCCAAGGGCGGTGGTCCGCCGAGAATTGCACTGGTCAGGCCGCCGACAACGATACCGAAGGCCAGAGCCAGGACGATCGCTTCGAGCAGCATGCCGCCGAGTAGCGCCGGGCGGATGGAGGCGCGATTGGCGCGCAGGTCTTTGGCAACGAGCCACGCACCCACCGCGATCAGGCACAGGAGGAACAATCGCGGACCCCAGGTGCCCGCGAGCCAGACAAAGATTGCCTGGAGCGCGACGTCCGCGCCGTTGCGGACGGTCATGCCTTGGGGACCTGCCGGAGCCAGCACCGCGAGAACTTCATAGAAGATGAGCAGGGGCAGGGCAAACAGCAGGCTGTAGCGGGGTGCGCGACTCGCCTGCCAGTATGTGCTGATCATTCTTGAATCTTATCCTTCACCGAGGTTCGTACAGAGCCCTACGCGATGCTTCTGATTCTCGTTACCGCCGTCCTTGCCGCGACGGCCCGGCAGGCCCCTTCTTCCGCCGGCGCGGCGGCACCGCGCGATACCGCTGGCGCCTATCTCGACGTCGACGCCCGGCGCCTCGTGGCGGCCGCGCGATCCCGGCGCGAGACGATCGACCGATCCATCACGAGCTATCGCACGACCATGCGCGAGCGCATTGGGGTCGGAATCCGCGCGTTGCGACGCGACCGGATGCTCTACCGGCGGGAGCTCGCGCTCCGGATCGACTGGCGCCGTGACTCGGTCACGCTGATCGAAGTCGTGGGGGCGCGCCAAACTGTGCCCATCGCCGTTCCCAAGCCACAGCTTCCCGAAGATCTGAAGAAGGACGTGGGCGACTACGTGTTCGATCCCGCGGACGATCGTCTGACCGTCGGCTGGGGTGGAGAGAGCCGGTCACGGGGGGGGCGTGACAGCCTCCAGGACTCAACCAGGCATCGTGAGGATATCGAGTTCAAGCACCCGCTCGCTGCAGGCAGCGAAGCTGACTATCGCTTCGCCGGCGGTGATTCGAGTGCCATTGTTTTTGCCGATGGCCGCACGATTCGGCTGCGGGAGTTGAAGATCATTCCGCGACGGCTCGAGTTTCGGCTGATGTCGGGATCGTTCTGGATTGATGAAGGCTCCCATGCGGTAGTGCGGGCATTGATCCGTCCGGCGAGGCCATTCGATTTCGAACAGGATGTGGAGGAGGACGCCGGCAAGATTCCGGGCTTCGTCAAGCCGATTCGGATCGAGGTTCGCTACATCACAATCGATTATGGCCTGTGGACCGGGCGCTGGTGGTTGCCGCGCGTCGTCGCAATGGACGCTGTCGCAACCGCCGGCTCGGTACTACAGGTGCCGATGCGCTACGAGCGCGTCTACGACAACTACGAAGTCACGGGCGACACAGCGGCGCCGCTTGCTCCGCGGCCGCCAGTCGCGACCGCGGCGGAGGACTCGATCGCGCGGGCCGCGTGTCACGAGCGCGAGGAGCGTGAGAAAATCTCGTGCCGCTGCGTCAACGGCCGGTGTCACGTATTCACCGTGAACATCCCGACCGACACGGCGGCGCTGCTCGCCAGCGCGTCGCTCCCTCCGCCCTTCGGCTCCCCGAATGACACAGTGCTTTCCGCCGGTGAAATGGAACAATTGACGCAAGGGCTAGGCGATCTGCCGCAAGCGCCATGGCAATTCACCGCGCGGCCGCCGCGCTGGGGATTGGGCCGCTACAACCGAATCGAAGGTTTGGCGCTCGGAGCCAAAGGTCAGCTCGAGCTCGGCCGGCTCACGCTCGAGGGCATAGGTCGCATCGCCACGACGGACGCGACCCTCGACGTCGAAGGCGGCGCTTTACGCGAAACCGGAAACGTGCGGTTCCGGCTGACCGGGTATTATCGTCTCGCAGCCGTCGATCCGACGGCGCGCTCCCTCGCCATCGGCAACTCCCTCAATGCGCTGTTCCTGGGCCGCGACGATGGCGACTATTTCCGCGCGGCGGGCGGGGAGCTGACGATCAAACCGGCGATCACGCTGCCCCAGACCTTCGCTATTCGAGTCTTCGCCGAGCAACAGCGCGTGGCCATCAAGCGCACCGATTTTTCCATTCCCAATCTGATCAATGACCTCAACGTCTTTCGTCCCAACATTACGGCGGAGTCCGCCGATCAATTCGGCGCGTCGGTCACGTTCCGCACCCAGCGCGGGATCGATCCCGAACGCACGATGGTGTCGACTGACGTCACGATCGATGGCGTCGTAGGGACGTTCGACTTCGGCCGCGGTAGCACGACGCTCCGCGCCACAGTGCCGGTGACCCGGCGGGTCGCAGGCGCCATCGAACTGGCGGGAGGAATCTCCACCGGGCGCGTACCCATCCAGAGCTACTGGTACCTGGGCGGCCCCGGCACGCTGCGCGGCTATGATGGCGCGGCCACCACCGGCGACGCGTTCTGGCGCGCCCGCGCGGAGCTCGGAAACCGCTGGCCGGGAGCGCGTCTGGTGCTGTTTTCCGACGTCGCGCGCGCCGACTCCCGCGATCGCCTGTCGCTCGCCAACCCGCTCGCCAGCGTCGGACTTGGTGTCAGCATCATGGATGGCCTCTTCCGCGTAGACCTCGCGCGCGCACTGCGATCGCCGACGGGATGGCGCCTCGACTTGTATAGCGACGCAGCGTTATGATGGGAGTTAGGATATAGGAGTTGGGAGATGGGGCCCCAACTCCCAACTCCCAGCTCCCAACAACTCCTGTGAACATGATGCCCCACCTCCCAACTCCTAACTCCCAGCTCCTCTGAACAGCGGCGCCCCCGATCTCAAGCGTCAGCTGACGTTGTTCGACGCGGTCATGCTCAACGCGGGGACGATGATCGCGTCCGCGATTTTTATCGTTCCCGCCACCGTCGCGGCGGCAGTGCACGGCTCCGCGCTCATGACGGCGGTTTGGATCATCGGTGGGCTCGTGTCGCTGCTCGGCGCGCTTTCGGTGGCCGAGCTTGCGGCAGCCTATCCCGAGGCCGGGGGCCAATACGCGTATCTGCGCGAGGCCTACGGTACCCTCTGGGCCTTCATCTATGGTTGGGCGAACTTCGCCGTCATCAACACCGCGTCGATCGCGGCCATCGCAGTGGGATTCGCGCGCTACATCGGCTTTTTCACGCCGCTGTCGGAGACCGCGATCCGCATCATCGCCATCGTCTCGATCATTGCGTTGACGCTGCTCAATTGTCGCGGTGTCCGTCTGGGCGCCACGACGCAGAACATTCTCACGACGCTCAAGATCGGCGCGCTGGTTGCGCTCATCGTGACGTCGTTCGCGCTGCCGGGCGGATCGGTGGCGAACTTTCAGCCCCTTGGGTCCGCGTCGGGTTTCACTCAGTGGATCGCGCCGTTCGGTGTCGCGATGGTCGCGGTGCTGTGGGCGTACGATGGGTGGATCGAAACCACGTACGTCGGCAGCGAAATCCTCGATCCCGCGCGAAACCTCCCACGCTCCATCATTCTGTCCACGCTGATCGTCGTCGCGCTCTACAGCCTGGTGAGCATCGCGTACGTGTATGTGCTGTCGCCCGGGGTGATGGCTGGATCGGAGCTGGTCGCCTCGGATGCCGCGAAGGTGACGATGGGTGCGACAGGGGCTCTGTTCGTCGTGATCGCGATTCTGATTTCGACGCTCGGCGCAAACAACGGGATCATTCTGACGGCGGCGCGCATCCCCTACGCGATGGCGCGTCAGGGCATGTTCTTTCGATCACAGGGGCACGTGCATTCCGTTTATGCAACGCCCGTGATTGCGCTGCTCACGCAAGGCCTCATCGCCTGCGCGCTGACATTGATCCCGACATGCCTCGCGATACCGGGCATCGTCTCGATCTGCTCACCTCGGCCACTGTATGACCAGCTGGCCACGTATGTCGTCTTTGCGCAGTTCGTGTTCTATGCGCTTTCGGCGGCAGCCGTCATTCGGTTGCGACGCATCGCACCGGACGTGCCGCGACCGTATCGCACCTGGGGATATCCCGTTACGCCACTCGTTTTCATCGTATTTGCGGTCTTGCTCGTCGCGAATACGATCAGGGAAACGCCCAAGGACTCGGCGATTGGGGCGGGTCTGATTCTGCTGGGGTTGCCGGGGTACTTCTACTGGAAAAGACACCGGTAGGAGGCGGAAGGGGGCGGTAGGAGGCGGTACCGAGCCCCTACCGCCCACTACCGCCCCCTACCGCCGCATACCGCCCCCTACCGCCATTACCTTCTGGCTGGCGAAGGCGTCCGATAGTCAATCAGATCCGCTAGTGACGGCGGGACGCGCTGTCCCCAAACATCGCGCATCGGAACGGTGACTATTTGCGGTCGGGTGCCGGGCTGACCGTCGCGGCCATCGGGTCCCTTGGCCCCGGGCGGGCCTGCCGCGCCTGCCGGGCCGGCCACGCAGCGGGGATCGTTCGCGGGATTGGCCGCGCCACCCTTGCCTCCCGCGCCGCCCTTGCCACCCGATCCGCCCTCGCCTCCTTCGCCTCCAGGGACCCTGGCCTCGACGAGTCCGGCGAGAAAGGGCTCTTCAACTGGGCCGATGATTGTGATCTGCCCGCCGCGACCCCCCGGACCAGCGCCGCTGCCGTTCCCACCCGCGCCGCCCGGGCCGCCGGCGCCCCCGGGGCACCCGGGTTGTCCATTCGTTCCGGCGACGCCGTTCGCTCCGTCAGCCCCACGAGATCCTCGAGAGCCTCGCGACTCGACGATGAGCCAGTCGGATGGAGGCACCGCGCGCGCGTCAGCGAGCACGTAGCGCGGCGGCGCTTCTTCGACCTCGACTCCAGCCACCAGCAGGCGGTCAAAGAAGGGTGATCGAAGAATGCCGAGTCGTACCGTGACCTGTGGGCCGCTCGCCCCGGCACCAGAGCCGCGGAACGTGAACGAGTGTTGCAGGCAGCTGTAGTCCGGTGCCACGACGGTGGACGTCGTCAGGCTGGGCTTCGCGTTCAGGCTCACGTTCAAACGAAAGCCTGTGATGGCAGTGGCCAGCGGATCATGCGCGGCGCTCCAGCCCCCGGACTGCAGCGGTGTGGCATCAGGGCTGGTGCGGTTGAGGAAGATGACATGGAGTCGCGGCGGGCGCTCCTCGTCGTACCGTGACTCGAACGGGACGATGGAGCTGTCGTTGAGAACAGCCGTGTAGGTGGCGGCAAACGATTCACCGGGGCAGGCGCGCGTGCTGGTAGACATCCGGATCTCACGAATCTGCTCGACGAGTCCGGGGTCCGGCGCGAATGACGGTGGAGGTCGTTTCGGACCACAGGCGGTGAGCACAATCGCTGCCGCGACGATCCATCTCATGGTTTTTCCTCACGCACGAGCCGATTGGTCGCGAGCTCGAAGACCTGAATGCGGACAACGACCCCGGCGCGCTGAGCGTCGACCTGGCGCACGTGCACGTGCTTCCTGTCATCGCCCGGGCGATAAATGATCCAGCTCCCGGCGGGAGCGAGCGCCGCGATCCCCCCACACGAGCGAGACTTGGGCTTTGGCTGTTGACCGGGCGGATCGCCGGGGATCCACACCCGACATTCGCCCGGATTAGGCAGGTGTCCGGGTGGAACGCCGAGAGTCGCCGCGGTACTCGGGCGTACGCCGCCGCTCGTGCTGGTCGATGCGGCGCGGGTGGACGGGGTGGGCTCCAGTACCACACTCTGTGTCGATTTGCTGCAGGCGCCGGCGATTGCCAGCGCGGCGAGAACACGTGCCATTGAGGGGCTCCGCATCGGGCCTCTCCCGGAAAAGGACGGACACAATGTAGTATTTCTCTGCATGACGAGCGTAGAGGCGCCGTCCCAGCTGGGGCTCATAGAGACCATTCGTGCCCGCCGGGGGCGTCTTCCCTGGCTCAGCCGTCATCTCGAGCGCCTCCATTCGTCCATCGCGGCTTTGGGACTCGCACCGCCGTCGAGCGATCTCGTCGATCTCATTCGGGCATCGATCGGGCAAGGCGATCGCGTCGTCCGCCTCGAGCTGCACGACGGACACGCCGAGATCACGACGCGTGATATCAATCATCAGGGCCCCGTCTCGGTCGTCGTGTCGGACGAACTGCATCGCGCTTATCCTCATAAGACGACTTGCCGCGAGCAATTCGGCCGGGCGCTGTCGCGCGCGCGGCGGAGCGGAGCGGACGATGCATTACTCGTGACGGCCGCGGGATTCGTCGCCGAGGGGACCGCCTGGAATCTGTTTTGGTGGGATGGGGATACGTTGTGCACGCCGGCCGCGGATCTCGGCATTCTCCCAGGCGTTGGACGTCAGCGTGTGCTGGAGCTGACGCCCGTGCGAGAAGAAGAGGTGCCACCGGAGGCCCTGCGGGGCCGTTCGCTGTTTCTGGCTAACTCCGTGCGCGGCGTCGTGGAGATTGGGTCTGTCGACGGCTCTCCGGTTCCGGCCGACGGGCGGACGACCGAACTTGCGTCGAGCTTTTGGCCGGATTAGGAGCTAGGAGTTGGGAGTCGGGAGCTGGGGATGGTGCCCCACCTCCCAACTCCCACCTCCTAAGTTAGGTTTGCACTCTTGTCGTCTTGGACTTACGGTGGCTGTAGCTCAATTGGTTAGAGCGCCGGACTGTGGCTCCGGAGGTTGCGGGTTCAATCCCCGTCAGCCACCCCTCCTGAAAACCGATAAGCGGCTATGACGTACGTCTCGTCCCCTTCGCAATGAGCTTATCGTTCTGAGCGCGGATTTCGAACCCCTTCGAGACATCGCCCGCGGCGTCAAACTGGACCTCTAAGAAGTCGAAGATCTCGATCACTTCACCCTTGTGGATTCGGCCGAGGGTAAACCAGGACCGCTTTGTGGGCAGCACAATCCAGTCGCGATAGCCTTCCTCTGTTGTGTACATCGGCGGGTCCATCACCGCGCGGAGCTCATTGTCCTGCTGCCGTATGGTAAAGGTGACTTCTCGGGCGCCCGTTTCGTCCGGTGCGCTGAGCGTCGTATCGGTCCGCACCGGCTCGGGTTCGAAGGTCACCTGGTATACGCCGACGAGACGGCGCGCGACGTTCGGGGCGACCGCAGTCGAGTGAGAAGGCGAGACGGTTATGTGCAGTGAGACGTAGACGGTGTCCCATTGGAGCGCGAGCGTGCCCCCCGACGGGGTGTAGTAGGGGAACCACCAGGTCAGTGTCTCCAGGAACGCCCGCTTTTCGCGCGTGATGGGAAAGCGGATCTGCCCAGCTCTCTGCTTCGGGCCCTGCGTATGCCACAGTGTGGTATCCCGGTCGAGCACCATTTCCCACGGTCCCTTGTCCATCACAATCCACACCGAATACTTGCCTTTGGGAACCGCTTTTCCTTCCAGCGTGATGTCCTTGTTCACGCTGAGCGTGGTTGCCCCATTAGCGCCCGGCGTCCAGATCTCTCCCCAGTGCACCCGCGAGCCGAACAACCCGGTTCGACCACGGGCGCGGGGCCGAGAGTAGTTAATCGTCGTGGTCGTTCCATCGATTGTTTGCGACACGGTCGCTCGCTCGCTCGCCAAGACTTGGGCGTCGAGCGCAACCGCAGTCCCGCTGATGCCGATCAATCCGAATGCGACCGCGATTGCTCGCACACAACCCTCCTCAGACATGACTTACGAGCCGTAGCGGTCGTCGATGGCAGCGCGAATCTCGTTCAGTGATTTGCCTGCTTTATGTAGTCGAAACGCATATCGACCATGGCCCTGACACTCCTCGCAGTGCTGGGCCATGGCCTGTGGGCCCTCGTAGCAGGTCAGCAGCGAGTAGTAGTCCGGGTGGTCGGCGCAGCCGCAATGACACCGGATGCCGTCCACGATCTCGGGGATTTGACGCACTTCGTTGAATGTGGCGACGACGTCCTTGTCGCCATCGATCTCGCTTTCCTTGAGGACCTTCGATGCGTCGATGCCGGGACGCGGCGTGGGATGGCGATCCGAGCTGCGCAATACGAAGCGCGGGTCCATCGCTGAGGACACGGCGACGCAGCTGAGAATCAGAAACTCGCGACGGGAATACGGCGGCGCGGCCATGATTTGGTAACCATGCAGCCGCCGGTTACGGTGTCAAGGTAGTCTCCTGGTCAATCGGCGTCATGCCGTGAGTGGGTTCACGGTTGCCACGACGGTCGCTTGATCGATCAGCTTGCCGGCATTCTCGAGCTTGGGCTCGCGGAACGAAGATCGACCGGGAATTGCAGCAGAATCACAACGACACTCACAACGCGCTACAGACGCAGGGTCTGATGAGTGCCGCGAGCGCAGCTGGCAGCTGGCGTTACGACGGCTGCTCTTCGAGCAGTATCGGGGCGATCTTCATCACGGCGATGGTGAGCGGCACCGCCAGCAGCGCGCCCATCGGACCCAGGATCAGCGACCACAACATCAACGACAGGATGATGAGCAGGGGTGAGATCCCCAACCCCGACCCCATGAACTTGGGTTTGAGGATGTTGTCCGACACCAGGTTGACCACGACGAAGGCCGCGAACAGCAGAGCGGCGCGGCCGCCGCCGCCCTCGAGCAGCGTCAACAGCGTCGGGGGGATCGCGGCGATCAAGCCGCCGAACGGCACGAACGCCAGCAGGAACGTGAGCACGGTCCAGACCGCCGGAGCGTCGGTCCCCACCAGCAGCATCACCAGCAGGACGCCGATGGCCTGCGCGCCGCCCAGGATGCCGTTGATGCCGACGAAGCGCCGCACGCTCGCGGTCACGTCGTCGAGGCGGTGATCGAGCGAACCCTTGGGGGCGTCGCCCGAAGCGCGCAGCGGCATGCTGAAGAGGAAGAACGTCACCAGGATGAGGGTGAACAGTCCGTAGCCGAGCGCTTGAAGCGCCCCGCCCACGAGTCCCCCCGCCAGCGCGATGACCCGCTGGGGGTCGGGCGAGAGTGTGCCGCTCGCCTCGATGCCGCGCGCGGCCAGTGCCGCGTTCACGCGGGTCACGAGGCCCGTGAACGCCTCTTGGTACACGGGCATGTTGGCCGAGAGACGCCGCAGGGACGCGGCGAGGACCAGCAACAGGGCGACTCCGCCCACCACGACGGCCAGCAACGTCACCAGCACGGCGGTCTGCTTGGACCAGCCGCGCTTCATGAGCGCGAACGGCATCGGGTAGATGGTGGCCGCGATGAGCATCGAGAGCAGCACGAGATTGACTGGGCTGGCGGCCACCCGGAGGCCGGCGGCGATGATCACGAGACCCGACACGAGCAGCACCAGTCGGTGGAGCGGGGGCAGGCCACGGACCATGTCCAAACCTGCCCGCCAGCGCCGTCGCCCGCAACCACGGGGTGCGGCTTGCGCTCGCCGGAGGTACCGGCAGGCGAGCTTGTTGAATCGCGAAACTGTTACTACGAAGTATTACCCGGCGCGGCGGGGAGACGCGCAGCATGTTCGACCGTTACAACATCATCGACGAAGCTGACCTCGCCTCGGCCGTGGCCAAGCGATTTAATGGCAAAGTAACTGCAAAGTCTGAGGGTTTTGCAGAACAGGCGTCCCAGCTAACTTCAGCAGCACCAAAACCTAGGTCCGTAGCTCAATTGGTAGAGCACCGGTCTCCAAAACCGGGGGTTGCAGGTTCGATTCCTGCCGGGCCTGCTTGGAGTAGAAGCAATTTGCAGTCCGCCCCCATGTTTTCAGCCTCCTGATCTACACCTAGCGTTCAGCCTTTTTTCATCCCGTTGATGGATGCGACTGCCGTTCCTGCCCGGCGACATTCGAGGCGCTATTCGCCCAAACAGGAGGCACCATGCAGAAGGCCTTACGAATCGCCGCCGGCCTGACAGGCGGGCTGGCGATCCTCTCGACCGCGTGTGAGTCGTCCACGGCAGCACCGTTCTCGCAAGTCGCCCGGCGCGACATCGACGTCGACGAATGCGCCTTCGGGCAAGCGTTCACGATAGAGGCAGCCCAATTGCAGAACGAGTTCTTCCCGATTCATCCGGGGCGCCAGTGGCAGCTCGAGGGCGAGCAAGGCGGCGAGCTCATGCAACTGACCGTCACCGTGCTCAACGCGACGGAGCTCGTGGGGGGAGTCACGACCCGGGTTGTCGAGGAGCGCGAGTCTGTGAACGGCGAGCTAGTCGAAGTCTCGCGAAACTTCTATGCCGAAAACCGCGCAGGCACGGTGTGCTATTTCGGGGAGGATGTGACCATCTTCCTGCCGGACGGCAGCACGTCAACGGAGGGTGCGTGGCGGGCCGACGACGCCAGCGACCCCGACAACCCGTCCTTCCCCGGAGTCATCATGCCGGCCAACCCGCGCGTCGGGATGCGTTTCCAGATGGAAGGCGCGCCGGGAGTCGCGGAGGACGAGGGCCGGATCGTCGAAAGCGATCGGGTCAAAGTGCCCGCCGGGATCTACCGCGAAACACTGCGGGTCCGAGAGTTCAACCCCCTGGACGGTGACATCGGGTTCAAGACGTTCGCCGAGGACGTCGGCATGATCATCGACGGGGAGGTTAAGCTGACGAGCTGTACCGTGGGCTGCCCGGCGGACAGGACCGACGGAGGACGCGAAGGACGTGAGGGACGCGAAGGACGCGATCACTAGACGGCAAGTCGGCGCGCGCGGATGCTAAACCCGCGCGCCCCGGTTCCCCTCGCCTCGGGAAAATCCACGGTGTACGGTGTAGAATCCAACTACCAGACGAAATCCGTCGTCCCACACCGTGGAGGGCCGTATGCGTTACTGGGGTAGGGTAATCGCTGCCGTCGCCGTCGCCGGTTGCAGTGGATCGGCTCCTAACTCCGATCGAATTACGGGTCAAACTCAAAACCCGCCGATTCTCGCCAGCAGCATCGCCACTGAACAAGCCCCGCTGATCGTGTTCAACACCCAGCTGCGTTCCGAGCTCGAAGTCCCGACGTGCGTGTCGGCGACGAAAGGGCACGCGCAGATCAAGGTTCTGCAGGACGGTACGATCGAGTCGGTAGTAATCCTCAACAATAAGGGTGGCGAAAGCATTCGATTTGGACATATCCACCATATCAGTGCGCCGGCAACAACGGGCCCCGTGATTTGGTGGCTTTCGGATCCCGTCGGCACTGACCTCAATCTCATAGAACGTCACATCGATATTCGCCAAAACGCCATTTTCGTGACCCAGGCGCATTTCGCAACTCACGAAGCCGCTCTTGCCGAGTTGCTCGCCAATCCTCAGGACTTTTATGTGAATTTCCACTCAGACCTTTGCACCGGCGGCGTAGCTCGCGGATTTCTTCCCTAGATCGCCTCATTCCGGAGGGGCGGCAGCGCCCCTCCGGTCGGCTCCTAGGCCCCTACTTGACCACGCCCATGCGCCTGAAGATGGGATTACTACGTCATAGTGACGTTCCTAATTCGAACAGTGGATTAATCCTTTTTCCATCCCCTTGATGGATGCGACTCGCTTCGGCCTCGGGTGACATTCGAGAAGCAGTTCGCCAGAGTCGGATGTACACCTTTTTCGTTGGAGGCATTGTGAGAAGCACGAATCCCAATAACCCGGGACAGGGCGACCGCGAGAAGCAGGGTGGTCAGGGCGGTCAGGGTGGTCAGGGTGAGCCTGGCCGGCAGGGTGGCGGTGGTGGCCAGCAGCCTGGACGCCAGGGTGGTGGTGGTCAGGGCGATCAGGATTACGAGCGCGGTGGCCGGCAGGGTGGCGGCACAAACCGTTAATCCTTCGTCTCATTGGATTGAGAAGGGCCGCGATCATCGCGGCCTTTTTCTTTTGCTAACGCCCGGTCAAGCCCCGCACCAACGTGCGCAGTGCCGTCTTCCAGACAAGTGGGTCGTCTGGCAAATCGTTGCGCCGCGCCGAGCGCAACTGCTCGATATCCTCATCGCGGATCAGTGTCTGACCGCCGATCGCGCTGATCGGGAGGCTGGTGCGTCGCGCGAGCAGGCCCTCTGCACCGATCCGCATTGCTTGCCCGAGCGCGCCCTCGCCAGTCGCACATTGCTCTAAAAGGCATTCATATCCGCGAGCAGCAGGGCAATCGGACTGCCGGCTGCGTTGGCGGGCTCGAACATGGGAGGTTGCTCGAGGAGTTTGTCGCCCACGCCGCTGCGATACGTCGATCCGGTTGTTGCGCGTGCGGCCAAGTTTGCCAGCACAAGCAAGCAGATTAGTCTCATCATGTCGACACTCGATTCCTTCCTGCTTCCTTCGATCGATACAACGCCCTATCGGCTGCCTGAATCACCTGATCCGGCGACGGGTTCGTGGCGCGGCTGAGCCGTCAGATGCGGGCGTGCTGACCCTCGTCAGGCCGCTTGCGCGCCCGAGTTAGAAGCACGTCATGTTGACTCGGGCCCCTGTCATGTTCGCGCGCACTCGACTCTTCGTTCCGATCCTTCTCGGTATCAGCTTCGTCGCCTCCACCAGCCTGGCGGCGCAGCGGCCCCAGACTCGGAGAGCCTTTTGGATTGGCTTCGGGCTCGGCGCCGGCAATCTCGGTTGGAGTTGCGACGGCTGCTCCTCCGAGAATCACAGTGGCCCCACCGGTTTTCTGCGCCTCGGCGGCGCGCCGAGCCAGAAGGTCCTGTTGGGTGCCGAGATAAACGCCTGGGCGCTCGACATCGGCGTTACCGAGAGCGGCCGTCTTGCTCGGGGCCGGCTACGATATCCGCGTCGCTCGCAACTTCTCGCTCACGCCGACGGTGACTTTCTGGAGCACCGGCAAATCCGATCTGAAGAGGAGCAACGTTACGCTGGAGAGCGGGTTTCGCTCCGGCGGAGCCACGCTACAGCTAGGCTTTTCGTTCCATTAGCAGTTTGCAGCCCGTCCATCGCTGACCCCGCCTCACTGTCCCCAAGCTAGGTCCAATCCCGCTACACAACGAAAGCGTGACTGTGGTCACGACGTCCACTGCCGCTCAACACCCAACGTTGGGACGCGCTCTCGGCGCCGGTGATCGGTGCCGATCCCCGCCGCGCGCGCGCCACCGCAGATGCCCCTGCAGTGCTGAGCGCGGCACTAGCCCAAGCGAGGTGCGCCCAGACAGGAGGCACGATGCAGAAGGCCCCACGAATCGCCGCCGGCTTGGCATGCGGGCTGGCGATCCTCTCGACCGCGTGTGAGTCGTCCACGGCACCGTTCTTTCAACTCGCCGCGATCGACGTCGACGTCGCCGAATGCGCCTTCGGGCAACCGTTCACGACAGAGGCAGCGCAACTGCAGAACGAGTACTTCCCGATTCACCCTGGGCGCCAATGGCAGTTCGAGGGCGCGCAGGGTGGCGAGGTCAGTCAACTGACCGTCACTGTGCTCAACGTCACCCAGCTCATCGGGGATGTCACGACCCGGGTCGTCGAGGAGCGCGAGACGGTGAACGGCGGGCTAGTAGAAGTCTCGCAAAACTTCTTTGCCGAAAACAGCGCCGGAGCGGTGTGCTACTTCGGGGAGGATGTCACCATCCACCTGCCGGGCGGCGGCACGTCAACCGACGGTTCGTGGCGGGCTGGCGACGTCAGCCCCACCGACCCGAACACCCTCTTCCACCCCGGAATCATCATGCCGGCGGACCCACGCCTGAGGATGCGTTTCCAGATGGAAGGCGCGCCGGGGATCGCGGAGGACGAGGGCCGCATCACCGGAAGTGGTCGGGTCAAGGTGCCCGCCGGGACTTACAACCAGACGCTGCGGATCCGGGAGTTCAACCCCCTGGACGGTGACGTCGGGTTCAAGACCTTCGCCAAGGGTGTCGGCATGATCATCGACGGGGATGTTCAGCTGACGAGCTGTACTGTGGGCTGTTAGGCAAGCCGAAGCTCGACAGAACGTCGGGGCGGGGCATATGGCTCCGACGTTCTGCCGTTGCAGTTGCCGCTTGCCCCAGCCGCTCGCACCTTTTGGATGCTCGTCTCAGGAGGTGGACTCGTTTCACTCCGCCCCCTCGATCACGTGGCTCACCGCCGCCATTGCCTTGTCCACGTCCCTCACCGCGCAGTCAATCAGAATCGGCGAGAACGTCCTAGCGAGCCGAGGACTCGAAACGCGTGAACCGCACTCCGTAACGCCGGGGCTGCAGTTCGCCCCTCCACTGTTTACAGGATTGAGAAGGGCCGCGATCATCGCGGCCTTTTTCTTTTGCTAACGCCCGGTCAAGCCCCGCACCAACGCGCGCAGTGCCGTCTTCCAGACAAGTGGGTCGTCTGGCAAATCGTTGCGCCGCGCCGAGCGCAACTGCTCGATATCCTCATCGCGGATCAGTGTCTGACCGCCGATCGCGCTGATTGGGAGGCTCGTGCGTCGCGCGAGCAGGCCCTCTGCACCGATCCGCATAGCTTGCCCGTCCCGCGTGATGCGCGCGCCAGTCAGTTGCAGCACTGAAACTGGTGTCTCGAGAGAGGTGAGCCAGGGGACCGACGCGACGTGCCCCGTACCCAGCTCGACCTCCTTATCGCCGCGCAGGCCTCTTTGGCGAACTCGGTACTGGCCGATCTCCAGTGTGACGACTAGCGCTGTCGACGCGCCGGCACCGTCCATTGCCGTTGCCGCATTCGTGATCCAGTCGGCGGACGGCCGTCCCGCGGCCAGCTTCATGACGATGTCATCGCGCCCGAGCGCGCCGTCGCCTGTCGCACATTCATCGTCCGGACCGGCTGGTGGAGTCTCGCAGCTGAAGCGCACATCCGGCGGCGTCCCTTTGGGAAGCGCGCCGGACACTCGTGTCGTCAGGCCCAGCGAGTCAAGGTAGGCATTCATATCCGCGAGCAGCATGGCAATCGGACTGCCGGCGGCGTTGCCGGGCTCGAACATGGGAGGTTGCGTGCTGCCGGCTTGATATGCGATCGGGAAATGAGCGATGCGACCCGTATCTGTGGATTGAGGCGTCGCCCCCGCGTAGAACGGCGGATGCTGGAGGAGTTTGTCGCCCACGCCGCTGCGATAGGTCGATCCGGTTGTTGCACATGCGGCCAAGTCTGCCAGCACAAGCAAGGAGATGAGTCTCATCATGTCGACACGCGATTCC